>NZ_JAPFHC010000029.1:0-88056 GCF_059803535.1 Pseudomonas sp. RP-B7
ACCTGTAAACCATGTCCCCGGTTAGATATGTAAACGATGTCCCCGGTTTGTACCGGGGCAAGCCCGCTCACTACAATCAGAGCCAGGTGGCGTCCCAGAGTGAATAGTCGCCTAGGTGTTCAACCAAATCAGCCCGCAACGGGTTGGCCACGATATAACGCGCCATAGTGCGAATATCATCCTCCACACGCACAGCCCTATCGTAATAACCGGGTTGCCATACACGCGCTTGGCTTTGTCGACACCTGTTGATCGTCAGCGTACTGCGCGACTTGATACGACGTACCACGTCGCCCAGCGTCTGCTGCTTTAACTCAAACAGCCAATGAAGATGATCAGGCATGATGACCCACGCCAGCGAGTCGACCAGACCAAGCTCGCGCACCTGGCGGAACTCGGCCACCAGTAGGCGACCGAGGAACAGGTCGGTGAACAAGCGCTGGCGGTGGTGAGTGACAATAGTGATGAGGTAGCTGCGTCCGTGCTCCGAGCAGCGGCCGTGACGCAGACGATGGGTTTGAGGTGTTCAGCGCAATCCGTTGCTCCTGGGCAAAGTCCCTAAGAGCATTAACACTAGCCAGCGATTTACAGCCAACCAGCCCCACATAGTGACCAAATAAGTCTGTAGTGAGCGGGCTTGCCCCGCGCTGGGGGGCGCAGCCGCCCCAAACCCAGGCGCCGCGGTCCTCCTGAAACCCCGCAGCGGTCTTGTTGGGGCGGCTGCGCCACCCAGCGCGGGCAAGCCCGCTCACTACGGCGCCTTACAAATGCCCCGGTCTAGCCCGCCGCCTGCATCCGGCTCGAACGGAAATCCTTCGGCGACACTTCAAACTGCTTCTTGAACGAACGACTGAAATGCGCCGAGTCGGTAAAGCCCCATTTGTAGGCGATCGAGGTGATCGACTCGCTGCGCAAGAACGGGTTGGTCAAATCATCCGCGCTGCGTTTGAGCCGTGCGCGCTGGATGTAGCGGCAGACGCTGTCGTCCTGCTCCTCAAACAACCGGTACAAGTGGCGCACCGAGATGTTCAAGCGGTTGGCCAGGCCGATCGGGCTCAGGCCCGGTTGGCTGAGTGACTCGTCAATGACCTTCTGTACATAACTGCGCAGGTTGTTGCCCTGCAACGACGCCACGCCCTCGCGGCCGTCATCGCCCTGCTCCAACGCCGAGCCCAGCAGCGAGACAAAAGCCGATTGCAGCGCCTCGACTTCACCGCCGCCATCCTCTGAGTTGTCCTTGCACAGTTGATCCATCAACACATGCAACATGCGCCCGCAGGCTTTGGTCGAGGAGATCTTGCCGAACGCACGCCCATCGCCACCCAGGTGTTTGCACACATCGGCACGCGACAGGGACAGCGAGGCGTGTTCGATCAGGCCGAAGGGGATGATCTCAATGGAGCCCACCGAGTCCATCAGCAGCATCTCGCCAGGCGCCAGTTGCAGGGTCTGGCCGTTCTGTACGATCTGCGAGTAACCGCTGCGCTGGCTGACCAGGAAACAGTCCTGGTCGTTGTCGTGGTCGGCGTGGTGCGCCGGGCGCTTGATCAGCCCGGCATTGGTGCGCAGCATGGCAAGGCCGCGCGGCAAGTTGCTGATCTCGCCGATGAACAGCGAGCGGTTGAACGCCAGTTCCGTATCGAAATAGCCGCACGCGGCGCGCAGCTCCCGATTCCAAGTGTCCAGCCCGTCGTGCGCACGCTGAGGGATGCTCATGGGGTGTCTCCGCAATGGCTTCTTTTTGTTGTTCTCGGGCAATAGTTAACATGTTAGCTATATGCGCGCAACAACAACCTGTCTGCCCATTACGGTTGCACTAATGATGCCAATCAGCGGCTCGACAACAGCCGTTGCAGGCCCGCCAGGCTGGCGAGCAGATGCTCGCGCTGCACAGCGCTCAACGCGATGTACCGCCGGAACGCCGGCAGGCGATTGACCACCTCACTGCCGCCCATATGCTCCAGGCGCACGCACCATTGCCCGCCTTGCAGGCCGATGCGCAGGCGCTTGAAGTCCAGGGGCATCAGCGCCGCGAACAACGCCGCATCCGCCTCGATGCACGCCTGCAGTTCACGCCCCAGCGTCGGGTCACCGCCACGCTGACGCACGCGCATCCCGCTGCGCCGAATCGCGCCGCCATGGTGCACCTCCAGGCATGCCATGCCCTGTGTCGCAGCAGGCACGCGCAGTACAAATTCGGTCAGCACCAGGTGCATCAACAACTGTGATTCGGTGCGCTCGACAATCTCGAACGCCACGCCATCCACCTCAAGCTGCGCCAGCCCGAGGTTGCGCCGCAAACGCTCAAGGGTCAGCCCCGGGCGATAGCCCGACGGCGCTCGATCAGCGCGAAACAGCTCAAACAGCTTTTGCCGCAAAGTCGCTATAACCATGGCCAGCCTGCTCCGCGTGATAACTGAATTCCTTGGCCAACACCTCTTCTACCGAGGCGGGCTTGAACGGGTTGACCCTCTGCACCACCAGGGTCCAGAACAACGCATACAGCGCCGTACCGCCGAGCATCACGCCGAACGGCACGTAGATGTCGGCCGGGTTCATCCCCGGTGGCGTGATGAACCACATGCCCAGCAGGATGCCCGCGCTCGACACGATCTGCGGCAGCGGGAACCACGGCGAGCGGTACGCCCGTGGCAGATCCGGGCGACGAATGCGCAGGATCACCACCGACAGCGTCACCAGCAGGTAGGCAAAGCTCCAGGCACACACCGCCGCCAGCACCAAGTGCATGATGGTGTCGGTGTTGCCGCCCAGATACAGCGCGTGCAGGCACGGGATCAGCATCGCTGCCAGGATGCACAGCAGCGGCGTCTTGAAGCGCGGGTGCAAATAGGTAAAGACCTTGGGCAGCGCGCCGTCCACCGCCATGCCGTAGAGAATCCGCGGCACGCCCGCCATCAGGGTGTTGATGGTCGCCGCACCGGCAAACAGAAACCCGATGCCCAGCCACAGCGGGCCGACCTGCCCCATCACCTGCTCGGCGAACCTGGGGATGGCCATCGGGGTGTCCAGCAGGTGCACGCCCGAGGCGGCGTCGAGCACTACGTTTTCCACCTGGCGCTTCATCGCCGCGCCATAGATGAACATGCACGACGCCACGCCCATCAGCCCGAGCATCATCGCGCGCGGCATCACCTTGGCCGACTGGCGCAAGTCCGGCGCCAACGGCGTGACAAATTCGCAGCCGACAAACATGAACATCGCCATGCCCACCAGCGACAGCACGGTGATCACGTCGGTGCCCACCAGCGACACACCGAACCAGCCGTCCAACTGCACCGCCGGCGCGGCAATCAGGCCAAGGACGCCGAAGACCATCAGGGTGGTCCACATGCCAAAGGTGAGGATGATTTCCGCACGGCCAAACGCGCTGACACCAAACGCGTTCAGCACGCCGAACACCAGCACGAACCCCACCCCCAGCAGCCACGAGCCACCGGCCGACTCGGCCAGGGTATTGAGGTGTTCGAAGTTCACCAGCGCCATCACCCCGGCGAGGATGGTCTCGGCCGTGCCGGCAAACACATGCACGATCAGGTAGGCGGACAAGGTGCCGGTGATCGCGAAAAAACGCCCCATGCCGCAGTTGATGTAGTCGTACACCGAGCCGGTGGTGGGCAGGATGGCGGCGGCTTCGGCAAAGGTCGTGGCCTGGGCCAGCATCATTATCACGGCGATCAGC
The DNA here is from genome assembly GCF_059803535.1 of Pseudomonas sp. RP-B7. Lineage (NCBI taxonomy): Bacteria > Pseudomonadati > Pseudomonadota > Gammaproteobacteria > Pseudomonadales > Pseudomonadaceae > Pseudomonas > Pseudomonas sp. RP-B7. The sequence continues at coordinate 3,701 of NZ_JAPFHC010000029.1, forward strand.
ATCGCCAGGGCAAACGCGCTGCCGCCGATGCCGAAGCCCATGGTGGCGGTGAGAATCACCGGGCTGGCCATGATCAGGCCGATGGTACTGGCCAGCGCGGTGGGGAAACCTACCGTGCCCCGGTTGAGGTGCGCGGTGAGTCGGTCATTGCTCGACATGGTGGGGTCCTCGAAAGCGGTTTTCTGGAATGTGTCGGCACTCTGCGCCCCACCCGTGTCGAGCGTCTTGCCCCTGTCTGCCGCCGCTTTTGTTGCTGCCTGCCACCGCGGGCGGCGTGGCGGCCAGGGTCAATTGCCTGGCACGCAGAGGAAAGACTTACGCCTGCGCGCTGGCCCTAATGCGCCCTCACTCTTAACCAAGATGGGGACAATAACAATGGTGCACACCCTGAAAAATCGCGGCCTTGGCCTGGCGTTCGCGCTGCTGGCGAGCCATGCGCAGGCGGTCGAGCTGTATGCCGATGCCGACAGCAAAGTCACCGGCAACTTCCTCGCCGTGTACGGCCTGTTCAACAGCCCGAAAAACTATGATGGCCGCAGCGGTGGTTCCACCTGGCGTGAAGCGTTCATCAAGTACGGCCTGAGTGTCGAGCAGAACCTGGGCAGCTTTGGTGGCGCCTACGGCACGGCGAATCTGGTGAGTTCCGGCACCTGGGGCGATGGCGACGCGTCCGGCGTCACCACCGGCCGCGAGCGCACCACCAAGTTTGACGAAGCCTTCGCCGGCTGGCGCTCCGGTGAGCTGTTCCCGGTACTGGGCAAGGACGGCGTGGACCTGTCGTTCGGCCGCCAAGTGCTGATGCTGGGTGACGGTTTCATCCTCAACGACGACGGCCCCAACCTCGGCAAAGGCGTCGGCGATGGCCAGTTCAATCGCGGCGGCGCCTACTACATCGCCGCGCGGCACGCCTTCGACAAGACCGCCGTGCTCCGCCTCGGCGGCAAGGACGGCGTGCACGGCAGCCTGCTGTGGTTCAAGTCCGACAACCCGGCCCAGGCCATGACCGAAATGGCCGCCGGCACTCTGGAGTACAGCGCTGCACCCGGTACCCTGGGGCTCACCTATATGCATGGCATCGATGTGGACGAGCGCTACGCCACCGATGTACAGCGCCAGCGCAAGGGCATGAACCTCTACAGCCTGCGCGGCGCGGGCAATGCGGGCATCGACAACGCGCACCTGGCGTTTGAACTGGCGCGCCAGGACCGTCGCGACAGCCAGCAAAACGCCGGTTACGCCGAAGCGGGCTATACCTTCGCCGACCTGCCGTGGTCACCCGACCTGACCTACCGCTACGCACGCTATTCGAAGAACTGGGACGCGATGTTCAGCGGTTTCAATCGCGGCCTGGGCACCTGGGTCCAGGGCGAAGTGGCGGGCAACTATTCCGGGCCGTTCAACACCAATACGACGGTGCAGCACGTGGGGCTCAAGCTCAAGCCGCGGGAAAACCTCACCCTCGGTGCGCTGTTTTTCGACTACAGCACCGTCAGCACCCGTGGCCAGTTGAACCTGGATGGCCGCGAGCTGGACCTGTACGCCGAATGGGCGGTGAACGAGCACCTGGTCATCACGCCGTTGCTGGGCCTGTATAAGCCCAACAAGGATGCCGAGACCGGCGGCAACCAGGTCGGTGGCAACGGCACCAACGTCTACAGCCAGTTGGTGGTCGCCGTGCCGTTCTGAACGGCGCAGGCAGGCACAGGCAGGAAACCTGGCAGGCACAGTCAAGCCACCAAGGGGGGCCGTTGGTTAACCTCGGCCTTTCCTTTGTGAACTGCCAGGAACCTGCCATGAGCGATACTCCGCTGCTGTCTCAAGTCGAAGCATTTTTGCGTCGCGACCACGGGCTGTTCATCGACGGCGCCAGCGTGCGCAGCCATTCCAGCCAGACCCTGGCCGTGGTCAACCCGGCCAACGGCGAGGTCATTGCCCACGTGGCCGATGCCGACCTCAGCGACATCGACGCCGCCGTGGCTTCGGCCAATCGCGGCTTCGCGCAATGGTCCCAGGCCGCCCCGGCAACACGCGGCCAGGTACTGCTCAAGCTCGCCGACCTGCTGGAGCGCAACCGCGAAGAACTGGCGCAGATCGAGACCTGCCAGTCAGGCAAGATCATCCAGATCGCCCGTGCGTTCGAGGTCGACCAGGCCGCGCACTTCCTGCGCTATTACGCGGGTTGGGCCACCAAGATCAGCGGCCAGACCATCACCCCGTCACTGCCCTCGTTCAACGGCGAGCGCTACACCGCCTTCACCCTGCGCGAGCCGGTGGGCGTGGTGGTGGGCATCGTGCCGTGGAATTTCTCGACCATGATCGCCATCTGGAAACTCGCCTCGGCGCTGGTCACCGGTTGCAGCATCATCATCAAGCCCAGCGAATTCACCCCGCTGACCATCCTGCGCATCGCCGAGCTGGCGATTGACGCCGGGCTGCCGGCTGGCGTGCTCAACGTGCTGACCGGCGGCGGCCACGTCGGCAAGGGCCTGGTGGAACACCCAGACACCCACAAAGTTTCCTTCACCGGCTCGGTGCCCACCGGCATCGCCGTGGGCCGCAGTGCCATGGGTGCCGGCCTGACCCGTGCCACCCTGGAACTGGGCGGCAAGAATGCCGCCGGGTTCCTGCGCGATGTGGACGTGGACAAGGCCGTGGACGGCATCTTCGAAGCCGGTTTCCTGCACGCCGGGCAAATCTGCGCAGCGGCCGAGCGTTTCTACGTGCATCGCTCGCAGCTCGATGCCGTATTGGAAAAACTCAAGCAGCGTCTCAGCCGCCTGACCATCGGCTCGCCCCTGGACGAACGCACCGAATTCGGCCCGGTCACGCACCATCAACACCAACTCAAACTACTCGGCTACATCGCCCAGGCCCGCGCCGAACACAACACCATCATCCATGGCGGCACCCTGCTCGACCGTCCCGGCTGCTACATCGAACCTACCGTGATCCTCGCCAACCATGCCCACGACACCCTGCTCAACGAAGAAACCTTCGGCCCCATCGCGACCTTTTTGCCTTATGACGACGAAGACGAACTGCTCGCACTGATGAACAGAGGCCCCTACGGCCTCAGCGCCAGCCTGTGGACCAACGACCTGGGCAAGGCCCTGCGCATGGTCCCGGCGATCAACGCAGGGACGTTGTGGGTGAACATGCACACCCTGCTCGACCCGGCGGTGCCGTTTGGCGGCAACCGGTCCTCGGGGGTTGGGCGGGAGTTTGGCGCAGCATTCATTGAGGATTACACCGAGCTCAAATCGGTGATGATCCGCTACTGACCCCCATCTTTGGTAGTGAGCGGGCTTGCCACGCGCTGGGGGGCGAAGCCGCCCCAAACGGTACGCCGCGATCTATCTGGGAAGACCGAGGTGCCTGGATTTGGGGCGGCTTCGCCACCCAGCGCGGGCAAGCCCGCTCACTACATGGCATTGGGGTGGGGGCTGGGTTGTGGCGACGTCCAGGCTACCAACGCCCCGTTCCCAGACTGAACGGCGAAAACTCTGCAAACTGCCAGCGCAACGCCAACGCCGCCGGGCGCTTGACCACATGTTCCACGGTCAGCGTCCACAAGCGTTGCGCGCCCTCGAACTCTGCCACCTGCGGCCCGTCGAGAATCAGCGCGGTGCGCCCGGCCACCTGCAGCACGTCCCCGGATTCAAAGTCGATAAACAACAACCCCGCCACCGGGTTCAGCTGCAAGTTGCCCAGCGTGTTGAAGAACAGGTTGCCGGCAAAGTCGGGGATGGTCAGCACGTCTCCCTCGACCCGCACGAAGCCGGTGTTGCCGCCACGGTGAGAGACGTCCACCGAGCGTTCGCCATCGGTGTCCACGTAGCTGGCGACGAAGAAGGTGTCGGCGTTGCGGATCAGCGTTTGTGCGCGCTCATCCAGGCTGTCGGAGCGCTCGCTCTGTACGCCGGGTTTGCGCGCAACCCCATCGACCGGGCGCACCTGGATGTACTTGGGACAGTTACCGAACGAGTGCGCCACCGCCACCGAGAAACCCTCGTGATCAAGGCTGCCAATCCGTCCGTTCATGCGGTTGCGGCGCCGGGTGTTGAGATCGATCCCCAGCACCCCCACCGCCGCCCCTGGATAAAACCCCGCGCGGGCCGGGTCGTTCAGGGGCGGCAGGCTGTCGACCTGCAAGGTCTGCGGGTCCGGCGAGTGGGCGAACCCCGGCGCGCCTTCCACCATCGTCGCCCACGGGATGCCCTGCGCATCCACCACGCCCAGCAGCAGGTAGGGCAACAACGGATAAAAATCTCGGTGTTGCTCCGGCAAGTGGTCACGGATCACCTTGGGCCCGACCACCGCCATGCGGTCGGCCACGCCAACGGCGGCTTGCATCTGCCGTTCACCGGCATGCCAGGGGGAATGTTCGATCGGGTTCATGGCGAGCACCTCAGGTTGTATGTGCCGATGCTGCGCCCCTCTCGCCTGCGAGGGAATCACCACCCCAGGCAATCCACTATTACGCCAGCTGAAATGCCGGATGCTCGCGCAATGCCGCAACACAGTGATCGACAAAACTGCGCACGCGCATCGATGCGTTGCGGCCTTCGCGGTACACCACGTGCACTGGCAACGGTGCCTGCTCATACGCCTGCAACACCCGGCGCAATTGGCCGTTATGCAGGTGCTCGTGCAACGGATAGCTCAGGCAGCGCACCAGGCCTGCACCCTGCAGCGCCGCATTGATCGCGCCTTGCACGGTGGCGCAACTCAAGCGTGCGCGAGTCTTGAGCGGGTAGCCGGGAAACCCCCAATCCACCTGCTCGGCATTGGCGATCAGCCGATGCTGCTTGAGGTCTCGCGGATGCCGGGGTTCGCCGTGGGCGTTGAGGTAGTCGGGGCTGGCACAGAGGATCTGCCGCACCTGCCCCAGCGGCCGGGCGATCAGTGACGAGCTGGGCAGTTCACCAACAAGGATCGCCACGTCCAGCCCCTCTTCGTGCAGGTTGGGGTAATAGTCGTGGTAGCGGGCATTGAGGCGCACCTCGGGATAGCGCTGCAGATAGTCGGCCAACACCGGCGCCATCACATACCGGCTGAACAGCAACGGCAGGAACACCCGCAGATTGCCCTGGGCCTGCACATGCAAGCCCTTGGCCGATGCCTCGGCGGCGTCCACGGCGGCGAGCAGGCGCAAGCAGTCAGCCAGGTAGGCGCGGCCGGCGTCGGTGAGGCTCACTCCCTGGGTGCTGCGCTCAAGCAATGCCACGCGCAGGCGCGCTTCCAAACGTGCAACCGCGCGTACCAGGGTCGGGCCCGAGACCTGAGCCCTGCGCGCCGCCGACGCCAGGCTCGGCTGCCCGGCCAGCGCAGCGAACAGCTGCATGTCGCGATAGCGCTCCATCAATTGCGCCGGTTCAGGGCGGCGTCCTGGCCCAGGCGCTCGCCAAGAAAATCCACAAAGCTGAGGACCTTGGCCGGCACCCGGGCGCTCTTCTGGAACACCACCTGGATCGGCAGCGGCGCCGGTTCAAAGGCTTGCAGCACGATCTCCAGTTCCCCCGCTTCCACCAGCGCCGCGACTTGATACGACAACACCCGCGTCACGCCCCAGCCGAGCCGCGCCAGGTTGATCGCGGCGTTATTGGCCGAAACCACCAGGCGCGGCTCGATGGGCACGCTGAGCGGCTGGCCGGCGTCGACAAACGTCCACTCACTGACCAATTGGCTGGACGACGACGTGGCGATCTGAGCGTCACGCAACTGCGCCGGATGCGACGGCCGCCCATGCCTGTCCAGGTACCCCGGCGCCGCACACACCACGCGCCGCACTTCACCGACCTGGATCGCCTGCTGCCCCGGTTCGTGCAGATGACCGATGCGCACGGCCACGTCGACACCTTCGTCGGTCATGTTGACCACGCGGTCGACCAGCAGCGCGTTGATCGTGACCAAGGGAAAACGGTCCAGATACGCCCCCAGCACCGGCGCCACATAAAGTTCGCCAAACAGCACCGGCGCGGTCACCGTGAGGTGGCCACAGGGGATCGAATAACTGCCCGCCGCAGCCTCTTCGGCTTCATCCAGTTCGGCCAGGATGCGCCGACAGTCTTCCAGATAACGCTGGCCCGCCTCGGTCAGGTGAAGGCTGCGTGTGGTACGCGCCAGCAATTGCGTGCCAATGCGCGCCTCCATGGCGGCGATGGCCCGCGTCACGCTCGGTGGCGAGGTGTTCAAGCGGCGTGCGGCGGCGGCGAAGCCCTGCTCCTCGGCCACCGCGAGGAACACCTGCATTTCGTGGAATCGATCCATTGTTGATCCTTCTGTAGCTTACACACTTGCTGCCTCGCCAAAGGTGTCGACTTCAAGCCTGTTGTAGGCCGGCCGCCGTGCGCGGCATGCCGACAAAACCTGGCAACGCCTCGATGCTGGCCAGCCAGGCGCGCACCTGAGGGTAGTCGGCCAGCGACACATTGCCTTCCGGCGCATGGGCGATATAGGTGTAGAAGGCAATATCGGCGATGCTCGGCTGGTCGCTGGCGAGGAAGCGGCTTTGGCTCAGTTGCTGCTCCACCAGCTGCAGCAAGGCATGGGCGCGGCTGATAGCGTCAACCGTATCGATCTGGGCGCCAAACACCACCGCCAAACGCGCAGAAGCCGGACCGACATGCAGTTGACCGGCAGCCGCCGACAACCAACGCTGCACACGGGCCTGGCCCACCGGATCGCTGGGCAGCCATTGGCCTTTGCCATATCGACTGGCGAGGTACACCAGGATCGCATTGGAGTCGGCCAGTACCGTGCCGTTGTCATCGATGGCCGGTACCTGGCCAAAACTGTTGATCGTGGCGAGGAAGTCCGGCGCCTTGTGTGCGCCGTGCTTGAGGTCCACCAGGATGAATTCGGTGGGCAAGCCCAGCAGGGACAGCATCAGCTCGACTCGATGGGAGTGGCCGGACAACGGGAAACCATACAGTTTGATCGCAGGCTGGGACATGAAAGGCTCCAAAAAGGGGTAATCGACGCCACACATGTTCCACCGCGCCCCGGATCGTTGGAATCACCAGGATTCACAATCCAGCATTTCACCCGGCGAAACAATCATTCGCCAAACAATTCCACAATCAGGTTGAACAAGGTGGTCTTGACCGCGCTGTCCAACTCGGTCCAGGCCAGGCCGGTGGTGGCCTGGAACGTCCCCAACTGCAACTGGCGCGCCACGCAATTGGCCGGCAGCGCCCGCGCCGCCTGCTGCGGCAACACCCCCACGCCCAGCCCGGCGGAGACCAGTGCGAGCATGGTGGTGAACTCCCCCAGCTCGGAGGCGATCTGCAAGGGCATGCCCACGGCCTGGATAAACTCGTCGTAGAAGCCCGGCGCATAACGTCGCGCCAGGATGTACACCGGCACCTGGAGCAGGTCGCCGGGGTGGATCGACGCTTGTGCCGCCAAGGGATGATCCACCGGCAAGGCCACGCAGAAATGCTCGTGCAGCACCGCTCGGGTCTGCACCCCGGGGTGGGCGGCGGGCAGGCGCATCAGGCCGAAATCCAGCAGGCCCTGCTTCAGCGCCGCAGCCTGATCGGGGCCGGGCATGTCCTTGAGTTCCAGTTCGATGCGCGGGTAGCGCTGATGCACCGCGCGGATCAACTGGGGCAACAGGTGCGGCAGCACCGACGACACAAAACCCAGGCGCACCCGGCCGATTTCACCGCGATTGGACGCCCGCGCCGCATCCGCCGCCCGCGCCGCCTGGTGCAGGGTGGCCTGGGCTTCCGGCAGAAACGCGCGGCCGGCGTCGGTCAAGGTCACCGAGTGGCGATTGCGGTCCAGCAAGCGCACGCCCAGGCCACTTTCCAGCACTTTGATCTGCATGCTCAGCGCGGGCTGCACGATCGCCAACTGCGCCGCCGCACGGCCGAAATGCAGCTCCTGGGCAAGCACCACAAAGGCGCGCAAGTGCTTCAGCTCCATAAATTTTCCATGGTTATCACGAATATTGATCAGCCCATCACAAATGAAAATTGGACGCTGCCGCGCCCCTGCGTTGAAGTAACACCCGGTCATACACGATATGACAGGGCTTGGCCTATAACAATGAGAACAAGGAGGCACCATGCTCGGCATGGCTAACGACACTTATCTGCTACTCGATGCACTGGTCACGATTATCGGATTGATATTGTTGATCACCCACCTCAAGGTCCACCCCTTTGTTGCCCTGACCGTGGCCGCAGGCTTCTTGGGCCTCACCTCCGGCATGCCCGTGGACAAGGTGATGAAAGCCTTCCAGGACGGTTTTGGCGGCGTACTGGGGTTTGTCGGCATCATCCTTGGCCTGGGCACCATGCTCGGCAAGTTGATGGCCGATTCCGGCGGCGCCGACCAGATCGCTCGCACCCTGATCCGTGCCTTCGGCAAGCGGCGGGTGCACTGGGCGATGATGTTTTCGGCGTTCCTGGTGGGCATTCCACTGTTTTTTGAAATCGGCTTTGTGCTGCTGATCCCACTGGTGTTCATCGTGGCGCGGCGCACCGGGCTGTCGCTGATCAAGGTCGGCATGCCGCTGCTGGCCGGGTTGTCGGTGGTGCACGGGCTGGTGCCGCCCCATCCAGGCCCGTTGTTGGCCATCGGCATCTTCGGCGCAGACATCGGCAAGACGATTTTCTACGGGCTGATCGTCGGCCTGCCCACCGCGGTGATCGCCGGGCCGCTGTTTGGCAACCTGATCTCGCGCTATGTGCCCGGCACGCCGTCGCCGGAATTGATGGAACAGTTGGCCAAGGAATCCTCCGGTGAAAACCTGCCGGGCTTTGGTATCACCGTCACCACCATCCTGTTGCCTGTGGTGCTGATGCTGCTCAAAACCTTCGCCGACGTGGCCTTTGCCGCCGACAGCAGCTTGCGGGTGTGGATGGACTTTATCGGCCACCCCATCACCGCCCTGCTCGCGGCCTTGCTGCTGGCGTTCTACACCTTTGGCGCGGCGCGGGGTTTCTCGCGCGAACACCTGAGCAAACTGCTGGATGCCAGCCTCGCGCCCACTGCTGCGATTGTGCTGATCGTCGGCGCCGGTGGTGGTTTCAAACAGATGCTGGTAGCCAGCGGCGTAGGTGATGTGATCGGGCACATGGCGGTGCGTGCCGAGATTTCGCCGATTCTGCTGGCGTGGCTGGTGGCGGCGGTGATTCGCGTTGCGACCGGCTCTGCCACTGTCGCCACCATCACCGGCGCGGGCATCGTCGCCCCGGTGATCGGCTTGCTGCCTGGCGTCAACCGCGAGTTGCTGGTGCTCGCCACCGGCGCCGGTTCGCTGGTGCTGTCCCATGTCAACGACGCCGGTTTCTGGCTGGTGAAGCAGTACTTCAACATGACCGTCGTCGAAACCTTCAAGACCTGGACGCTGATGGAGACCGTGCTCTCCTTCGCCGCCCTGGGGTTCATCATGCTGCTGTCGTTGGTGGTGTGAAGCGTTAGGAGAGTGATCCCATGCAAAACGTTCTAGACAACTTCCGCCTCGATGGCCGCCTCGCGCTGGTCACCGGCTCCAGCGCCGGTATCGGCCTGGCGATTGCCCGTGGCCTGGCCCAGGCGGGTGCGCGGGTGGTGCTCAACGGGCGCAACCGCGGCACCCTGTGCGATGCGGCGGCCATGCTCACCTTGGAAGGCCTGGAGGTGCACACCCAGGCGTTTGATGTGACTGACAGCGCGGCGATCCAGGCCGCCGTGACCGATATTGAAGCGCGTCTCGGCCCGCTGGACATCCTGGTCAACAACGCCGGCATGCAACGGCGCGGGCCGCTGGAAGACTACAGCGAACAGCACTGGCGCGAACTGCTCAGCACCAACCTCGACAGTGCGTTTCTGGTCGGCCAGGCGGTGGCGCGGGTGATGATTGCGCGCAAGCAGGGGCGCATCATCAATATCTGCTCGGTGCAGAGTGAGCTGGGCCGCCCCGGGATCGCGCCGTATGCGGCGAGCAAGGGCGCACTGAAGATGCTGACCAAGGGCATGGCCATCGATTGGGGCCCCCATGGGCTGACGGTCAACGGCATCGGCCCCGGCTATTTCAAGACCGAGTTGAACGCCAACCTGGTGGCCAACCCCGAGTTCAGCGACTGGCTGGTGCAACGCACGCCGAGCCGACGCTGGGGTGACGTGGCCGAACTGGCCGGAGCGGCGGTGTTCCTGGCCAGCGATGCGGCCAGTTTCGTCAACGGTCATATCCTGTATGTCGACGGTGGCATCACCGCGCAGCTGTAATTTTGGAGAATCTCATGCACGCCATTGTCTGCCACGCTTCGAAAGACCTGCGGGTCGAGCCCCAGGACGAACCCCAGGCCCTCGCCCCCGACCAGTTGCGCGTGCGCATCGCCCGGGGCGGTATCTGCGGCTCGGACCTGCATTACTACCAGCACGGCGGCTTCGGCACCGTGCGCCTGCGCGAGCCGATGGTGCTCGGGCATGAAGTCTCGGCGGTGATCGATGCCGTGGGCAGCGACGCCGGCACGTTCAAGGTTGGCCAGCGGATCGCGGTATCACCCTCGCGCCCGTGCGGCGCTTGCCGCTATTGTCACCAGGGCCTGCCCAACCATTGCCTGGGCATGCGCTTCTACGGCAGCGCGATGCCCTTCCCGCATATCCAGGGCGCGTTTCGCCAGAGCCTGGTGATCGAGACCCATCAGGCCCACCTGCTCGCCGACGGCGTCAGCCTGGCCGAAGGCGCCTTGGCCGAGCCATTGTCCGTGGGGTTGCACGCGATCCAGCGCGCCGGTGCCGTGTTCGGCAAACGCGTGCTGGTGACCGGCTGCGGGCCCATCGGCAACTTGCTGATCGCCAGCCTGCGCGCCGCCGGTGCCGCTGAAATCGTCGCGGTGGACTTGTCCACCAGCGCCCTCGCCTGCGCCGAAAAAATGGGCGCCACGCGCACCCACAACATCGCCGACGGTGCCGATGCGCTCAAACGCTACACCGCGCAAAAGGGCTATTTCGACGTGATGTTCGAAGTCTCCGGCAGCGCCCAGGCCCTGCGCAACGGCCTGGAATGCATCGCGCCACGGGGTGTGCTGGTCACCGTCGGCCTGGGCGGCGACGTCACCCTGCCACTCAACCTGCTGGTCAGCCGCGAAATCGACCTGCGCGGCACCTTCCGCTTCCATCCTGAGTTCGCCCAGGCCGTGGACCTGCTCAACCGCCGGATCATCGACGTCACCCCGGTGATCTCCCACACCGTGCCATTTGGCCAGGCGGTGCAAGCGTTTGAGCTGGCGGCGGACAAGAGTCAGGCGATGAAAGTGGTGTTGGATTTTGGGGTGTCGGATGCTCGGCAATCCTGATCCGCTGTGGGAGCGGCCTTGCCCTCACCGCTCTTCGAGCCGCTCCCGCAAAAACCGATGCCCCACCGAAAACAACCGTCGATACGTCAACAGCACCGCCCCCACCGTGCCCAGCGCCGATGATGCGGCAATCAGGAACATGATCACGATCTGATACCGCACCGCATCCGCCGGGCTTTCTCCTGCCAGGACCTGGCCGGTCATCATGCCGGGCAGGCTGACGATGCCGACGACGGTCATCTGGTTCAGCGTCGGGATCATGCCCGCGCGCACGGCTTGGCGGATGGCGTCCTGGGCGGCTTCCCAGCGTGAGCCGCCGAGGGCCAGGATCATTTCGATGGTGTTGCGCCCCGAGGTCAGTTCCTGGGTCATGCGCTCGATGCCCAAGGACACGCCGGTCAGGGTGTTGCCAAGGATCATCCCGAGGATCGGGATCGCGTACTGCGGTTCGTACCACGGGTGGATACGGATCACCGCGAACAGCCCCACCGCCGTGACCAGCCACGAGCTGCCCCACACCGACAATATGCTGTCGACCCGCTGCCCCTTGTACGTGCGCCGCCCGCGCCCGGCGGCAGAGATGCCGGCGATCAAGGTCATGGCGCACATCAACGGCAGCACCACGTACCAGTAGGCGAACTCGAACACCCAGCCCAACAGATAACCGATGGCCAGCAGTTGCACCACGGTGCGCACTGCCGCCCATAGCAGTTGGCGGCCCAGGCCCAGGCGCAGCAGCAGCGACAGCGCGCCGTTGATCAGGATCAGCGAGGCCGCGATGCCCAGGTCGAGGGCCGTGAGGTTCTGGTAGTTCATGGCTGGGTGGCTCCGCTCAGAACGCCCGCGTTCATGTGCAGGTGGATGTTGCTCATGCGCTGCGCCTGCTCGAGATCATGGGAAACCCAGATGCAGGCACGGGACTTGTCGGCGCAGAACCAGGCGTCAATCAGCGCTTCCACTTCGCGGGACGAGGTGGGATCGAGGGCGGCGGTAGGCTCATCCAGCAGCAGCACCTCGGGATTGAGTTGCAGGGTGCGGATCAGCGAGACGACCTGGGATTCGCCACCCGATAGGTCAGCGGCGTTCTTCGACAGAAAATCCGCTGCCTTGCCAGCGTGGCCCAACAGGGTGGTAACCGCGCCCAGGTCGAAGCTGCGATTGCGCGAGGTCTTGAGGCTGAACGGGAAGCGCAGGTTGTCTTCCACCGTGCCTTCGAGCAACGCCGGGCGCTGGGACAGGTAGCTGACATGGCAACGGTAATGGGGAATCTCGGCGTTGCTGATCGGTTGGCCGTTCCACAGGATTTGCCCGGAACTGGGCGCGTCCAGCAGGGCCAAGGCGCGCAGGAAGACACTTTTGCCAGAGCCGGAGGAACCGGTGATGGAGACACGATCGGCTGCGTTCAAGATAAAATCGGTGGGCTGGAGCAACGGCACCTGGCGGCGCTCGTCCATGCGCGTGAGGGCGCGGGTTTCGATCAGTGCGCTCATGGACGCGGGGTTCCTTTCGATTCGGTTAAGCGCAATGGTGCCCCACGGGCTATACGGGGTCAAAATGTGGGAGCGGGCTTGCCCGCGAAAGCGCTGGCTCAGCCACTGAGCCTGTATCTGACACGCCGCACTCGCGAGCAAGCCCGCTCCCACCCCTGAATCTTGATCGATCAGCGTGTTGCACACCCCGACGATCCTGCCTATATTCCTCGCCTGGCGCCTTCTACGCCACCTTCCGCGGAAAGGGCTGCGCCCAGGACACTGCAACACCCTTATTTTTCTACGACTCCCGACCTTAAAGCGGACAAGGTTCAGACAAGGAGCTCGTATGTCCCAGCACTTCAACACCGACGGTCGTCTCAACCTTGAGCAACAGCGCAAGCGCGCCAAGGAACTGCTGGCGCGCCTCAAAGCCCAAGACTCCAGCGCCACCCTGTCCCAGGCGCAATGGGCGATCGCCAAGAGACTGGGCTTCAGCAGTTGGCCCAAGCTCAAGGCCCATATCGACGCCATCGACTTCGCCGCCCGCCACCCCGACTTTGCCGCCAGCGATGAAGCCCGCACCACCCACTGGCGCTGCGGCAATGACATCGCCCACAGCCTGCAGCTGGCCGGGTTCAAGGGCCGGTTCCAGATGCTCAGCGACCCATTGTGCATGGGCCCGGTGCGCGACCTGCCCACTGACGATTACCAGGCCCTGCGCGCGGCCTTTATCAGCCAGGCGTTTGCCCTGGACCAGAACGAGGCCACGCGCCGGCTGGCCGACGAATACCTGCAACTGGAAGCCTTGGCCCACGCCGAACACAGCGTGCTGTGGTGCGAAGCCGACGCTTACGACCAACTGTTCCTGATTCGTGCATTGGCAGGCCTGGAGCGGGTGCCAAAGAAACTGGAGCTGATCGAGGTTGACCGCATACCCGGTGTGCAGCGCTTTATCGGTATCGGCCAATTGGCGCCCGACCTGCTTGCATGGCTGTGGCCGCAACGGCGCTTGATCGATGAGCAGGCCGTGCAACTGGCCAAACAAACGTGGGCCGCGTATTGCGACAGCGCGCCGATCAAATGGGCGCAGCTGGCTCACGGCACTCACCCGGCCCTGCCGTTTTTGGCGCCCGCATTGCTGCGGCAGTTGCAGGAGTTGCCCGGCGCCCGCGATGGCTTGTCGCTGACCGAGCGCCTGACCCTGAGCTACCTTGCCGAAGCCGGGCCAAAACCTGCGGGCCGGGTGTTTGCCGAGTTGATGGCCAAGCGCGAACCGCTGCCGTTCCTGGGGGACATGATGTTTTATGCGCTGTTGCGGCCGTTGATCGATGGGGCCGAACCCTTGCTGACGGAAACTCCAGCAGGATTGGCGCTGACCGAATTGGGCCGGGCGGTGCTCGATGGGCAAGCGTATTGGCTGGAGCATGCCAGCCATGAGCGGTGGGTAGGTGGTACACGGGTCACACCCGGCCAACCGCATTGGGTGATTGACGCAAACCTGCACCCCCTCTGGCGGCACCCCTAAGTGCTTGCCCGCGCTGGGGGGGCGCGAGACCACCTGGCAGGTGAAATACGCTTACGACTTTGCCTCGGTCGGCGTACCGGGCCTGAGCTTCATGGGCATGTTTTAGCTACACGTGGTGATCGGCTGGCAAACGCCATCGTGCACGCGATCCGCCAGCAACTGCGCCAGTTCGATCAGTTGCGCGACACCACCTGGGTCGGCGATTACGCTACTGTACTGGCGCGACGAGGGTGAATCCGCAAACGACGGCCACCTGTTGCACGGCGCGGTTGTCCGCCACCTTAAAATTTCGAGGCTGATTGTTCATGCGTAATCTGATGTTTTCCGGCGTGTGCCTGCTTTCCACCGCCCTGATCGGCTGCCAGCAGCAACCACCCGCGAACGACCAGCTGGACGCAGTGCTGTGGACGCAAACGTCGATCGAGCACGAGCTGATTTACCGCCAGGTCTTCGCCAGCGCCACGCGCCAGCTGGATACTGCCCTGGCCGACCCGACCTGGGACGCCCTGGCCCTGCCGCCGCGAGACCTCGCCGGTTTGCCGCCGGCCGTGGTGGTCGACATCGACGAAACCGTGCTCGACAACGTGCCGCTCAATGCGCGGGACATCCTCACCAACCAGGTCTACTCCTACGACCGCTGGAACACCTGGGTCGACCAGGCCAAGGCCCAGGCCCTGCCGGGTGCCGTTGAGTTCTTGCAGGCGGCGGACAAGAAAGGCATCACCGTCTACTACATCACCAACCGCGAACACAGCCAGGTCCAGGCCACGGTCAACAACCTGCGCCTGCGCGGTTTTCCGGTGGCGCACAACGAACAGGTGCTGGCCGCCAGCACCCCGACCGGCGGCTGCGAACAGGCTGGCTACGGTAAGAACTGCCGACGCCAATGGGTCGCCAGCCATGCCCGCGTGCTGATGCTGGCCGGGGATTCCTTCGGCGACTTCGTGCAGGCCGAACACAACACCCTGGCCGACCAACGCAAGGCCGCCGCACCGTACGTGGCCTGGCTCGGCCAGCGCTGGTTCCTGCTGCCCAACCCGACCTACGGCAACTGGTACAGCGCGCCCTATGGCGACCAGGAAAAACTGCCCTTCGAACGCAAGCGCCAGCTCAAGCAACAGGCGTTGCACCTGGAAAATTAGTTGTCAATTCTGGCGCCCGGATGCGTTGTCGATAGTGATGCAGACGCGGTATCCGGGCACGCGGTGAGGTGTCAGGCCTTTACGTTCTGCCGGATATTCCACCCAAACTTCACCGGCCCACCGTCCTTGGCACCGTCGGCCTTCTGCGGCTGGTAGCTGACATCCACGGTGGCGAAATTCAAGGCGATGCGGTCGTAGAGCAGATCATCCTTGCTTTCTGCGCTGGTGCTGTAAGACACCACCATGACTTCCTTCAACGTAATCACCAAGTACTCCACCGGGCTGGAGCCGCCCGCCTTGCGCACCACCAACCGCGCCTCGGGGTAATGTTTGCCGCTGGCGCAGGCCATCATCAGGTTGGGGCTGGATTTATCCAGCGGTTTGCTCAGGTTCAGGTTGTTGATATCGACCTTGCCCGCACCGCCCCCCGTACCCGAATGCATCGAACCCGTCTGCGACAACCCCCACGCCCATTCAGTGATGTCGATCTCGTCGCGGTGCGCCTGGTCCCGTGACTCGCCCTTGATATCGCCCAGTTTCAAAAACATATCGACGGCCATGTTGGCTCCCTCTCCTTAGTCAGCGCCGGAAATGGCGCGGGGCGAACTTTTCCTGATCCGACACGAGGGCCACAAGCCGCCACAGCAGGATCGGGAAGCGCCTGTCGGCAAACACCGAAACTTCCGACATTCATTTGCGCCACCGCGTCTTTAACCTCTCAACTCCCGAAAAACCCAGGAGTTAAGGAATGACGACCGCCCTGTTCAAAGATGGATTTCCCTCGGCCCACCGCACCACGCGCCAGCGAATTGAAAGCAGCATTGACCTGCGTCGACTGTTCTGCGCCATCGACGCCGACCCTGCGCTGATTGGTGCGGGGGTGGTGTATATCGATGAAGATTTCAATGTGCTGACACTGCGCGAGTTTCAAGCGTTGTGCAGTGTGCAGGTGAAAAAGGTGGTGTTGCGTGAAGCGCCGAGGGCGGTGGGGCCGGTGGAGTTCAAGCGGATGTTGGAGCATGAGCCGCGGGAGTCGGAATGGGTGGCGGAAGGGCTTATCGCTGCGGTGACATGCGCAGGAGCGGTACTGAGCTGGTTCGTCGTTACGACTGGAATTACGCTCATGCCGTTTACGGCGGGGACCAGTGTGGTGCTTACGTTTGTCGGCAAAGCCGCCATGGCCGCGAGCGTCACCCAATGCTTGATCGGCGTTGGTAGAACAACCGCTGCATGGATTGACCCGCAAGCACTGGAGCGTCTCGACGATGAAGCCTGGTACCAGGCGGTAGTCGCAGTATTGGATGGCATCGCCCTGGCTGGAATAGGGACATCCACCGTGACGACAGTCAAAGCAATCAATGTCAGTACCCAAGTAACCGGCAAACCAATTCGCCAGGTACTGAAAGGGCTGACACGACAAGAACGAGCAAAACTCAATAATGAATTGCTCAGCATCAATGACCCACGATTGACCACAAAACTACTCAAACTGAAGCAAGCCGCCGGCACTGCGACCAAACGTATCAGTGCAACACAGATGAAACGTATCACCGCTACTCACATAAGCGATTCAGTGGCAGGAATATTTGGCGTCACCAGTAGCGCCGTGTCCGGGAACATCAAGCCACTCGCTATCGGTCTCTATGAGGAAATCCGCCAATGAAAAAACGGCGAGCACAAAAGATCCTGGAAAAAATGGGCTACGACGAGCCCCCGGCGCCAGACTGGAAAACCATGAGCGCAACAGATTTCTACTATTCAGCCTTCTACATCACAGACCCTCGACTGCTACGCAAACGCTACATGCATGTCATTGGTGGCTGGATACTTGCGGGCTGTTTTTCAATTGCGATGACCGGCGTTCTGGTTTTGGTCACCTACCTCTGCGGGGCACTCGAAGGAGAAACCTTGCGCAACTGGTTTTTTTCCGGACTGACGATCGGTGTGGTGTTCGCTATTGCTCAAATACAAGTGTTGTATGGTCACGCTCATTGGGTCTGGATAAATGTCGGGATCTACTGCCTGTGCTTTCTGAGCTCACTCCCCGCAATCACGTACACCCCCAACATTTACCTGTACTCCATGGCTCTTCTCAGCCCCCTGATCGGCCTACTCATCCTCAACAGCAACCGCTGCCGCGAACTGCGCCACAAGATGGTTGAACTCCGACACAAGCGCGAGCACATCATCGCCACCCTGAAAAAACAGGGCAAATGGAAAGGGTGGTAAATGCCGCGCTCACGCCGTTGGAAATAGTTATGCACCAACCGCCTGCAAAGGCTTCACCACCCGCGCCGCCGTATGCCGATTGACCGGCACCGGTAACCCCAAGTGCCCGCGCAAGGTGCTGTGACTGTACTCACTGCGGAACAAACCGCGCGCGCGCAATAGCGGCAGCACTTGATCGGTAAAGCGCGCAAAGTCATCCGGCGCACCGACGTGGATGTTAAAACCGTCCACCGCACCCTCCACAAACCAACGCTCGATCTCATCGGCCACGGTTTGCGGCGAGCCGACAAAACTGGAGAACGGCTTGGCAAAACGCAACGCCGCCTGGCGCAAGGTCAGGCCCTGGTCGCGGGCGACTTGTTTGATATTTTCCGCGTGGCCACGATAGCCGTTGCTGCCCAGGTCGCCCAGTTCCGGGAAAGGTTCGTCCAGCGGGTACTGGCTGAAATCGTGGTAGTTGAACGGCCGCCCCAGTTGCACCAGGGCCTTGTCCAGGTCCAGCGCGCCGTTGCGTTCCCGGTCGATAGCCCGGGCCTGCTCGTCGGTGTCGGCAATGATCGGCGAGATGCCCGGCAGGATGGTCACGTGATCCGGATTGCGCCCCGCAGCGGCGGTGCGTTGTTTGATGTCGCGGTAGTAGGCCTGGGCGTCCTCGAAATTGCCCACGCCAGCAAAGATCCCCTCGGCGTAATGGGCCGCCAGGCTGCGCCCGGATTCGGAAATGCCAGCCTGGAAGATCACCGGCTGGCCCTGGGCCGAACGCGCAATATTCAACGGCCCGGTCACTGAAAAAAACTCACCGTGGTGATCAAGGCGATGCTGGCGCTGCGGGTCGAGGAACACCTTGCTGCGCTTGTCACGCACAAACGCGTCGTCTTCATAGGAGTCCCACAGGCCCTGCACCACCTGCAGATGCTCGGCAGCCCGGCGATAACGCTCGGTGTGATCGATATGCTGCTCACGGCCGAAGTTGCCGGCGGCGCCTTCCAGGCCGGTGGTGACCACATTCCAACCGGCACGGCCGCCGCTGATATGGTCCAGGGACGCGAACTGGCGCGCCACGTTGAAGGGTTCGGTATAGGACGTGGTCAAGGTCGCCACCAGGCCGATGTTCGAGGTGGCGCCGGCGATGGCCGACAGCAGGGTCAACGGTTCCAGGCGATTGAGGAAATGTGGCGCCGAATCCGCGGTGATGTAGGGGCTGTCGACGATGAACACCAGGTCGAACTTGGCCGCTTCCGCCTGCTGCGCCTGGGCGCGATACCAGTCGATGTCGACGCTGGCATCGCCGGGAATTTGTGGGTGCAGCCATTCGTTCTGCGCAGTGCCGACACCGGTGAGAATGGCGCCGAACTTGAGTTGCCGGGGTGTTGTAGACATGAAAATGCTCCTGAAATAGATGGATATCACTGGAGAAACCGGATCAGAAATGTGGGAGCGGGCTTGCTCGCGAATGCGGTGGTTCAGCTGGAACAGCTTTGACTGATACACCGCTTTCGCGAGCAAGCCCGCTCCCACAGTTTTTTACCGAGTGAGTCAGTGGGTTCTCGCGGCGATGGCTTCGACTTCAACCAAGGCGCCGGGCAGTGGCAGTGCCACCACCTGCAAGGCCGTGCGCGCCGGTTTGTTCGGTTGCTCCGGTGTACCGAAGAACTGCGTGTAACCCGCCTGCAAACCGGCGAAGTCAAGCTTGCCGCCGGTCTCTTCGGCGCCGACCAGAAACACGCGCAACTGCACAATGTCACCGAGGTCGAGGTCTTGCTGGCGCAGGATCGAGCGAATCTTGTTGAACACTGAAACGGTCTGCACCTCAATGTTGCCGTAAGCCGCTGGGGTGCCCGCCGGGGCGTTGGCATCGTGCAGGTCGGGCAAGGTGCCGCTGACGAAGATCAAGCTGGCCGACGCCGGTACGGTGACGGTCTGCGAGATCGGGAAGTGGCCGACGCTGGTCCGTTGAATGCTGTCGCTCATGGTGATGTTCCTCAAGAAGCGGCAAGCGCCGCGCGGTGTTGTTGCTCAGTGATCCGTTCGGCCAGTTGCGCGACCACATGCCGCGCCGAATTCGCCGCCGATTCCTGCCAGATACCCACGCCGCTCTGCACCAGGCCGTCACCGGCGACGTACACGCGACCGAAACCCGCTTCGAGCAAGGCGCTGGCCTCGGCCGCAAAGTGTTCGCGTTGCAGCCACGGGCCTTCGCTGTAGGGGATCTGTTCCCAGGACACCGCCAGCGGGTGGCGCAGGTATCTGGAATAGCCCGGGTGCAGCAACTCCACGGCTTCTTGCGAGGTGGCGTACTGTTCTTCCAGGGCTGTGGCGCCAAACCGGTCGGCGCCCTCGCCGGTCACATAACCCGCCACCAATAAACCGTCGCGGGTGTTGAGGTCGTTGCTCGGGTACCACAGCAGCCGCGCCGGGTGCTCGATCCACGACAGGCCGCCATAGGTGCGGTAGTCGGTCTCCCAGAAACGCGGCGACTGCCACGCGACTTTGGTCGCCTGGTCGCTGCGGGTGCTGAGCAAGGCCGCCTTGATCGGGTCGCTGAAGTCGGTATCCAGCTTGGCCAACAGCGGCAATGGCAGGGTCGAGATCAAGTAGTCGGCGCGTACCACCTGCTCGCGGCCGCTGTGTTGGTCGTGATACGTCACTGCCACGCCGTCTTCCAACTGGCGGATCTGGCGCACCTGGGCGCCGAGTTGCACGTGGTCGCGAACCCGGGCGTAGAACGCATCGGTGATGCGGTCCATGCCGCCGACCGGCTGGAACATGGTCGCCGAAAATTCCGGGAATTCGGTGTGCAGCAACGCGCCCCACAACTCCGGGTGCAGCAGTTGATCCAGCGCCAACGGGCTGCGCGCAGCCGGCAACGCGCCGGGGTGCGCCGGGGAGTCCAGGTGCCCCGAACGAATCGTGCCTTCGAATGCCAGCGCTTGCGAAAGGTCGCCATACACCTGCAAAAACGCCAGCAGGCGCGTGCGTTCCTCGCGACTCAACACATCATCGAGGGCATCGCGCTGCACGGCCTTTGCCAGCAGGCCGGACAAGTGCCCGCGCGTATCGTTGAGCGCCTGGCCGACGCTGAACGCCGGTTTCTCCAGATCCGGCCGCACCTGGGCACCATGGCTGCTGTTGACCAGCACTTCCAGGGGCACCCCCAACTCACTGCAATAGTCGAGGATCGTGCGGTGCTGGCTGGGAATCCGCGCAGGCCCGGCGTTGAAGTAGTGGCCCTGATCAAACCCGGCGGTTTGCGTGCGGCCGTCCTTGTAGTCCACACGGTCGCCATGGCGAATGGTCCAGGTGCGGCCGCCGACCCGGTCGCGGGCCTCCAGCACTTGCACAGTGAACCCGGCGCGGCTCAGTTCCAGCGCTGTGACCAGCCCGGCGATCCCGGCGCCCAGCACCAGCACGCGGGTGCCCTGCCCCAGGCCGTCCTTGAGTTTCAGCGGTTGCGGGCGGCGGTGCGACGAAGGCCCCAGGCCCAGCGCCGCCAGCGCATCCTTGACCGCCTGCTCACCGCCCACCGCAGCAATACTCGACAGTGCTTCACGTCGTGTCAGTCCCATTCTCGCTGCTCCTTAATCCGGCAGGCCGGGTGGGTTGATCAGCGACTTGTCGACACGCTCCACGTCCAGGCCCCAGCGTTGCAGCACCTGTTCGTATTGGCCGCCGGCAATCGCGCTTTCCAGGGCGGTGTGGATCGGCTTGACCAGGCCGTTGTCCTTGCGCGTGGTCACGGCGATGTCGGCCTGCAACGGCCAGCCGCCGTTGACGGTGCCGACGCGCTTGATGCCACCAGTGATCGCGGCCGAATAGGCGTACACCGAGTTCGGCCCGAACAGCGCGTCACTGCGCCCGGACTGCACCGCCAGTTGCGCGGCGGCCTGGTCGTCGAAGTACTGCAACAGCGCGGGCTTGATCCCGGCCTTTTCATTCGCTTCGTTCCAGGCCAACAGGACTTTCTCCTGGTTGGTGCCCGAACCAACGATGATCTTCAACCCGGCGATGTCCGAGGCCTGCTTGATCGCGTTGATCTTGCTGGTGCTCTTCACATAAAAGCCGAGCACGTCCTGGCGATAGGTGGCGAAGTCGAAACGTTTCTTGCGCGCCTCGGTCACGGTGACGTTGCTGATCACTGCATCGTATTTGCCCGAGCTGACGCCCAGCGGCCAATCTTCCCAGCTGGTCTGCACCACGTTGAGTTGCAGGCCAAGGCTGTCAGCGACCAACTGCGCGGTGTCGGCTTCGCTGCCGATGGTGGTCTTGTCATCGCTGGCCAGCAAAGCCAGGGGCGGCCCGGCCACGCCGGACACGGCCACGGTGAACTTGCCGGGCTGGGCGAACTTGAAGCCCGGCGGGATTTGCGCGATGGCCGCCTCGTTACGCGGCGCATGGATACGCACGCGGTCGGGGCTGAGGTCGACCTGTTGCACGGCGAACGCGCTTTGCGCAGCACTGACGGCCAGCGCCAGCAGGGCCACACGGGCAGTAGAGATAAACATGGGCAGTCACTCCTTGAGCTAAAGCACCTTGCCGAGAAAGGCCGCGGTGCGAGGATGTCGGGGTTGGCGGAAAATCTGTTCGGGCGGGCCCTCTTCGATGAGTTGACCGTCGCAGAGGAACACCACGTGGTCGGCGACTTCGCGGGCAAAACCGATTTCGTGGGTGACGATCACCAGGGTCACGCCGAGTTGGGTCAGGCCCTTGATCACGTCGAGGACCTCGCCCACCAGCTCCGGGTCGAGGGCCGAAGTGGGTTCGTCGAACAGCAGCACTTTCGGGTCCAGGGCCAGGGCGCGGGCGATAGCCACACGTTGTTGCTGGCCGCCGGACAGCTGGCGCGGGTAGGCGTCGGCCTTGTCCGCCAGGCCGACCTTGGCCAGCAGCGCCGACGCCCTGGCCTGGGCCTCGGCCTTGCTCCAGCGCTGGTGGGCCAGGGGCGCTTCGGCGATGTTTTCCCAGGCGGTGAGGTGCGGGAACAGGTTGAAGTTCTGGAACACGAAGCCGACGTCGATGCGGCGTTTGAGAATTTCGCGTTCTTTCAACTCGTAGAGCAGGTCGCCCTTGCGCCGGTAGCCGACGTATTCACCGTCGATGGTGATGTGGCCGCTGTCGATCTTTTCCAGGTGATTGATGGTGCGCAGCAAGGTGGACTTGCCCGAGCCCGATGGCCCGAGAATCACCGTGACCTTGCCGGGGTCGATGGTCAGGTCGATGTCTTTCAACACCTGTTGATTGCCAAAGCGCTTGCCCACGCCCTGGATTTGAATACGACCGGCGCGGGCTTCACTCATGGGATTTCTCCTTGAGCCAGCGCGTGATGCGCTGCAACGGCGTGGGCGGCAGCACCCGCGCAGTGCCACGGGCGAAGTAGCGCTCGACGTAGTACTGCGCACTCGTCAGCACGGTGGTGATGATCAAGTACCAGACCGTCGCCACGATCAGCAGCGGGATCACCGCCTGGGTGCGGTTGTAAATGACCTGCACGGTGTAGAACAGCTCGGGCAAGGCCAGCACGTAGACGATGGAAGTGCCCTTGACCAGGCCGATGATCTCGTTGAAACCCGACGGCAGGATCGAGCGCAGCGCCTGGGGCAGGATGATCCGGAACACCCGCCGCGACGCCGGTAACCCGAGGGCGGCCGCCGCTTCGTGCTGGCCGGCGTCCACACCGATCAGGCCGCCACGAATGATCTCCGCCGCGTAGGCCGCCTGCATCAGGCTCAAGCCCAGCACCGCCACGGTGAATTGGCTGAGCACGTCCACGGTGGACCACTCGGCGATCACCAGGTCGGTGAACGGCACGCCCAGCACGATGTGGTCATACAGGTAGGCGAAGTTGTACAGGATGATCAGCACCAACAGCGCCGGCATCGAGCGAAAAAACCAGATGTAGCCCCAGGCCAACGCGGCCAGCAGCGGCGAGCCCGACAGCCGCGCCAGCGCCAGGCCGGTGCCGAGGAGCATGCTGAACAGCGTACTCAGCAGCGTCAGCAACAACGTCTGGCCGAGGCCACGCAGCACCGACGGCGAAAAGAACCACTGGCCGAACACGCCCCACTCCCAACGCGGATTGGTGGCCAGGGAGTGCACGATGCCGAGCAGTACCAACGCGGCAAAGATCGACCCGGCCCAGCGCCAGGGATGCCGCGCGGGAACGACTTGCAGGGTCTTGATCGGAGTGGCGACACGCGCCGTGCGGACCGGGCTGGCGTGCTCGATCAGATCATAGGGTTTGGCGACGATGGGCATGTTCTCTTCCTCGCGGGTTGTGGCCTTAGAAGGCGTAAGTCAGCCGGGTGTAGTAGTAACCGCCGGTAAAACCGAAGGGTGAATAGGTGCCGTAGCTGCTGACCATGGTGCTGCTCGGCACGCCTTGTTTTTTCGGGTAGACGTCAAACAGGTTCTTGGCGCCGATGGCGACGTTGAGGTCTTTGGTGAGGTTGTAGCCAAGGTCGAGGTCGGTGATCCACTTGGCGCTGTAGACCCGGTCGAGGCTGCGGTCGGCGGAGACGTTGACCTCCTTGTAGGAGCCGTAGCGGGTCAGGGCCAGGTTGAGGTTGAAGCGCTCGATGCTCCAATCGCCGCCAAGGATCAGCTTGGTGCTCGGCTGTACGCCGGTGATCAGGTTGCGCGCCTGGCGATCCATCAGGTCGTAGGAGGTGCCGAGGATCGTGGTGGACTCCTTGTAGTTGAGGATCCTGGTCTGGTTCCAGTTGAACGCGGCGGTCCACTTCAGCGAACCGTATGCACCGAGGTCCTGGTTGTAGTTGCTGACCAGGTCGAGGCCCTTGGTACGGGTGTCGGCACCGTTGATGAAGTACTGGCCGCCGGAGGTGGAAGTGATGCCATTGCCTTGCAGGACTTGGGTGATTTGCGGGCCGAGCAAGGTGCCGGTGAGGGTGATGCGGTCGCGCAGGTTGATCACGTAGGCGTCGGCGGTGAAGCTCAGGCGGTCGGTGGGTGTGAGGGTGAAACCGAGGCTGAAGTTGGTCGAGCGCTCGGGTTTCAACGCTTGTGCACCGAGGGCCTGGGCGGCGGCCGAACCGACCGGCAGCACACCGTAGTTGATCGACTGATACACCCCGTCCACCACGCCATAGGTGGTGGAACGCGCACTGAACAGGCTGTTGGCCAGGGACGGCGCGCGGAAGCCATTGCTCACCGTGGCGCGCACGGCGAATTGTGGGGTGAAGTCATAACGGGTGGTCAGCTTGCCGCTGCGCGTGGCGCCGACGCCCTGGTTGTAGTGTTCGTAACGCAACGCGGTGCCCACGTACCAGTCCGGCACCGGGTTGAAGCCCACGTCTACATAGCTGGCCAGGCTGTTGCGCGAGGCGGTGGCTTCTTCATCCGGCGAAATGCCGTTGGTGACCTGCGCCCCGGACGAGGCGCAATTGCCCGGTGCCACGCAGTAGCCGCCGTTGGCGTAGGACGCATAGTCACCGGCCTGCACCTCATAGGTGTCGCGCCGGTGTTCGAAGCCGTAGCTCAGGTCCAGCGGCTTTTGCAGGCCAATGTCGAAGCCGCGCTTGAAGTCGAGGTTGGTGGTCAGCTCGGTGGAAATCCACGTGCCCGAGGTGAAGTGATTCGGCGTGGCCTCGCCCAGGGATGGGTTCTGGTTGTGGGTGGTGCCCTGCTCCGCGTCGTTGCGCCCGTAGGTGGTGGACAAATCCCAGTCCCACTCGCCGACGGTGCCTTTGCCACCGAAGGCGGCCTGGAAGTCGTCTTCGTCGATAAACCAGGTCGGCGTGTAGCCGCCGGGGTAGCCGTTGGGGCCGGTGGTGATGGTGTTGGTGATGGTCGGCAGACGGAAGTTCTGGCCCTGCTCGGCCTTGCGCCGCGAGTAGGTGGTAAAGGAATACAGGCTGAAGCTGTCATCGAGCGGCAGCTCGGCGTTGTAGCCCAGGGTCAGCAGATTGGTCTTGGGTGTGCCGTAGCCGCCGTAGGTGGAACGCCCCGCCTGCTCATGGGCCTGGGCGTAGGTGTAGCCGTTGGCGCTGGCCTTGTTGTCATCGTTCTGGCTGCGCGCATCAAGGGCCAACTGCACAATGCCGCCGTTGCCGATTTCAAAACCCTTGTTGAGGCTCTGTTGCACGGTCTGTTTCTTGCCGTCGTAACCCAGGCCTGCGTTGGTCACCGAGGTGCCGCTGGTGTCGGCCTTGAGGATCACGTTGATCACCCCGGCGATGGCGTCCGAGCCATATTGGGCGGCGGCGCCGTCACGCAGGACTTCCACATGGTCGATGGCGCTGATGGGGATCAGGTCCAGGTCAGCCGGGGCCGCGCCAGTGTTGATGCCGTTGATGTTCAAGGTGGCGCTGGTGTGGCGGCGCTTGCCATTGACCAGCACCAGCACTTCAGCGGCGCTCAGGCCACGCAGGTTGGGGGCGCGGGCGATACCGCTGGCGTCCCAGCCGGTTTTTTCCGGCAGGGTCAGCGACGGGATCACCGCACTCAGGGCCTCCATCAAACCGGGCTTGCCGGTGTTCTGCAATTGCTTGGCGCTGACCACATCGATCGGCACCGCGCTGCTGGTGACAGTGCGCTGCTCGGCGCCACGGTTGCCGGTGACCACTACGGTCGAAAGGGTGCTGTCATCCTGGGCCTGGGCGGCGTTGGCCAGCATTGCCAGGGCCAGTACGGCGGTGGGTGTTAGCGCTTGCTTCATAGCCATTCCTGCTTATCCAAATCGCGAAGTCGGGCAGCCACGCGGTCGTGCGCGGTGCTCGTTTTTTGGGGGGTGTGGCGGCGATTGGGGGCTAAGGCGCGTGCGGGGTGTGAATCGGCAACATACGTTGAATTCCCTTCCAACGATTCTGCTACGGGCATGGTTACCCGGTTATGGCAGCAGAATCTGAATCACGATGAGTACCATCCGAGGTCAGGGGTAGGCTGTTGCGATCAAACATAACGGAATGGGTTTTGAAAATATAATGCTGTTTTGGTCTAAGCTAATATTCTTGTATTTCATTATTTATGGATTTGTTTATACATATAAATGATGTTTTTGAGTGCATATCCATTGCTGCGGTAACGGCGGCTCACTTTTGAAAAGCGCAAACCACAGTTCCATCTGAATACTTGGAAATCCAAATGTGGGAGCGGGCTTGCTCGCGAATGCGGTGTGTCAGTCAACTCATTCATTGGCTGATCCACCGCATTCGCGAGCAAGCCCGCTCCCACAGTTTTGACGCCGTTCAACCCGCACATACCGGTCGGTTCTAAGGTCGCCGCGCTCTGGTTTTTGATCTGGGGTCGCCCCGTAAAACACGCTGGCCGAACGCAGGCGAGGTGCCGAGTGTAAGGGCGTAGGCCTTTTGCTTACTTTTAGGTCTTTCCAAAAGTGAGCCGCTGTAAGAGCGCAACCCTAAGCCGCCCTTACCTAACCAACGGATATACCCACCGAACCAAAGCTACCGCCTGGTGCATCTTCAATTGGACGGCCGCAGCAACTGCATCTGCTGACGATAATCATCCGTCACCTGCCGCGCCTGGCTGCCGCTGGTTATCACCCTTGGTGTGATCAACACAATCAGCTCGGTACGGTCCTTGGACTTGCTGGTGTTGCCGAACAACCAGCGCAAGCCGGGGATTTTGCCGAGGTAGGGCACCGCACTCACGGATTCGGCGTTGTCCTGCTTGATCAAGCCGCCGAGCAGCACGGTCTGGCCACTCTGTACCGCCACCTGGGTGGAGACCGAGCGCGTGGAGATGCGCGGGTTGCTCTGCGTGTCGCCGGCCGCTTGGGTCTCGGCATCGCTGACCTGCTGCTGAATGTCCATGTACACCAGGCCACCCGGGTTGATCCGTGGCACCACGTCGAGGATCACCCCGGTCTGGACGTATTCAACGCTGCTCAGGGTGGTGTCCGAGGTGCCGGTGTTCACCGTGGTCTGGCTGATGGGAATGTTGTCGCCCACCTGGATCTGCGCCGGCTGGTTGTTCATCACCACCAGCGAGGGCGCTGACAGCACCTGGGTACGGCCGTTGGTTTCCAACGCATGCAAGGCCACTTGCAGGTTGGAGCTGACAAACGAGTAGAACAACGAATCCGTCGCCCCCAGCCCTGCCCCGCCGCCGCCCAGGGCGCCTTGGCTGCCGGCGGTGTTGGCCACGGTGGTGCTGGCGGAATTGCCCGCCAGGCGCCCCAGGTACCACTGCACCCCAAGGTCCAGTTCACCGCTGAGCTTGACCTCGAGAATGCGCGTCTCGATCTGCACTTGCAGCGGTGGGTTGTCGAGGCGCTTGATCGCCGATTCGATTTCTTTCCATTGCACCGGACGCGTGCGTACCAGCAATTGGTTGCTGCTCTTCTGCGCGGTGATGCGGGTGCCGGCGTCGAGGCTTTTGGCCGGGGCGTCCTCAGTGGCGCCCTGCTCGGGATTGTCCTGGTCGGACTCGGGTGCCTGCTCCTCATCATCGGCAACAGACGGGTTGTTGTTCAGATTGTTGCTCAGGCCGCCGGGCGTGCTGCCCGACGTGCTGTTGGTGCCTGGCGACGACAGGGTCGCCGTGCGCAAGCCCGGCGCGACCTTGGCCGGGGCGTCATCCTTGATCGCGCCGGTACCGTAGATCTGCCGCAGGTATTTGGCGAGGTCGGTGGCCTTCATGTTGCGCACGTCGTACACGTACATCTGCGGCTCGTTGCCGCCGCCTTCGTCGATGGTATGAATCCAGTCACCGACCTCACTGAGGTACTGCGGCTGCGACGAGATCGCCACCACCGAGTTGGTCCGTTCGATTGGCAGGAAGCGCACCATGCCGGCCAACGGCATGCCACTGTCGGGGCCGAACATCTTTTGCAGCTCGGGCATCAACTCGGCCACCGACGCGCGCTGCAAGCCGAACACGCCCACCGACATGCCTTTGAGCCAATCCACATCAAAGGTGTCGATGGTGTCCTGGTAGTTGGCCAACTCCTCCGGCGTACCCGCCAGGCTCAGCACGTTGCGCGCCGGGTCCACCAGCAGGAAGGCATTTTCCCGGGCGAAGGGCTTGAGCAGTTTCTGCATCTCGGTGGCGGAAATGTAGCGCAGCGGGAACAGCCGCGCCGACAAACCATTGGACGGCTGCGCAACACGCATCTGCGGCACCAGCTTGCCCGCCACGGCCTGGTTGGCGGGCAGGATCACATAGCGGTTGCCCTGTTTGATCATCGCGTTGTCGGTCCAGGACAACAGGGTCTCGAGGATCGACAGCGCTTGCTGCTTGTTCACTGGTTTGGAGGTGGAAAAACTGACGTTGCCTTTCACACCCTGGGCGATGCTGTAGTTCTCGTGCAGCAGGTCGCCCATCACGCTGTTGATCACCGCTTCGATGGGCTGGTCGGCGAAGTTGAACACGATGTCGCCGCCGCCCTGCTGCGCTGCTGCCGCGGCCGTGGGTGGGCGCACGAATTGCTGGTTGCCACGGATCAACTGGCGCTGCGGCGCAGCCTTGGCCTGTTGGGTGTCGGCCGCTACCGCCGGCTCACTGGCCGGGTCCAGCGGCGGACGTTGTGAGCCGGTGCCCTGCATCGCCTCGTGCATGAGCGCGTCATCGGCGTCGAGGCGGTCGGGCAGTGAGCCGCAGCCACCAAGGGAAACGGCAGTGGCCAGGCAAAACGCGGTGGTACGCAATGTATCGATCAAGGGGTGGGCTCGTGAGGAAGAGTAATCGGGGGGGTGGTCGATGGCGGTGGCAGACGCAGGGCCTTGAGGCTCAAGGTTTGCGTGCGGCCATCGAGGGCGAAGTGCGCTTCGCGGGGTGTCAGGTGTTCCAGGCGCCAGCCGTTGGGCAGGGCCTGGCCTTGGTGGATTTTCAGCGCGGGGCCGTCGACCGGCTTGAGCAGCGCCACGCGCAGCTCGCCGTCGAGAACAATGCCGGTCAACACCAGGCTCGACAGGCTCGACGCCTGCGCCTGGCCAACCGCGCGATCAGGGCTGCGATCGGAGCTGAACAACGGCGCCTGCCAGGTGCCGGCCAGGCTTTCCAGGCTCGCCTGCGGGGCGGCCAGCACCTTGGCCGCCGCGGTGCTGCGCGCGCTCGGCGCGGGTGCCGGCAGCCACTGCGGCGCGTCGCCGATGCTGCTCAAAATGCCGAGCATCAACAGGCCCAATGCCGCCGACAACCCCAGCAAGCCCCACTCGATGGGGCGCAATACCGGAATCATCGGGCCACCTGCCCGGCGCCAGCCGGTTGCAGATAACCGCGCACCAGCAGGTGCACCACCAGCTTCCCGGCGCCACCGCTGGCCGGCGCATCGGCGCGGCGGCGGATGCTCATTTCATCCACGAACAGGAACGGCCGCTGGTATTCCAGTGCATGCAAGATGGCGGTCAGCGGTTCGATGGCGCAGTCCAGGGTCAGGCTGACCTTGACCTGGCGGTACGGCTCGCTGTCGTCCTGCTCCGGGGTGATCGGCATGCGCTGGGTCAACTTGCAGCCGCCGCCGAGGCTGGCCTGGCTGCTGATCAGGTCGGCGACGCGTTGCATCAAGTCGGCGGCCACGGCACTGGGGTCGTCACCGGGCAACAGGCTGGTGCTGCTCGCCGGGTCCTGGCGCGCCTGCTCCAATTGCTCACGCAACGACGCGCCCTGCTGCAACAGCCCGGCGTAACGTTGCTGCTGTTCGCGCAGTTGCTCGGCGCGCTCGCCCATGTCGCGCAGCGGGCCGGCGAACCAGCTGTCGATCAACAGCCAATACGTCGCGCCCAGCACCAGGGCCAGCACCAACAGCGCGGCGCCGCGACGTTCACGGGGTGTCAGGGGTCGGCGCATCGTTGGCCTCCTGGTGCAAGTGGGCGCGCAGGGCAAACTGATCCTTGCCGGTTTGCGCATCGGGCTGGATCACCCCTTCGAACCTGGCGTTTTCCAGGCTGCGGCACGCCTTGATCCGGGTGATCAAGGCGCTGGCCTTGGCGCTTTGCCCAGAGAGCGACACCTCGGCGCCATCGGTGATTTCCAATTGCTCGATCCAGGTGTCGGCGGGCAGGCAGGTGGTCAACTCGTTAAGCAGTGCCGCCAAGGGTGGCTGGGCGGCTTTGCGGCGGGTCAGGTAGTTCGCTGCACCGCGGGTATTGAGCAGTTGCTGGCGCAGCTGCTGGACCTGGGCCACCTGGTGTTTTTGCTGCTGGACGCTGGCGTGCATCACATCCAGCACGCGCTGGCGGTCGTTGAGCCACAACAGCATCGCCGCAATCACCAACGCCGCGCACAGCCACGGCAGGCTGCGTTGCAGGCCTTTGCCGCGGGCGCGCTGGCGTGGCCGCAACGGCGCGGGCAGCAGGTCGATGCCCAGGCCCGGCACATCGACCTGATGGGGATGCAAACCCAGGGCTGCGCAGTCGAGCAGGATCTGGTCGAGGCGTGTGCGCTGGATCGCCACCAGCGTCACTTTGAGGTGCGTGCTAGTGCGCCGCTCCTGGCGTGCGACAAAGTACAGTTGCTCGGCGTCGAACGGGGTGAAACGGTCAAGTTCATAACCGACCACCGCCGTCAGGTTGCGGGCCGCCGCCAGCGGCAGTTGCAGGCTCTGCACCAGCACCATCGACGGCGCAAGCAGCAACACCTGGCGCACATGCTCGGGCACCGGCCCTACCGGCGCCGTCAACGGCCAGGGGTAGCTGCGCTCAGGTGGCTCGTGCGCCAGCAACCACGCCGGCAGGCAGCCGCGCAGCTCCTTGAGCCACAGGCGCCAGCCCTGCTGCAACAGGCTGCCGCGCCAGCGCTGGGCAATGGGTTGAGCCCACTGCTCAAGCTGCGCCAGGGGTTTGGATAACGATCGATTCATTCTTGCCAACGCAACACCCGATACGGTTGTGCGCTTCCCTCCGATGGGCTCAATAAAACGGTGACTTGCAACCGCGCGTGGTAACCGCCAGGGCGTTCTGCCCGGCTGCTGATCACCAGCACTTCGCCGGGATCAGCCCCCACCGCGCTTTGTTGCGGCAGGTTCAGGGCCTTGCGCAGCAGTGTGCTGGCGAAGGCGGGATCGGGCCGGTCCAGGCCGCTCCATAAAGTGATCTGCGGCACCAACCGGCTGTACAGCGCCTGGGTCATGCCCGGCAACTGACGCAACTCTTCAACCACCCGGAACGGCGCCACACCTTGATTGCGGCGGGTTTCCAGGTCCTTGGCCAGGCGCGCCGCCTGGGCCGCGGAAGCGCCGCAGGCCAAGGCCACGCGGGCGAAATCAGCCGGCTCGGCACTGTTCAGATACAACTTGCCGCGCTCACTGCGCAGGCTTACGCGCAACTGCGCGTCGTCAAATACCAACGGCATTTGCCGCCCATCGGCGACCCACTGTTTGCGCTGCAGCGGGTCAGCCAGCGCCTGCATCACCAGCGCGACGCCCGCCTCCGCCGCCAGCACGGCCTGGGTGTGCTGGCGATGCCACGTCGCCTGGCGCGTCTGCAGTTGCACCCACCCGGCCAGGCCACCGAGCAACAGGCTGAGCAACGCCAGCACCCACAGCACCAGCAACAAGGCCACGCCGCGTTGCTGCTTCATTGATCCGACGCTCCGCCGGACAGGTTCAGACGCAACGCCACCACCTGGCTGACCCACGGCACCGGCCCGCCGACGGTGGCGTCGATACGCACCGCGTAAGGCAGGCGCTTGGTCCACGGCCATGCGCTGATCCAACCAGTGGCTTGGCCTTTGGGGGACACGCCGCGATAACTGAATTGCAAGGCCTCGACATCGCGCAACAGCACCTGCGGCTCACTGCGCGCGGCCGGCACGCTGACCTGGGCGGTGGATTCGAAGCGCGCGAACGCCACCTGCAAGTCATCGCCGTGCAGTTGCAGGGTGAAACGCTGAATTCCACCGCCAAGCACCCCAGGCAAGGTCGCGACAAACTGCAGGCGCTGCGCCGCACCGACAAAAAACCCGGGGGTCTGGCTGTCGTCTTCGGTCACGTCCAGCGGCAGCGCTTCGCTGATCGCCGTGCGCAAAAACTGCTGCGCGGCGCGCATTTCATCCAGGCTCACCGCGTAGCGCTGGGCCTTGAGCACCGCACGGTTGGCCCCCAGCAACGCGCCGCCGACCAGGGTCAGCAGCACGCCGAGCAAGCTGAGCACGATCATGATTTCGAGCAAGGTAAACCCCTGCTGGCGCCGGTTCATAACGGCGCCTTGTCGCTGGCGGCGCGCAATTTCAGCGTGCTGAACTGCGCCTGGCGCGGCCCTTCGCGCACCGTCAGATCGAGGCGAAACAAACGCGGCTGGCCCAGACGCGTGGGTTGCTGGGCGATGTGCAAGTGCCAGGCGATGCCCGCCAGGTTGCCCTGGCGGATGCCACTGGTCAGCGGCCCCGCCGCTTCCTGATCGAACACGCTGAGTGCCGCGTGGGTCAGGCGATCACTGTGCTGGACCTGCAACAACGACCGCGCGCTCTGGCCAAACGCGACCAGCAGCACCGTGCTGCAGATCGCCATGAGCATCAGGGCGGCGAGCATCTCCAGCAGGGTGAACCCCGCCTGGCGCTTCATGGCAACGCCTTGGATTGCACGCTGCCGGTCAGCCAGCCGATGTCGATGCGCCAACGCCGACTGCCACTGGCCAGCAACAGGTTGCCGCCGGTGGAGCTGCCATCCGGGTAGAACGCCACCGCAGCGCCCACTTGCTCGGCGGTGTGCAGGGTCACTTGCAGGTCGGCCGGCCAGTGCCTGGGTGGCCGATCGGGGGCCTGCACGCTCAACCCACGCAGATCAAACACAGTCGTGGCGGTGTGCCCGCTGACAATCGCCCGCGCCCGCGTGCTGCGCAGGGCATCGACAATCTGCCCGACCGCCTGGCGCTCGCGGGCGGTCTTGAGCCCTTGTTGCAGGCCAAACCCGAGCAACCCGGCGGCGATGCTGATCAACACGATCACCACCAGCATCTCCAGCAAGGTAAAGCCGCGTTGAGGGTTGGGCATGGTCGCGGGTTATTCCCAGTTGCCCAGGTCGGCGCTGTAGCCTTCGCCGCCGGGCTGGCCGTCCTGGCCGAAGAAGATCAGGTCGAACGCACCGTGCTCACCGGGAAAGCGATAGCCGAAGGCATGCCCGAACGGGTCCTTGAGGTCCGACGGCTTGGCGTACGGGCCGGCCCAGCCTGCGGCGTTGGCGGGCTTGTCGACCAGCTGTTGCAGGGTCTTGGGCGGTGAGCCGACGTCCAGCCCATAGCTTTCGATCTTCATGCCCAGGCTCGCCAATTGCGCCTTGCCCGCGCCGTATTTGCCCTTGTCGACATTGCCGCCAACCTGGCGGACCACAATGGTCGCGACGATGCCCAGCAGCACGATTACGGCGAGCATTTCCAACAGGGTAAAGCCGCTTTGGCGGCGTGCAGGTTTCAAGCGCATGGGGGTGGGTCCTCGGGGGTTCATATATTGCTGGTCAGGCTCATCAGCGGCAGCATGATCGCGAGCATGATCACCGCGACCAGCACCGCCATGACCACGGTCAGGGACGGCACCAGTGCGGCGAGCAGACGGTCGATGCCGCGTTTGGCTTCAACGTCGAACACATCGGCGACCTTGAGCAGCATGCTGTCCAGTTCACCGGCCTGTTCGCCGACTTCAATCATTTGCAGGGCCAGGTCCGGCAGTAGCGGCTCGGCGCCGAACGCGCTGGCCAGGGTGCCGCCGCCTTTGACCGACTCGGCCGCCTGGGCGACCTGGGCTTGCAGCGCGCGGTTGGTGCAGACCTGGCGCGCGATCACCAGCGCTTGCAGCAAGGCCACGCCATTGCTCAACAAGGTGCCGAGGGTGCGGGCCAAGCGTGCGGCTTCTACGCGCTGCAACAGCGGGCCGATGACGCGGATGCCAAGTACGCGGCGGTCGTAGCGTTCACGCCGTTGCGGGTTGCGCAGGCGCGCGGCCAGGGTCCAGATGGTCACGATAGCCCCGGCCAGGACCGCCAGGCCCCAGGCGCCGAGGAACTGGCCGAGGCCAAGGATCACTTCGGTAATCAACGGGATGGGTACACCGAGGTCTTTGAAGATCGGTACGAACTGCGGCACCACATAGGCCAGCAGCAGCGCCAGCGAACCGAGCACGCCCACCACCAGGAACGCCGGATAGATCAACGCGTTGATCACCTCGCCCCTCAGGAGCTGGCTGCGCTCCAGGTAGTCGCTGAGCTGACGCAGGGTGTTTTCCAATGCACCACCGGCCTCACCGGCGCGGACCATGCTCAGGTACAGCGGCGAGAACTGGCTGCCCTCTTCTTCCAGGGCCTTGGATAACGGTTTGCCGGCCTTGACGTGTTCGCGGATACGCTCGATCAAGGCGCGCATCTGGGGCTGGCCGGGTTGCTTGAGCAGGATGCCCAGCGAGCGTTCCAACGGTTGCCCGGCGCCCAGCAGCGTGGCCAGTTGCTGGGTGAAACTGACCAACGCCGCCGCCTTCAACTGGCCGCGCCCCAAGGCCTGCCGCAGGCCCTGGCTGCCCGCCGGCGCAATCTGCAACAACAGCAGGCCGCGCTTGTGCAGGGCGGCGACGGCAGCGGCCTGGTCCTTGGCGTCGAGGGTGCCGTTTTGCGCAGCGCCCTGGCTGTCGAGGGCGCGGTATTTGAACAGGCTCATGTGCCGTCGCCCCGCGTGACGCGCAGCACTTCTTCCAGCGAGGTCACGCCCGCCACGGCTTGGCGCAGACCCTCTTCATGCAGGGTGCGCAGGCCGCTGCGGCGCGCGGCGTGTTCAAGGGTGGCGGCGTCGGCCTGGCGCATCAGCAGGCTGCGCAGTTCGTCGTTCATCACCAGCAATTCGGTGATTGCACTGCGCCCGTGGTAACCGCCGCCGGGCGCATCGGCACGCGGGCGGTAAAGCCGGATCGGACGCGCATCGGTAAAGCGATCCAGGCCGTGTTCGGCGATCAATTCGGGCGGTGCGTCAAAGGCTTCGCGGGTGGCCGGGTCGAGACGGCGGACCAGGCGCTGGGCGAGGATGCCGTTGACCGTCGAGGCTATCAGGTAGCTTTCCACGCCCATGTCGAGCAGCCGCGTGATACTCGCCGCCGCGCTGTTGGTGTGCAGCGTCGACAGCACCAGGTGGCCGGTCAGCGACGACTGGATCGCGATGCGGCAGGTCTCCAGGTCACGGATCTCGCCGATCATGATCACGTCCGGGTCCTGGCGCACGATGGAGCGCAGGGCTGCGGCGAAATCCAGGCCGATGGCGGGCTTGACCTGGATCTGGTTGATGCCTTCGAGCTGGTATTCCACCGGGTCTTCGACGGTGATGATCTTGCGTTCGGCGGTGTTGAGCCGCGACAACGCGGTGTACAGCGTGGTGGTCTTGCCCGAGCCGGTCGGCCCGGTGACCAGCAGGATGCCGTGGGGTCGTTCCAGCACCTGCAAAAACGCGTCGAGACGCTGGCCGTCGAAACCCAGGCTCTGGAAATCGAACTGCACGGTCTGGCGGTCGAGCAGGCGCATCACCACCGATTCGCCAAAACTGGTGGGCACCGTGGACACCCGCAAATCCAGCTCCTTGCCCTGGATGCGCAGCATGATGCGCCCGTCCTGGGGCAGGCGGCGCTCGGCAATGTCCAGGCGCGCCATGATCTTCACCCGTGAAATCACCGCCGCCGAGGAGCTGGACGGCGGCGCTTCGGCCTCGTGCAACACGCCGTCGATGCGGTAGCGCACCTGCAACTGGTTTTCGAAGGGTTCGATATGAATGTCCGACGCCCGATGTTCCACGGCGCGTTGCAGGATCAGGTTGACCAGGCGGATTACCGGCGCTTCGGAGGCCATGTCCTTGAGGTGTTCGATGTCTTCCAGCGCGCCACCCTGCTCGTCGAGGTTCTCGATCAGGGTGCCCATGGCCGAACGGCCCTGGCCGTAGTAGCGCTCGATCAGGGTGTCGACTTCATTGCGCGGGCCGATGGCCAGCCAGATCGGCACCCCACAGGCATAGGCCAGCGCCTGGAACGGGTACGCCTGCGCCGGGTTGGCGGCCAGCACGCGCAAGCCGTCATCGCGCCACCCCACCGGCACCACCTGGTAGTGGCGCATGAAGCGTTCGGTCACGCTGGGCAACGGGTCCAGCAACGGTGGCGCGGCATCGGCGAGCAACAGCGGCGCGCCGATCAAGTCGGCCCAGGCCTTGGCCAACTCGACTTCGGAGACCAGCCCCAGGCGGGTCAACAGGCTGAGCAACCCGGCCTCGTCAGACTCCTGGGACAAACGCCGGGCACGCTCCAGGTCGACGGTTTTCAAACCGGCGTGCTGCATCAGCCAGGCGCACACCTGTTCGGTGGTCGGGATGGGCATCTGGCAGGCATCGATGGGCGTTGCGGGACTTGGCATGAGCAGCTATCTGAGGGACTAGGTAAAAACCCTTGTGGGGGGGGGGGAGCGGGCCCGCTCCCACAAAGAGAGGGGCGCAAGCCGTTAGTTAGAGGCCTTCGGCGCGACCTGCTGGCCATTCAGCGGGCGACCGCCGCGAGTGGTTTCGGCCTTCTGCTTTTTGACCGCCTTGGCGTCATGGGCCTGGGTGATCACCGTGGAATCGGTGGCGCCGGACTTGGCATCGGCATCGGTGGATTCAGCCGCCATGGCCGCGCCACTCAGTACAACACCCAGGACTACACCGGCACTCAACAGGGATACTTTCATCGATTTTCTCCAGATCAAAAAACAGCGATTTGCTCGAATGGCGTCTTGAATCGGCTCAAGACCCTACACCAAAGCGTTGTATATGACAGCACGTATAAAACATGGCCTTTTAGAACTACCGCGCAAAGCCACTAGTTCGCCATTGCCGCATCTATTTTCTTAAACCAATCGACTGGTAGGTTTAGCCTTAGTTCAAAATCGTAATGAAATATTTCTTATTTCACGCAAAAAATAGCTTTTGTTTGACATATAACCGCAAGAATTGCCTTAATTATGGCGTTTCTGCGATTCAAAATGCCATCCCGCAATATCACCAAGACATCACCCACAACAATAATTAATACAATTATTAAACTTATAAAACTGCGAAATCCGCCAAGTAATTGCAATTAGCCATCGGTTAAACATTGCGATCAAGGCGAACTATTGCCCGTAAAAAAGTGACGAGCGTGCTGTATGCGACGCACGTCTCCACGCCCTATTTTCAACACACCGCTGTTCGGAGAAACCCCATGAATAAACGCAAGATGATCGGTGCGCAGTCGGCGTTCGCCCTGCTGGCGCTGGCCGTGTCCCACGCGCACGCGGCGACCAGCCCGGCGCTGAATGAAGGCATGGTCAGCCGTGCCGAAAAGGCGGCAGACAAGACCCTGGCGAAGATGACCACGGAAGAAAAACTCGCCTACATCGGCGGCATCGGTGGCTGGGATGTGAAGCCGCTGAGCCAGTACGGCGTGCCGCAGATTCACGGTGCCGATGGCGGCGTCGGCGTGCGTTACACCAGCGAAGGCAATGCCCAAGGCGTGGTGTACCCGTCCGGGCCGAACCTGGCGGCCAGCTGGAACCCGCGTCGCGCCATCGACCTGGGCCGCGCCCTGGGCTACGACACGGCCAGCGGCGGTTACCAGTTCGTCACCGGGCCTGGCGTGAACCTGTACCGCATGCCCTACAGCGGGCGGGCGTTCGAGTACCTGTCCGGTGAAGATCCGTTCCTTGGTGCCAGCCTCGGTCCGGCGTTGATCAACGGCATTCAATCGCGCGGGGTGTGGGCCAACGCCAAGCACTACGCGGCCAACGACCAGGAAAGCAACCGCTTCCACCTCGATGAAATCATCAGCGAGCGCGTGTTGCGCGAGATGACCTTGCCACCGTTCGAGTCCGCCTCGAAGAACAGCAAGGTGGCGATGATGATGTGCGCGTTCCAGAAGGTGAACGGCGAGTTCGCCTGCGAGAACTCACACCTGATCCACGACATCCTCAAGACCGAATGGGGCTACCCGGGCTTTGTGCAGAGTGACTACAACGCCGTGGTCAACGGCCTGCCCGCCGCCCAGGCCGGCACCGACCTGGACATGATGGGCTACCAGATGAACAGCACCGTGCTCAAGCCGTTCCTGGACAGCGGCGAGCTGAGCGGCGCGACCCTGGATGACAAGGTGCGGCGCATCCTCAAGCAGGTCTACCTGTACAAGTTCGACAGCAAGGCACCGCTGACCAACCACAACATGAACAGCGCCACCAGCAACCGCGTGGCCCTGAATGCCGCACGCGAAGGCATCGTGCTGCTGAAAAACCAGGCCAATCTGCTGCCACTGGATGCCAAGAAAGCCAAGCGCATCGCCGTGGTCGGCAACCTCGCCAAGTATGCGCCGCCGACCGGTTTCGGCAGTGCCAACGTGATGGCGGCCAACTACATCAGCGAGCTGAGCGGCTTGCAGCAATTGGCTCAGGGCGCCAAGGTCGAGTTTATCGACGGCCTGTCCCTGGACCCGAGCGCCTCGGTCTGGACCCACACCGACAGCGCCGGCAACCGCGTCAAGGGCTTGCAGACCGAGTTCTTCAGCAACACCAACTGGTCCGGCGACGCGGCTGCCAGCCGCACCGACACCCACGTCGATCTGGACTGGTCCACCGACAGCCTACCGGTCAACGGCGACACCGCCGCCACCTCGATCCGCTACAGCGGCCAGGTCACGCCAACGGTCAGTGGCGAACAGGTGTTCAAGATCCGCGCCGACGGGGCCGTGCGCCTGTATGTGGACGGCAAGAAGATCCTCGACAACGGTGACGGCAAACCCCTGCCGAACAACAGCATCCCGCCGACCATTCCGGTGTTCGCCAAGGTCAACCTGCAAGCGGGCAAAGCGGTGGACATCAAGCTCGAATACTCGCGCCGCAACGGCTACCTCTCGACCATGGGCGGCCTGGTGGGCGTGCAGATGAGTTGGGCCTCGCTGGTGGCACCAAAGGATCTGGCGCAGTACGACGCGGTCCTGGTGGCGGCCGGCAACAGCAATGAATACGAGGGTGAAGGTTTCGACCACAGCTTCGATTTGCCGGAGTTCCAGAGCCAGTTGATCCAGAGCATCGCCAAGGTCAACCCGCACACCGTGGTGACCCTGCACGGCGGCACTGGCTTGAAGATGAGCGACTGGATCGACCAGGTGCCGGCGGCGCTGCATGCGTTCTACCCTGGGCAGAACGGCGGCCAGGCGTTGGCGGAGATCCTGCTGGGCAAGGTCAACCCGTCGGCCAAGCTGCCGATCAGCATCGAGCGCAACATCGAAGACAACCCGATCTACGCGACCTTCCCGAGATTCGACAACCAGGAAACCCTGGCCGAGATGAGCTACAAGGACGACCTGTTCCTCGGCTACCGCGGTTATGAGAAGAAAGGCATCAAGCCGCTGTACCCATTCGGCTATGGCTTGTCGTACACCACCTTCGGCTACAGCAACATCAGCGTGACCCCTGGCGTCGCGGTGGCGGGTGCGCCGATCAAGGTGTCGTTCGACCTGTCCAACACCGGCAAGGTCGCGGGGGCGGAAGTCGCCGAGCTGTATGTGGGCCAGAACCATCCGAAAGTCGAGCGCGCGCTCAAGGAGCTCAAGGGCTACAAGAAGGTGTTCTTGAAGCCGGGCGAGAGCAAGCGCGTGACCATCGAACTCAACGACCGCTCGCTGGCCTACTACGACGTCAAGAGCAAGCAATGGGTAGTGGATGCCGACAGCTTCAACCTGTCGGTGGGCGCGTCCTCCCAGGACATCCGCCTGAACGCCAAGCTGGTCAACCCGTTCCGCCAGGAACTGTCGACCACCACCAGTAACCCGCTGCCGCGCTCGGCGCTGAACTCGACACTGCGTGAATTGCCCCAGGTGAAGACCGGCGGGGTGCTGCATCAGAATGAAAATGATGACAGCGACACCAGTGCAGGCGACGGCTATGACATGAGCGACGACAGCGCACAAGGCAGCGCTGCCGGTAACTGATCCCTAAGCACGGTTGCTTTTTTGTGGGAGCGGGCTTGCTCGCGAATACGGAGTGTCCTTCACCGCATAAGGGGACTGACCCACCGCTTTCGCGAGCAAGCCCACTCCCACATTTTGATCTCCATACATCAGCTGATATCAGGGTCTGATCGCGGCCTCGACACGGGCGATGTAGCTGTCAAAGCGCGCCACCAGGTCCACCTGCTCGGGAAACCGCAGCCACTGGATCTGCAAGCCATCCATCATGGCCAGGATCTCTTCCACCAGCCCGGCCAGATCCACGTCCCCGCGCACCTCCCCCATCGCCACCAGTTCGGCGAACTGCCCCTGCATGCGTTGGTGAATCGCCGTGTAGCGCGCCTGGAACCAGCCCCACGCCGGGTGGGAATCCAACAGGCTCTCGGCATTCAAGATGGTAAACGCACGCACCACCCCCGGTGCCGTGGCATTCGAACGGTTGATCGCCCGCAAGCTGCCGAGCAAGCCGGACAACGATTTCTCCGCACGCACTTGATCGGCAATCCGCTGATTGACCTCGTCGCGCCGTTGCAGCACGCCCATCAACAACGAGATCTTGCTGGGAAAGTGATGCAGCAAGCCGGCCACGGAGATACCGACGATCGCCGCCACCTGGGCCATCGAGGCACCGCTGTAGCCTTCCAGGGAAAACACCTGCAAGGCCGCGTCCAGCAGTTCTTCGCGACGTTTTTCGCCCTTGGGCGCGCGACGGGTCTTGGGCGTGGGTTCGGTCATGGCAGCGTCCTTGAGCTTTCCCGTTCGATCAGGCGGCAGTCCAACAGGTTCAACCGTTGTACCTCATCCTCCAGCGGCAGCACACCCAGGCTTTCCAGCACGCGGGTGGCGGCGAGTACACCGATCTCCAGCGCGGGTGGCTTGATGGTGCTGAGGCTCGGCAGCAGCATTTCGGCGAAAGGGTAGTCGCCAAACCCCAGCACGGCGCAGTCCTCGGGGATTCTCAGCCCGGCGCGTTGCCCCGCCAGCAAGCCTCCGGCGGCGAGGTTGTCATTGGCGAAGAAAATCCCATCGGGCGGCGTGGCGTGACTCATCAGCACTTGCATCGCCTGCTTGCCCGCTTCGAACGGTGCAAGGCCGGCGTCGGGGGCGAAGGTCCAGGGCTGCACGCCCAGTTCGCTCAGCGTCGCGGCAAACCCCTCGCCCCGTTCCATCGCGCTGAAATCCCCCGCCACACTGTTGTGCACGAAGGCGATGCGCCGGTAGCCCTGGGCATGCAGGTAGCGCGCGGCCGTGACGCCCACCGCGTAGTGGGAAAAGCCGATCTGCAACGGCTCACGCTTGGGCACGTAGTCCCAGGTTTCCACCACCGGGATGTCGGCGTCGGCGATCATCTTTTCGGTGGCCGCGCTGTGGAAACGGCTGGTCAACACCAGCGCTGCCGGCGACCAGCCGAGAAACGCGCGCACCGCGCTTTCTTCCTGTTCGGCGCTGAAGTAACTCGACGCCAGCAACAGCTGATACCCGTGGCGACTGAGGGTGTCGCTGAAGCCCTGGATCGTATTGGCAAAAATCGGCCCGGAGATGTTCGGGATCACCATCGCCACGATCCGCCCCCGCGCCGACGCCAGCCCGCCAGCGACCAGGTTGGGCACGTAACCCAACTCGGCCACCACCGCGGCAATGCGCTCGCGGCGCTCTGGCGAAACCTGCTCCGGCTGGTTGAAGTAACGCGACACGGTAATCGCCGACACCCCGGCCTGGCGCGCCACGGTGTTGAGGGTGACGCGTCCGGCGCCACGGCGTTTGCGCGGTTTGTCTTCGCTCACGGGGAAATCCTGCTAGAAACCAAAAGGCATATAGGACTAATTTTTCAGTATTTGACGTTCTAAATCAGCCCCACCAATAATGCCGATGTTAGCGCTAACAAAGCGCGTTGTCTGCTACTCGCTCGAGCGAATGCCAAAGACGAATTCACAGGCGCTGCAGGTTGCGCAACAGCAGCGGTTCAGGGCATTTTTTTCGAGCGGGCACAGCATGTATCACTTCCCACGGCATACCCATCTACTGTTTCTCGCTGGTCTTACGGCACTCCCGGTGCCCGGCGCCTTTGCGGCCGATGAGCAGGAACCGACGCTCAAATCCGTGACCGTCACCGCCACCCGCCGCGAAGAATCGCTGCAAAAAGTCCCGGTGGCGGTCTCGGTGCTGGACGGCGAGCAACTGGAGCGCGACAACCGCAACGGCGTGGCGAGCATCGCGCAACAGGTGCCGTCGCTGAACTTCCGCACCGGCGCGTCGAACAAGGACACTTCGCTGTTCGTGCGCGGCGTGGGCACCATCTCCACCTCCCCCGGCGTCGAGCCGACGGTGGCCACGGTGATCGACGGCGTGGTCTACGCCCGTCCCGGCCAGGCCACCCTCGACCTGCTCGACCTGGAACGCATCGAAGTACTGCGCGGGCCCCAAGGCACGCTGTTCGGCAAGAATGCCTCGGCCGGGGTACTCAACATCACCAGCAAGGCGCCGACCGCCGAGACCCACGGCTATATCGACCAGTCCTACTACAGCGGCAACGAAAGCCGCAGCCGTTTCGGCATCGGCGGCAGCCTTGTCCCAGATGTGCTCAAGGGCTCGGTCAGCACCTTGTTCGGCAGCTATGACGGCAACGTCGACAACCAGCACAACGGCCAGGAAGTCAACGGCTACAACCACAAGGGCATTCGCGGCAAGTTGGAGTTCACCCCCAACGACGCCGTGAAACTGACCCTGATCGCCGACTACATGCAGTCCCACGACGATGCACCGAACGGCGTGGTCAGCAAGTCCCTGACCCCGGCGTTCGCCAACGCCCTGGGCCCGGTGCGCGCCTCCAGCGACAACCGCGACATCAACACCGACACCCGCAGCCATGTCGAAGACACCAACAAAGGCCTGTCGGCCCAACTGGACTGGAACCTCGGCGACTACACCCTGACCTCGATCACCGCCTGGCGCGGCTGGGACAACACCCAGTACCAGGATGGCGACCGTCTCGGCACGGTGACCGCCGCGTTCCCCGGCACCGCCGACAAGGGCCAACTGGAGTTCAACCAGTACTCCCAGGAGCTGCGCCTGGCCTCGCCCAAAGGTGAATGGCTGGAGTACGTCGGCGGCCTGTTCTACATGCACGGCAAGGATGAAGAAACCTACCAGCGCACGTTGACCACCACCACGCGCACCGACCGTGGCATTGCCGACTACAGCACCACCAACGACAGCTACGCGGTGTTCGGCGAGACCACGCTGAACTTCACCTCACGCTTTCGCGGCATCGCCGGCCTGCGCTACACCCACGACGAGCTGAAATACGATCACCGCCGCGTCTCCACCTCGGCCACCACGGTCAGCGGGATTCAACCGGCCACCTC
This sequence comes from Pseudomonas sp. RP-B7, assembly GCF_059803535.1. Taxonomy (NCBI): domain Bacteria; kingdom Pseudomonadati; phylum Pseudomonadota; class Gammaproteobacteria; order Pseudomonadales; family Pseudomonadaceae; genus Pseudomonas; species Pseudomonas sp. RP-B7. Next base: position 47,603 of record NZ_JAPFHC010000029.1, read on the forward strand.
CAGCTCCGGCTCGGTGGATGAAGACGGTTGGTCAGGGCGCCTGGGCGTGCAGTACGACATCAGCGATACCGTCACCAGCTACCTGACCTACTCGCGCGGCTACAAAGGCCCGGCCTACAACGTGTTCTTCAACATGCAACCGCGTGACACCGACGCGCTCAAGCCCGAGACCTCCAACACCTGGGAAGCCGGGATCAAGGCCAGCGCCTGGAACAACCGCCTGACCACCAACCTCGCGGTGTTCCACAGCGACTACGACAACTACCAGGCGAACTTCTTCGACACCGTCGCCGGCCAAGTGGTGACCCGTTTGATCAACGCCGGCAGCGTCAGCACCGAAGGCGTCGAGCTGGATTACGCCTTGCAGGCCACCCAGCAACTCAAGCTCTCCGGCGCCCTGGCCTATACCCGCGCGCGCATCGACGAGTTCGCCTGCCCGGCGGGTGCAGCGGCAACCTGCAACGTGAATGGCAAGCCACTGCCGTACAGCCCGGACTGGAGAAGCTACGTGCGCGCCGACTACAGCATCCCGCTGGATAACGGCCTCGACATCGAGCTGGGCACCGACTACAGCTGGCAGAGCGAAGTGCAGTACGACATCAGCCAGAACGTCGACACCAAACAAGGCGCCTACGGCATCTGGAACGCCAGCGTCGCCCTGGCCGACTACAGCAACGGCTGGCGCGTCGCCCTGCTGGCCAAGAACCTCGCCGACAAGTCCTATTCGCCGATGCTCGCCAGCGGCGGCAACTACATTTACCGCGCCGTGCCCCGTGACGATGAACGTTACTTCGGCGTGCAACTGCGCAAGGATTTCTAGCATGAGCCGTCAACTCAAACTCGGCGCTTTCCTCATGGCCACCGGGCACCACGTCACCGCCTGGCGTCACCCGGATGTTCCGGCGAATGCCGGGCTGGATTTCGCCCAGTACAAACACCTGGCGCGGGTCGCCGAAGCGGCGAAGTTCGATGCGCTGTTCGTCGCCGACAGCGTGGCGGCGGCCACCGGCGCGATTGCCAGCCACATGGCGCGCTCGGATCATTTCGAACCACTGACCTTGCTCTCGGCGCTGAGCGCGGTGACCGAGCATATCGGCCTGATCGCCACGGCGACCACCACCTACAACGAGCCGTACCATGTGGCGCGCAAATTCGCCTCACTGGATCACCTGTCCGGCGGGCGTGCGGGCTGGAACCTGGTGACCTCGGACGCCGCCGCCGAGGCGCAGAATTTCGGCCGCGACGAACACCTCGGCCACGCCGAGCGCTACAGCCGCGCCCGCGAGTTTCATCAGGTGGTGACCGGATTGTGGGACAGCTGGGAAGACGACGCCTTCGGGCGCGACAAGGCCAGCGGCAACTACTACGACCCGGCCAAACTGCATGTGCTGGAGCATGTGGGCGAACACTTCAGCGTCAAGGGCCCGCTGAACGTGGCCCGCTCGCCTCAAGGCCAGCCGGTGATCGTACAGGCCGGCTCTTCCGAGGCCGGTCGTGACCTGGCGGCGCAAACCGCCGAGGTGGTATTTACCGCACAGACCTCGCTGGAAAATGCCCAGGGGTTTTATGCCGATCTCAAGGGGCGCCTGGCGCAATACGCACGTGAGGCCGACTCGCTGAAGATCATGCCCGGCGTGTTTGTGGTGGTTGGGCAGACCGAGGCGGAGGCGCAGGCCAAGTTCGAGACGTTCCAGGATTTGGTCGAGCCCGAAGTCGGCGTCGCGTTGCTTGGGCGCATGCTCGGTAACTTCGACCTGTCCGGCTACCCGCTGGATGGCCCGCTGCCGGAGCTGCCACTGACCGACAGCGGGCAGCGCAGCCGCCAGCAGTTGCTCAGTGACCTGGCGTTGCGCGAAAACCTCACGCTGGCCCAGTTGGGCCGACGGATCGCCGGTGGTCGCGGGCACTACAGCCTGATCGGCACCCCCACGCAGATCGCTGATGAGCTGCAACGCTGGTTCGAAAACGGCGCCGCCGATGGCTTCAATATCCTGGTGCCACACCTGCCCGGCGGGCTGGAGGATTTCGCCCAATGGGTGGTGCCCGAGCTGCAACGACGCGGCCTGTTCCGCAGCGAATACAGCGGCACGACCTTGCGGGAAAACCTCGGTTTGGCACGCCCTGAAAACCGTTTCAAAAAGGACCACGCATGAAAATTCCCGCCCTGCTGCTGGCCTTGCTGGCCGTGACCCAGACCGCCCTGGCCGCCGACCCTGCCACCCTGCGCATCGGCTATCAGAAAGGCTCCATCGCCCTGGTGCTGGCCAAGGAACACGGCCTGCTGGAAAAACGCTTCCCACAGACCGCCGTGAAGTGGATCGAATTCCCCGCTGGCCCGCAGATGCTCGAAGCGCTCAACGTTGGCGCGCTGGATGTGGGCTCCACCGGCGACATCCCGCCGTTGTTCGCCCAGGCGGCGGGCGCCGATCTGGTCTATATCGGCGCCGAACCGCCCAAGCCCAGTGCGGAAACCATCCTGGTGCGAGACGACAGCCCGCTGCATTCGGTGGCGGACCTCAAGGGCAAGAAAGTCGCGTTCCAGAAAGGCTCCAGCTCCCACAACCTGATCCTGCGTGCACTGAACAAGGCCGGGCTGAGCTACAAGGACATCCAGCCGGTGTACCTGCCGCCGGCCGACGCGCGTGCCGCGTTCGAACAAGGCAGCGTGGATGCCTGGGCGATCTGGGAACCCTACTCGTCCCTGGCGCTGAGCCAGAGCCCGAGCCATGTGCTGGCCAACGGCGAGGGGTTGGGGTTGTCGGGGCCGGTGTATACCGCACGGCGCGAGTATGCCAAGGCGAATGGCGCGTTCGTGCATGATTTATTGAATGAGCTCAGCGCCGCCGAAGCGCTGACACGCAGCCATCGCAAAGACAGTCTGAAAGTGCTGACCGGCTTTATGGGCCTGCCTGAGAACGTGATCGCGCGGTACATGGACAATCGCCCGCCTTCGCCGATCCTGCCGATTGACGAGAAGATCCTCCAGGCGCAGCAGGCGACGGCGGATCTGTTCTACCAGAACCACCTGTTGCCCAAATCCATCGACGTGAAAAAAGCCATAGAGAACAACTGAAATCAACCTGTGGGAGCGGGCTTGCTCGCGAATGCGGTGGATCAGCCAATACATGTTGTGACTGACACTCCGCTTTCGCGAGCAAGCCCGCTCCCACATGTCGATGGGTGTGCACCCGTTAGAAATCGACAGTGGCCGAGAACAGGTAGGTGCGCGGTGTCGCCAATGTCAGGCCTGGCTCGCTGTCGTCCGATGCACCGGCCGAGCTCCAGTAGCGTTTATCCGCGACGTTTTCCACGTTTGCGCGCAGGGTCACGTGTTTGTCGTCCACTTTGAAGGCATACCGCGCGCCCACGTCGATGCGGTTCCAGGCGTCGATTTCCTTGACGTTGGATTGGTCCAGGTACTGCGAGCTGGAGTGGATGCCGCGGCTGGTCAGGGTCAAGCCTTCCAGGCCCGGCACATCCCACTCGGCGCCAAGGTTGACGTTGTATTTGGGGGTGGCCGGGGCGCGGTTGCCGTCCCAGGCGCCGTTGGTGGTGTCTTTGAGTTTGCTGTCGATGTACATCACGCCGCCAAGCAAACGCACACCCTTGAGCGGTTCGCCGAACACACTCAGTTCTGCACCGGTGTTCTCGCGCTTGCCGTTGGGCCCGAACAGCCGCGTGGTGGCGTTGGTTTCATAGGCCGGTTGCTTGATGCGGAACACCGCTGCCGTCACGGCGACGGCACCGGCGTCGTATTTGGCCCCGACTTCGACCTGGCGGCTGATGAACGGCGGGAAGATCTCGTCGCTGTTGCGCGATGTGGTCGGCGCGATCTTGCCCTGGCTCAGGCCTTCCATGTAGTTGGCGTACAGCGACAACCGGTCGGTGGCCTTGAACAGCAGGCCGCCGGAGGGCGAGACCTTTTCTTCGTCGTAGCCGGTCTTGCCTTTGACGCCGTTGCTCCAGTCAGTCACCTTGACCCGCTGCCAGCGTGCGCCGAGGGTCAGCAGCAGGCGGTCGTCAAAGAAGCCCAGGGTGTCGGACAAGGCCACGCCGCTGAATTTGTTCTCGGTATAGACCTTGGCGTCCTGGCGCGTGGCCGTGGACGGTGTCGGGGTCTGCACCGGGTTGTAGAGGTTGCTGGAGGCCGTCGCGTACCGCGCGCCGCCGTTGGTGAAATCCATGTCGAAGTAGCTGGCGGCCAGGTTGACCTCATGGCTCACCGGCCCGGTATGGAACCAGTTGCGCACGCCCGCCGTGTAGGTGCGCACATTTTCATCGCGGGTGAAGTCACGGGGCAGCACACTGAAATCACCGGCGGCGTTAGTGACGGAGACCGCGTGACGCAGGAAGTCATGGTTGCTTTTACGCGCACCGAAGCCGCCGTAGAGCATCACGTTGTCGCTGAGGTCGTACTCGCCGTTGACCGTGCCAAAGGTGTCGTTGGTGCGCGCCTTGCTCCAGGATTGCGCATAGTTGCGGCGCACATCGTTGGCGCTGGGCACCGGCGCGGCGGCAGCGACTTGCACGCGTTCCTGGGGGGCGTCGGTGTCGCGCTCGGTGTGGCCGATGTCGGTGGAAAGGCGCAGGCGCTCGCCACGGAAATCCAGGCCGAGCACGGCCATTTCACGGTCGACGCTCTGGTGATCCCATTCGGTGTCGCCGGACTGCTTCACGCCGTTGAAGCGGATGCCGAATTTGTTGTCCTCGCCAAACCGCCGGCCCACATCCACTGCACCGCCCGCCTGGCTTTCGGAAGCCCAGGTGCCGGTGAACGAGGTGATGTCCTTGTCGGTGGCGCGCTTGGGCACTACGTTGATCCCACCGCCCACGCTGCCACGGGGCGAGATGCCGTTGATCAACTGGGTCGGGCCTTTGAAGATGTCGACGCGGTCGGCCATTTCCATATCAATGCTGTAGGTCGGCAGCACGCCGTACAGGCCGTTATAGGACACATCACTGTTGAACAGGCTGAAGCCGCGGATGGTGAATTGCTCGTAGCGCCCACCGGCCGGGTTGGTGGCGCGTACCGATGGGTCGCTGGCGATCAGTTCGCCCAGGGTGCGTGCTTGCTGGTTCTTCACCGCGTCGGCGGTGTAGGTGGTGATGCTGAACGGGGTTTCCATGAAGTCCCGCGTACCGAGAATGCCCTGGGCGCCACGCCGCGCCACTTGGCCACCGGCGTAGGTGTCGCCGTCGTACAGGCCGGTGGTGCCGAGGATCGAGGTCGGGGCCAGTTCCAGGCTGCTGCCATCCGGTGCCGGGATGAGCATGTAGGCTGAATCGCCGACGGGTTGCAGTTGCAGGCCGGAACCTTGCAGCAGGCGTGCGAAGCCCTCCTCCACGGCAAACTCGCCGGACAAGCCACTGCTGCTGCGCCCGCTGACAAGTGCCGGGTCCACCGACAGGTTGACCCCCGCCAGCCCGGCAAACCGGGTAAGCGCCGCGCTCAGGCTACCGGCGGGCACCTGGTAACTGCGGCGGGCGTCGTCGGCGTAGCTGACAGTGGCGAATAGCGGGCCGGCGCTGAGGCTCAGCAGCAGGCTCAGGTTGAGCAAGGGGCGGACTACGGGCATTGAAGGAAGCTCTCGATGATGTGCACTTACCTCAAATGACCGGTGACGCGAAAAAAAGGGACAGACTATTTGAATTATTTTTCAGCCCGCGCCAAATACCTCGCTGTGTTAGCGCGCGCCCTATGTAGTGAGCGGGCTTGCCCCGCGCTGGGGGGCGAAGCCGCCCCAAATCCACGCGCCTCGGTCTTTCTGATACACCGCGGCGCCTGGGTTTAGGGCGGCTTCGCCCCCCAGCGCGGGGCAAGCCCGCTCACTACAAGGTCGTCGGGGGGCACCAGAGACCGATTTGGGGCGGCTTCGCCACCCAGCGCGGGCAAGCCCGCTCACTACAGGTCGTCGGGGGTCACCAGAGGGCGATATGGGAGTCGGCCCTCGGCTCGGTGCCACCGCATAGCACGCCGCTGACCGGATCACGCAGGATGATCTGCCCGCGCCCGTAATCGGTGAGGTCGCTGGCGATTTGCACCTGATGCCCCCGCCGCGCCAGGGCATTGGCCAGGTCGCGGGAAGCGCCTTGTTCGATACCGACCTTCATCTCGCCCAGCCATTGCCAGCGCGGCGCGTCCAGGGCGGCTTGCGGGTTGAGGCCGAAATCCACGAGGTTCATCACCATCTGCACATGCCCCTGGGGCTGCATGTAGCCGCCCATCACGCCAAACGGCCCGAGAGCCTCGCCGTCTTTGGTGAGGAAGCCGGGGATGATGGTGTGGAAGGTTTTTTTGCCCGGTGCCAGGCAGTTGGCGTGGGCCGGGTCGAGGCTGAATTCCTGCCCACGGTTCTGCAATGCGATGCCGCTGTCGGGCAGCACCACGCCGGAGCCGAAGCCGTGGTAGTTGCTTTGGATGAACGAGACCATGTTGCCTTCGGCATCCGCCGTGGCCAGGTACACCGTGCCACTGGCATGAGGATCGCCCGGTTTGGGCGGCTGGGCGTGTTCACTGATCTGGGCGCGGCGGCGGCGGCTGTAGTCGTCGCTGAGCAGATCCGCAACGGCCACGCGCATGTGCAGCGGGTCGGTGATGTAGTGCAGGCCGTCGCTGTAGGCGAGTTTCATCGCCTCCAACTGGCGGTGCCAGGTCTGTTGGCTGTCGCGGTGATCGAAGCTGAAGCCTTCGAGGATTTTCAGCGCCATCAAGGCCACCAGGCCCTGGCCGCTGGGGGGGATTTCCCAGACGTCGACGCCGCGGTAGTTGATGTGGATCGGTTCGACCCACTGGGCGCGGTAGTCTTGCAGATCGGTGGCGCGCAGGTAGCCGCCCGTGGCCCTGGAATGTGCATCGAGACGCGCAGCCAAGGCGCCGCGATACAGGCTTTCGCAACGGCTGGCAGCAAGTTCCTCGAGGGTGCGCGCCTGGGCCGGGTTGCGGAAAATCTCCCCCGCCCGGGGTGCGCGGCCATCGATCAGGAAGGTGTCGAACCAGGCGTCCAGCACGGCGTCGCGATGGGGGCTGAATTCGTCCAGCGCGCTCTGCCATTGCTGGGCGACCACCGGCGACAGCGGGAAACCGTCACGCGCCAGGCGAATGGCCGGTTGCAGCAACGCGGCAAACGCCAGCTTGCCGAAGCGTTGTGACAGCTCGGCCCAGGCCGACGGGCAACCGGGTACGGTGACCGGGGTCCAGCCGTACAACGGCATCTGCTCATGCCCTGCCGCCTTGACCGCCTCGACGCTCAAGGCCGCCGGCGCATGGCCGTTGCCGTTCAGGCCGTGCAACTGGCCCTTGCACCACACCAATGCAAACGCATCGCCGCCCAGGCCGCAGCCGGTGGGCTCAACCACGGTCAACGCCGCCGCCGTGGCAATCGCCGCGTCGATGGCATTGCCGCCCTGTTGCATGATTTCGATACCGGCCTGGGCCGCCAGCGGCTGGGAGGCAGCGACCATGCCGCGCCTGGCGAACACACTCTGGCGTTGCGACGGATAGGGGTACTCGTGAGCAGAAAAATTCAACATGGCAAAGGCTCTTCCACACAAGGTTTGAAGTCATAACACGCGGCTGAGAAACGCTTGGGTCCGCGGGTGGCTGGGGTGGCTGAAAATCTGTTCCGGCGGCCCCTGTTCGATCAGTTCGCCCTGGTCGAGCACCACCACGCGGTCGGCCACTTCACGGGCAAATCCCATTTCGTGGGTGACCACCACCATGGTCATGCCCTCCTCGGCCAACTCCTTCATCACTTGCAGCACTTCGCCGACGGTTTCCGGGTCGAGGGCGCTGGTGGGCTCGTCGAACAGCATGGCCTGGGGTTTCATCGCCAGCGCACGGGCAATCGCCACGCGTTGTTGCTGGCCGCCGGAAAGCATCGACGGGTAGTGACTGGCCTTGTCCGCCAGGCCGACCCGCGCCAGCAAGCCACGGGCCTGCTCGAGGGCTTCGGCACGCGGGGTGCCGAGCACGTGGATCGGCGCTTCGATGATGTTTTCCAGCGCGGTCATGTGCGGGAACAGATTGAAGCGCTGGAACACCATGCCGATGTCGCGGCGCTGGCGGGCGATGTTGCGTTCTGAGTCGCGCACCAGGCTGCCGTCGCTGCGTTCGCGATAGCCCATGGCGCGGCCGTTGACGCGGATGCGTCCGCCCTGGATGTCTTCGAGCAGGTTGATGCAGCGGATAAAGGTGGTCTTGCCCGAGCCCGAGGCGCCGATCAACACCACCACTTCACCGCGCCGCACGTTCAAGGAGATGCCCTTGAGGATCTGCAGGTCGCCGAACGACTTGTGCAGGTCCTGGGCTTCGATGATCAGTTCTTCACTTTTATGCGCCATGGTCAGCGTCCCCTCAGCAGTTTCAAGGTGCTGCGCCCGAACATGCGGCTGGACGCGGGCGGTGGCCCGGATGGCCGGTCGGACTGGCCGAAGCGCGCCTCCAGCCAGCGCTGGAAGAAGCCCCACAGGGTGGTGAGCATCAGGAAGTAGATAGCAACCACCAGGTACAACTCGAACACACGGAACGTCGCCGAGGTGACCATCTGCGTGCTGAGCAGCAACTCTTGCACGCCGATCACGCTGACCAGGGTGGTGTTCTTGAGCATCACATTGAACTCGTTGCCCAGCGGCGGCACGATCACGCGGAACGCCTGGGGCAGCACGATGCGCCGCATCAGCTTGGCAAAACCCATGCCCAGAGAACGCCCGGCTTCGTACTGGCCCTTGTCCACCGCACCGATGCCGGCACGGATGATCTCGGCCATGTACGCACCTTCGTTGAGGCCCAGGGCGATGATGGCCGCCTGGATATTGCCGGGCACGATCAGGCCGAACAGCTCGATGTCTTCGAAGCGGAACAGCCCGCCCGCCGCCAGCGCCGTGTACAGAAACACGATCTGCACCAGCAGCGGCGTGCCGCGCATCAGCCACACATAAAAGCGTACCGGCAGGTGCAACAGCGGGTTCCTCGACAGCCGCAACAGTGCCGCCGCCAACCCCAGCACGCAGCCCAGCAGCATAGCCAACACGCTGATCAGGCAGGTCAGCCAGAGCCCGGTGAGGTAAACCCCGCTGGGCTGCAACAGGTACTGCCAGAACACATCCCAATTGAAGTTCATTGCGGGAAACCTCAGTCGAGTGTGTCGCTGCTGACATGCCATTTGTTCAGCAATTGCGTGTAGCTGCCGTCGCTGCGCATGTCGCTGATCACCTGCTGCACGGCGGCGGTGAGCTGTGGATCGTCCTTGCGCATGCCCAGGCCGGTGAGGATACGACTGAACGCCGGCACGCCTTCCTGGAACAGGTCGGGGGCCATCGCCGCGTAGTAGCCGGCGGTTTCCACAGTGGTGCCGTAGGCGTCGACCTGGTTGATGCGCAAGGCCTGGAACGCATCGGTGTCGGTGTTGTACACCACCAGTTTCATCGGCGGCTTGCCGGCTTTGGTCAGGCTGTCGTTCTGTGTGTCGAGCAGGGTCTTGATGGTGGAACCGTTGAGCACCGCGACCTTGTGCGCGGACAAGTCATCCAGGGTCTTGATGCCCTTGGGGTTGCCCTTGGGCACCACCACCGACTGGCTGGAATACATGTAGTTGACGATGTCGATCACTTGGCGCCGCTCGGGCTTGTCGAACAGTTGGTCGACGATCATGTCGCACTGCTGGGCGAGCAACGCCGGCACCAGGCCGGAGAACGGGATCACGCGCCACTGCACCTGTTTGTCGCCCAGGCGCCTGGCGATTTCCAGGCCCAGGTCGACGGTCAACCCGCGCGGTTTCTGCGTTTCATCGAAGGACACCAGGGGTGGTGAATCCATCCCCGAGCAGTAGGTGAGTTTGTCGACTTTCTGCAAGCGCTCCGGCACCTGGGGCGCGGCAACGGCCCATGGTGTGCAGAGCCCGAGGGAGAGAGCCACCAGCAAGGCGCGGCGTTTATGCATGACCAGACACTCCAGTTCGTTGAATAACGGGGCAGGACTCAAAGTCAAAACACGGGCGGGCTTGGGCCCGCCTCTGATTATTGTTCCGTTTGCAAAAACTGGATCAGCGCCGGCACGGTGCCTTCGATGTGCTCGCGCACCACGGCTTCGGCGCGGGCGGCGTCACCGGCGCGGATGGCCGCGAGGATCACCGCGTGTTCCTGGCGGGCGCTGAGGGGTTTGTCGCCGTGTTGCAACCACAGGCGCATGGGGGCTTCCACCAGCGAATAGAGCGCCGAAATCTGCTTCATCAAGCGCGGGCGACCGCTGAGGCTGCACAGGTATTCGTGGAAGGCACGGTGGCGACTGACCCAGGCGGCGCTTTCGTCGCGGTAGTCGTCCATCTCGTCGAGCATGCGCTCCAGGGCGGCCAGTTGGCGTTCGCCGATACGGCCGACCGCGACACGCACTGCCAGGCCTTCGAGGGCGCTGCGCATTTCGAAGACTTCGTGCAATTCATCGATGTCCAGGCCGCTGACGATCGCGCCACGGTTGGGGCGCAGGGTCACCAGGCCCTGGGCATCCAGGCGGCGGAACGCTTCACGCACCGGCATGCGGCTCATGCCGATTTCACTGGCGATGTCCTCGGCGATCAGCCGGTCGCCCTTGCGGTAGCGGCCACCGCAAATGGCATCGAGCAGAAAGTTGTAGGCCTCCTCCTCGGCGGTGAGGGGCTGGCGGTCTACGTAAGCGGGGGCAAATTGCATCGGCAGCACCTTTTGAATTTTTGTATCCAATTATCCACGGATGCAAAAAAGCAGGATGTGTGCCAACTGCTGTGTAGCCGGATTAAGTCACTGATTTAAAGAAAGTAACCGGCACGCTCTGCTTACGGACATGCAGGCAAGGAAGGCGGGTTGTGCTACCGAATAGCCCAGCGGCTGCCCCAATACTGTGCCGAACGGTAGCGTTGTCGGGGCGGGTACACACCCAATGTGGGAGCGGACAAGCAGATTTTCCAGTTCTCTATGGGGCAGTAGTTTTGAGCGGGGGTTTATGTAGTTTTCTTCATTAATTGAATTATCCGGGCCCCCTAAGATCCGACCCTATACACATTTTTACTTTATTGCATGGTTGGGTCCGATGAAACCGATGTCCCTCGTCGACACCACGCCTGCCCGCGACAGTCAGCAGGCTTTGTATGCAGCAGCGTCGGGATCACGGCGATCCCAGCTGACTCTGCACGATTTTGACGCCTGTCGAAACACCCGCACCGGGCCTGTGTTCATCATCGCGTCCGGCATGTCGGCCAAGTCGTTTCCACTCGAACAGTTTGCCCACGTGCCGATGATCACGATGAATGGCGCTATTTCGATGTTTATGGATACCGGCGTTAAACCGTGTTTTTACGCTTGCACCGACAAGAGCTTTTCCGAGCAACAGTCGGAGTTGTTCAAGTACGCGATGGCTGTCAGCCAGAACGTGGCACTTTGGGAAGATCACGCACGTTCGTCGGGCATTCGTCCTACCGGACGGGTGTATCCGCTATCCAAGGCAAAACGCCCGTCCTGGCTCGACGCTGTTCTGGGCAAACATGAGGCGCTGGTCGCCAATCATGCGTTGCCGGGATTTCGCCAGCGGCCTGTTGGGTTCAGCAAGGACATGAGCGAGGGCTTCTTTGACGCACGCACCGTGGCTTACCTGGCCTTGCAGCTGGCCTATCATCTGGGGTTTTCCAAGGTGTTTTTGGTGGGGGTGGATCTGAACGAGAAATCGGGAAGGTTTTACGAAAAGCGGGAGGGCATCAACTCCCCTTGCGGGCTGGACCAGCACTATCACACGCGGATATTGCCGTCGTTTGAGTTGATGTCCGAGAAGGTCATCGGGGATGGGTTCAGGGTTTATAACCTTTCGGATTGTTCGAGGATTCCGGAGGCAGTGGTGCCGCGAGTGACGTTGGCGCAAGCACAGGCGTTGCTTGGATAACTGATGCCGGTTGGGCAGGCCGGCGATGCCTGGCAGCATTCGACCAACAACTGCGCCTTTACGTATCGCCCGAGCAAGGTCGGCGCCACTCATCACGGACATGTGGCAGTCGGTAATTCGCAAAGTAGCGATGTGACTTTAAGTAAGCCTAATGGCGCTCACCAAGCCAAACCAGCAACTGCGCCGCGACCTGAAGGCCATCGCCTTCAAGCTTGAGCAGTCCTGTGTCGACCTGGGTAGGTTGGCCAGCCTACTCAGCGATGCCAATGCCATAGCCCTGATGGGTTGGGTGGGCACGTTCTATGAGGAAGCCGACAGGCTGGTGGGTTATGCGGATGAGGTGAAGGCGGGAAGGATTGTGAGGATCAAAGATGCGCCATCTGCCAAAGCATGAGATTCGCGACCGCTACAAGCCTGGGTGTACAGCCCGGCCCTGCCCCGGGCTTCTTGTATCTGGCGATCCCCTACCCTGCTAAGGTGGTGCCCTCAGATCGCAATGGAAGCATCGAAGAATGGATTCATGGAAGACTCTGGCAATTGCCCTCTTGGTGTCTATCAGCACACCGGCCGTATCAGGTGATGGCGCCAACCCTATCGCTGCCGCGGTATTTCTCACAATCTCCGCGCCGACCATTTTAATTGGCGCGACCACATCTCTCACAACCGAGCCGCCGAAGATCTTCAAGTCAGCCAAGACCGACGCCCTGGCATTCATTGGTTCAGACGGCGAGATTCGTGGCGCAGAGTTTGAGCAGGCATCCAGATACTACCATTCGACCTATCCTTCTCCGCTCATGTCAGACATGCAGCTGGCCCAATCAATAGCTACATCATTCTGAAAACGGCCTTCAAGCAGGCCGCGATGCGAGACCTTTCGTTTCGGCGACATCCTTTTCACCTGGCATTTACAGGACAGGACGTACTTGGCAGCCCTGGAACTGCAGGCAGACGGAAGCTGGATTGCCTACTTCGGTGTTGAGATTGAGCTATCACCAGATGCTCGCAAAAAGCTTAAAACGGCGAAGACGCGACAAAGGACCACTGGACGAAGGTTGAGGAGAGGTATTTGACGCGAGCATTCAAGGAGGCTAGGGAGGCTGCGAACTGCTACGCGGGATGGAAGGAAGAAGAGATGCCGGGCTTCCATGAAGTGCGCGCGCTGTCGCTGCACCTGTACAAAAAAGCCGGTAAGGATGGGCAGAAGATCGCAGGCCATGCCAGCGAGGGCATGACCAAGAACTACCAGCGTGACCACGATGAAATCATCTGGTCCGAGGCAATTGCGGACCTGAATATCAGCGAAATCACAGGGTAGTTTTGCGCGGGTTTTGCGCAGGCACAAAAAAGCCGATCTATCTGATCGGCTTAAGTGTCTGATTTTATTCAGTAAATATGGTCGGGACGGAGTGATTCGAACACTCGACCCCTAGCACCCCATGCTAGTGCGCTACCGGACTGCGCTACGCCCCGACTAGGCGTGTTACTGGGTTCGCTTCTTGACGAAGCGATCCGGAATATACCGCAAGCTTTTGAAATGTGGAAGTATTTTAAAAGCCGGTATCACTTCTTCAAAACCACCAGCACATCTTCGAGCTCGGCGATCATCTGGCGGATCATTTGCTTGTATTGGGTGGTGTCGTCTTTGGCTTCATCACCGGACATACGCTGGCGCGCACCGCTGATGGTGAACCCCTGGTCATACAGCAACGCGCGGATCTGTCGGATCATCAGCACATCCTGGCGCTGATAATACCGACGGTTCCCGGTGCGTTTGACGGGGTTGAGTTGAGGAAACTCCTGCTCCCAATAGCGCAGCACGTGCGGTTTTACCGCACAGAGCTCGCTGACTTCACCAATGGTGAAGTAGCGTTTGCCTGGGATGACGGGTAGCTCGTCGTTATGACTTGGTTCCAGCATAAGCCTCAACTCGGGCCTTCAACTTCTGCCCTGGACGAAAGGTGACCACACGGCGAGCCGTGATCGGGATTTCTTCTCCCGTTTTTGGATTGCGGCCAGGCCGCTGGCGTTTGTCCCGCAGGTCGAAATTGCCGAAACCGGACAACTTGACCTGCTCGTTGTCTTCCAGAGCGTGTCTGATTTCCTCAAAAAACAGCTCGACCAATTCCTTGGCCTCGCGTTTGTTCAGACCCAGCTCTTCGTACAGACGTTCCGCCATCTCAGCTTTCGTCAAAGCCCCCATACGTCACTTCCTTAACGTGGCGTTCAACCTTTGTTCGAGCGAGGTGAGGATATTTTGTGTCGTGGTATTCACCTCATCGTCATTAAGAGTGCGCGATGGATGCTGCCAGGTCAAGCCAACTGCAAGGCTTTTTCTATGCGGATCAATACCTTTACCCTGATAGACGTCAAATAGCCTGAGGTCTGTCAGCCATTCCCCTGCATTTTCACGGATTACATCCAGGACAGCAGTGGCGGCCACTTCACGGTCGGCGATCAGCGCCAGGTCGCGGCGCACTTCAGGGAAGCGCGACAGCTCGCTGAACTTCGGCATCTTGCCCGCGGCAACTTCCGCCAGGACCAGTTCGAAGACGAAGACCGGGCGATCAAGACCGAGGGTTTTCGATAATTCAGGGTGAATGGCACCGATGAAACCAACCAAACGACCTTCACGCTCGATGCGCGCAGTCTGGCCCGGGTGCAACGCCGGGTGGCTGCCGGGTACAAAGCTGAATGCATCCAGCGCACCAGCAAAGCCCAGTACCGCTTCGACATCAGCCTTGACGTCGAAGAAGTCCACGGCATCGCGGCCCTGCGCCCAGCCTTCCGGCAGGCGGCTACCGCACACCACGCCAGCCAGCATCGGCTCTTGCTTCAAACCATCCAGTTGGCCGACGAAACGCAGGCCGCTTTCGAACATGCGCACGCGATCTTGCTGACGGTTCAGGTTGTGGGAAAGCGCTTTCACCAGGCCTGGCCACAGGGACGAACGCATGGCAGCCATGTCGTTGGAAATCGGGTTGGCCAGCAACAGCGGCTCGACGCCTGGGTTGAACAGTTCGAACTGCTTCGGATCGATGAAGCTGTAGGTCACCGCTTCCTGATAACCTCGGGCAACCAGCAGACGACGCAACTCAGGCAGGTGCGCGCGCGCCTCGGCCTTGGGTTGTGGTGCCAGGCGCGCTTGTGGGTAACGAACCGGCAGGCGGTTGTAGCCGTACAGGCGGGCCAACTCTTCGATCAGGTCGACCTCGAGGCTGATGTCGAAACGATGACTTGGCACTTCAACGTGCCACTGCCCTTCCCCACTCACGGAGATCGCCAGGCCCAGGGCCGACAGCAGTTGCTCGATTTCAGCCGGCTCGATCACCAGGCCAAGCATTTGCTCAACGCTTTTGGCCCGCAGGGTGATCGGCGCAACGGACGGCAGGTACTGTTCGTTGACGGTTTCGGTGATCGGGCCGGCTTCGCCGCCAGTGATTTCCAGTAGCAGGCCAGTGGCGCGCTCCATGGCTTCACGGGCCAGCTTCCAGTCCACACCACGCTCGTAACGGTGCGAGGCATCGGTGTGAAGGCCGTAGGAACGCGCCTTGCCCGCGATGGCGATCTGGTCGAAGAACGCACTTTCAAGAAAGACGTCACGTGTGGTCGCGGACACACCGCTGTGCTCGCCACCCATCACGCCGGCAATCGCCAGAGCGCGGGAGTGGTCGGCGATGACCAGGGTGTCGGCACGCAGGCTGACTTCCTGGCCGTCAAGCAGTACCAGCTTCTCGCCTTCTTCCGCCATACGTACGCGGATGCCACCGTTGATCTCGGCGAGATCGAAGGCGTGCAGCGGCTGGCCCAGCTCGAGCATCACGTAGTTGGTGATGTCGACGGCAGCGTCGATGCTGCGCACATCGGCGCGACGCAAACGCTCAACCATCCACAGTGGGGTCGGCTTGGACAGGTCGACGTTACGGATCACACGACCCAGGTAACGCGGGCAGGCGTTTGGCGCCAGCACTTCAATCGCGCGCACTTCATCGTGTACCGCTGGCACAGCGGCGACGGTTGGACGCGTGACTGGGACGTTGTACAACGCGCCCACTTCACGGGCCAGACCGGCCAGGGACAGGCAGTCGCCACGGTTCGGGGTCAGGTCGACCTCGATGCTTGCGTCTTCCAGTTCCAGGTAAACGCGAATGTCCTGACCCACTGGCGCGTCGGCCGGCAGTTCCATCAGGCCATCGTTGCCCTCGCCTACTTGCAGTTCGGCCTGGGAGCACAGCATGCCGTTGGACTCGACGCCACGCAGCTTGGCCTTCTTGATCTTGAAATCGCCCGGCAGTTCGGCACCGATCATGGCGAACGGGATCTTCAGGCCCGGGCGCACGTTGGGCGCTCCGCACACGACCTGGAAGGTTTCCGCGCCATTGCTGACCTGGCACACACGCAATTTGTCGGCATCCGGATGCTGCTCGGTGCTCAGCACCTCGCCCACCACCACACCACTGAAAACACCGGCGGCCGGGGTAACGCTATCGACCTCAAGACCGGCCATCGACAGACGGGCAACCAGCTCGTCGCGACCTACCTGCGGGTTTACCCAGCCACGCAGCCATTGTTCACTGAATTTCATCCTGCTCTCCTAAAGATTCGTTACGACTAGCGAAATTGCGCGAGGAACCGCAAGTCGTTGTCGAAGAACAGACGCAAGTCGTTCACGCCGTAACGCAGCATGGCCAGACGCTCAACGCCCATGCCGAAGGCAAAGCCCGAGAACTCTTCCGGGTCGATCCCGGACATGCGCAGCACGTTGGGGTGAACCATGCCGCAGCCCATCACTTCCAGCCAGCCGGTCTGTTTGCAGACGCGGCAGCCTTTACCGCTGCACATCACGCACTCCATGTCGACTTCGGCGGATGGCTCGGTGAAGGGGAAGAACGATGGACGGAAACGTACCGCCAGCTCCTTCTCGAAGAACACACGAAGGAACTCTTCGATGGTGCCTTTGAGGTCGGCGAAATTGATGTCGCGATCAACCAGCAGGCCTTCGACCTGGTGGAACATCGGCGAGTGGGTAATATCGGAGTCGCTACGGTACACACGGCCTGGGCAGACGATGCGGATCGGCGGCTTGTTCGCTTCCATGGTGCGGACCTGTACCGGCGAGGTATGGGTGCGCAACAGCATGTTCGCGTTGAAATAGAAGGTGTCGTGCATCGACCGGGCCGGGTGATGGCCTGGGATGTTGAGCGCCTCGAAGTTGTGATAGTCGTCTTCGACCTCAGGGCCTTCGGCAATGCCGTAGCCAATGTGGGTGAAGAACTGCTCGATACGTTCCAGAGTCCGGGTGATCGGATGCAGGCCGCCCGAGGCCTGGCCACGGCCAGGCAAGGTTACGTCAATGGACTCGGCGGCGAGTTTGGCCGCAAGATCAGCCTCCTCCATCGTCGCTTTGCGCGCATTGAGCACCTCTGTGACACGCTCCTTGGCGACGTTGATCAGCGCACCGACTTGCGGACGCTCTTCAGCCGGCAAATTCCCCAGGGTCTTCATCACCTGAGTCAATTCACCCTTTTTGCCAAGGTAGTGAACCCGGATTTGCTCCAGGGCATTGATATCTTCAGCGCTTTGCACAGCCTCAAGAGCTTGAGCGACGAGCGCGTCCAGGTTTTCCATGTACAGACTCCAGATACAAAATAGGGGAAGAGCTTGAAGGCTCTTCCCCTATTTAAGACGTTTACCACCTTGGGCTACAGGAGCAGCCCAGGGTGATTGTCGGGGGTACTTAAGCCAGAGTGGCTTTAGCTTTCTCGACAATCGCAGCAAACACCGCTTTTTCGTTCACTGCCAGTTCGGCCAGAACCTTACGGTCGATCTCGATGGAAGCTTTTTTCAGGCCAGCGATGAAACGGCTGTAGGACAGACCGTTAACACGTGCACCAGCGTTGATACGAGCGATCCACAGAGCGCGGAACTGACGTTTTTTCTGACGACGGTCACGGTAAGCGTATTGGCCTGCCTTGATTACCGCTTGCTTGGCAACACGGAATACGCGTGAACGCGCGCCGTAGTAGCCTTTAGCAAGTTTCAGAATTTTTTTGTGACGTTTACGGGCAATGACGCCACGCTTTACACGAGCCATGAGTTACTTCCTCTATTCTTGATCCAAAAATTAACGAAGGCGCAGCATGCGCTCGACTTTTGCCACGTCAGACGGATGCAGCAAGCTGCTACCGCGCAGTTGACGCTTACGCTTGGTCGACATTTTGGTCAGGATGTGGCTCTTGAAAGCGTGCTTGTGCTTGATACCGTTAGCAGTTTTCAGAAACCGCTTAGCAGCACCACTTTTAGTCTTCATCTTTGGCATGTTCGGATACTCCGCATTCAGTTGATAAACATAATCAGAAGGCCTGCCGTGCCCTGTTGATTACTTCTTCTTTTTCGGGGCGATGACCATGATCAGCTGGCGTCCTTCCATCTTAGGATGCTGTTCGACGGAACCGTACTCGAGCAGGTCAGCTTCAACCCGCTTGAGGAGTTCCATACCCAGCTCCTGGTGGGCCATCTCACGGCCGCGGAATCGCAAGGATACCTTGGCCCTGTCCCCATCACTCAGGAAACGTACCAGGTTGCGCAGTTTTACCTGGTAATCCCCTTCCTCCGTCCCTGGACGAAACTTGATTTCTTTTACTTGAATCTGCTTCTGGTTCTTCTTCGCCGCAGCAATCTGCTTCTTCTTTTCGAAGATCGATTTGCCGTAGTCCATCACCCGGCAAACAGGCGGGACTGCGTCGGCGGAGATTTCCACCAGGTCCAATTTGGACTCTTCAGCGATACGAAGCGCTTCATCAATCGAGACGATGCCAATCTGCTCGCCGTCAGCGCCAATTAACCGAACCTCGCGTGCCGAGATATTCTCGTTGATCGGGGCTTTCGGTGCAGCTCGTTTATCTTGTCTCATTTCACGCTTAATAATAATTACTCCGAATCTGGGCGACCACGCCGGGAAACCGCTTGCGCGAGGAACTCAGCGAACTGGGCGACGGGCATCGAGCCCAGGTCAGCACCTTCACGAGTACGCACAGCGACAGTCTGCATCTCGACTTCCCGATCTCCGATAACCAAAAGATAGGGAACCTTGAGCAAAGTATGCTCGCGGATTTTAAAGCCGATCTTTTCATTTCTCAAGTCGGACTTGGCACGAAATCCGCTTTCGTTGAGAGTTTTTTCAACTTCAGCGGCAAAATCTGCCTGTTTATCAGTGATATTCATGATCACTGCCTGGGTCGGCGCCAGCCACGCAGGGAATGCACCCTCGTAGTGCTCGATCAGGATCCCGACGAACCGCTCGAACGAGCCGAGGATCGCCCGGTGCAACATAACCGGGTGTTTACGGCTGTTGTCTTCGGAGACGTATTCGGCTCCCAGACGGATCGGCAGGTTAAAATCGAGCTGCAAAGTACCACATTGCCAGACACGACCAAGACAATCTTTCAGCGAGAACTCGATCTTAGGACCGTAGAAGGCCCCCTCGCCAGGCTGCAGATCGTACGCAAGGCCCGCACTGTCTAGCGCTGCGGCCAGTGCGGATTCGGCGCGATCCCACAACTCGTCTGAACCGACGCGTTTTTCCGGACGAGTGGACAGCTTCATCTCGACTTCGGTAAAGCCGAAATCGCGGTAAACGTCCATGGTCAGCTTGATGAACGCAGCGGATTCAGCCTGCATCTGCTCTTCGGTGCAGAAAATGTGGGCGTCGTCCTGAGTAAAACCACGCACGCGCATGATGCCGTGCAGCGCACCCGATGGCTCATTACGGTGGCAGGCACCGAACTCGGCCAGGCGCATCGGCAACTCGCGGTAGCTCTTCAGGCCCTGGTTGAACACCTGCACGTGGCAAGGGCAGTTCATTGGCTTGATGGCGTAATCGCGGTTTTCCGACTGAGTGGTGAACATATTGTCGGCGTAGTTGGCCCAGTGCCCGGATTTCTCCCAGAGGCTGCGGTCAACGACCTGGGGAGTCTTGATCTCCAGGTAGCCATTGTCGCGCTGCACCTTGCGCATGTACTGCTCGAGCACCTGATACAGGGTCCAGCCGTTCGGGTGCCAGAACACCATGCCCGGCGCCTCTTCCTGGAGGTGGAACAGGTTCAGGCGCTTGCCGATCTTGCGATGGTCACGCTTTTCGGCTTCTTCGATGCGCTGGATGTAAGCGGCCAGCTGCTTCTTGTCAGCCCAGGCGGTGCCGTAGATCCGCTGCAGCTGCTCGTTCTTCGCGTCGCCACGCCAGTAGGCGCCGGACAGCTTGGTCAGCTTGAACGACTTGAGGAAACGCGTGTTCGGCACGTGCGGGCCACGGCACATGTCGACGTATTCTTCGTGGTAGTACAGGCCCATGGCCTGCTCGTCCGGCATGTCTTCCACCAGACGCAGCTTGTAGTCTTCGCCACGGGCGGTGAACACGTCGATCACTTCGGCGCGCGGCGTGACTTTCTTGATCACGTCGTAATCTTTTTCGATCAGCTGATGCATGCGCTGTTCGATAGCGGCCAGGTCGTCCGGAGTGAAAGGACGCTCATAGGCGATGTCGTAATAGAAGCCTTCGTCGATGACCGGGCCGATTACCATTTTCGCCGTCGGGTACAGCTGCTTGACCGCGTGGCCAATCAGGTGCGCGCAAGAGTGGCGAATGATCTCCAGCCCCTCTTGGTCCTTGGGCGTGATGATTTGCAGGCTGGCGTCGCTGGTGATCAGGTCGCTGGCATCAACCAGCTTGCCGTCGACTTTGCCGGCGACGGTGGCCTTGGCCAGGCCGGCACCGATGGATGCGGCGACCTCGGCTACGGAAACCGCATGATCGAATGAACGTTGACTGCCGTCGGGAAGAGTAATAGTTGGCATGGCGCCTCCTCTCCTAGTGGTGACCCCTACCAAAGGTCACGTGGGTTGGGATGAGCCAGTACAAGATCCAATACCAGGCCGTTCAGTGATGAACGCCTGCCTTACAGCGGCAGGAGCCTTTCGGCCAACCGATAATCGAACCAGAGTGACTGGAGTGAGCTAAAAAGAACATGGCAAGGCGGCAAATGGCACACCTGGAAATAGCCAGGGCACCGATGCTAGCACAGATGAACGGTCATCGCGCCGACGCCATGCCTGGTAAAGACAAATTCCAGGCTTTATAGCTGCAAAACGGAACTTGAGCTGTACGCACCACCTCCAATCCCCTGAGAATTGCCGTTTGTCCCCGACCCAAAGGAGCATCCCATGATGCGTTTTACCTCGACCCTCGCTCTCGCCGCCTCCCTGAGTCTCCTGTCACTTGGCGCACAGGCAGCCGCCCCGTCGAACTGGCCGGCCGGCGCCCGCGACAGCTTCGTCAAAGACTGCAGCGCTGCAGCCAGCCAGAACGTAGACGCTAAAACTGCCAAAGACCATTGCGAATGCGGCGCCGACAAGATCAATGCCGAATTGACCACGGCAGAAATCAAAGAGTTGATGAGCAACCCGGATGCCAAGCCCGAGCTCAAAAACAAAGCGGTCTCGGCGATTTCGTCCTGCAAAGTCGTGAAGAAAAAGTAAGAACGACCACTGATCAGACGGTCGTCTTGCCGAAAAAACAGCCCAAAAACAGCCATTTCATACAAATTACGCAGCTTTTACGGCTTTTTTTACCAGCTGACATTTCGGCTGAAAGCCCCGTAGATCGGGGCTTTCAGTCGAAAAAAGCACTAAACGCAACGCTATTGATTAGCAAACAATGCCTTGGGGGGGCTCCCAAGCCGAACATTTCGACTATGATAGCCCAGTGTGCCCAGTTGGCCTGAGCAGCACAGTACTACTGAAAATATATGTTTCTTGGAGATACACCATGTCTAATCGCCAAACCGGCACCGTTAAATGGTTCAACGATGAAAAAGGCTTCGGCTTCATCACTCCTCAAGGTGGCGGTGACGACCTGTTCGTACACTTCAAAGCTATCGAAAGCGACGGTTTCAAAAGCCTGAAAGAAGGCCAAACCGTTTCCTTCGTGGCTGAGAAAGGCCAAAAGGGTATGCAAGCTGCACAGGTTCGCGGCGAGTAATTCTCCGCTGAGCTAAAAAAACCCCGTCCATGTGACGGGGTTTTTTATGAGCGCTGCAAAAAGCTGGAAGCAATCAGCCACAATTGACGCGCGTGATCACCAGGTTGTCATCGGTGTTCAGGTTCAGGCGGTCGGAGCGGTATTCCAGGGTGATCATGTCATTGGGCTTGAGAATCCGGGCGTTCTGCGCACCAGCGCGGGCACGGGCCTGCTCCAGCAACTGGGGAGACGCTTTCTGGCCGATCGCGAACTCGGCGGCCTTCGACTCACAGCGGCTATGACCTGCATCGGTCACGGCGGCGTCTTTGGCTGGCTCAGAGGCACCCGGGGTGCTGCAACCCGCCAATGCGAGTGCTGCCAACAAAGTACCGAATGATGCGAGCTTCCAAGGCATGAAGCCTCCTATGTAAAAAAATGGACAGAGATCGTGCGACAGCTGTGAGGCGGATTGGTTTCAAGACGTAAACCGCCGGTGGGCAAGTCTGCCTGACTCTCAAGCGGTATTCGCCAGGTCAATCGTCACCAAATATGAACGCAGTCAGTATATGTCGATGTAGTCAAACGGCGGCTTCGGCCAATTCTGCTTGAGGGCGTTGAAAATCTGCGTGACCCAGACCTCGTCGCTGGCCGCCACGTTGCCGACATATCCGGACCCCTTGGCCCAGGTCTCCAGGCGAAACAACAGACCATCAATCTCCACACCACCTACGGCTCTGCCGGAGGAGATGTAGGCAATACCGGCCTTGGTCACCCGCAACTGCGTGTGCTCGTCGTCACTGGCACTCGCAATCAACTGGCGCACAGCGGCCAGTGTCAGGTTCTCGGGGTTGTTCAAATCGATCTGCACGCGGTGTTCCCCGGCAATTAAACAGGAGAGCAGTGTCGCACAGCGCTTGCCTCATGCCTAAGTAGCAGTGCCAAACGCGGCGCAAAATGCTTAACTGCCCGCGTAAAAGCCGCGTTCCAGCGCGCCGCCCCGCACTTCAGCCCCGTGAGATTTCCATGACCACCGTAACGCTCCAAGCCGACATCAAAGCCAAGTGGCCCCTGGGACAGAGCTCCTATAGCCCCGGAAGCCCGGAAGAATTGGCAATCATCGGCATCGACCTTTTGGTCAAGGAGCTGGGCACCCAGGCGGCGCAGGCGTTCATCGGCCAGGTATTCGAAAAATACCCAGCCGATCACAAGGGGGCACACGACCCCGAGCGCGAGTAAGCAACACCGCCGAAAGCGTTATTTCAGGCGCGCCAGGCGCTCGGTCAGCAGATCAAAGAAGCCCTGGGCATCACCGTTTTCAACCCAGAACACATTCTTTTCCTGCTTCAGGCCATCGTACCAATCGACGATGGTCTGGCCGAAAGTCGGACCTTCGCGGCTGTCCACCACCATGTTGGCCTGACGACCACTGAACAACGAAGGCTTGAGCAGATAGGCAATGACCGTGGCGTCATGCACTGGGCCACCCGGGATGCCGTAATGCTCCATGTCACCTTTGACGTACTCGTTGAGAATATTGCTGACGATCTTGCTCGCATTGCTGTTCAGGTCGGCAATCTTCTTCAGGCGCGCTTCACTGGTAAGCACCTTGTGGGTCACGTCCAGCGGCAGGTAGGTCAACTTCACGCCACTTTTGAGCACAATCTCCGCTGCTGCCGGGTCGGCAAACAGGTTGAATTCGGCCACCGGCGTGATATTGCCGCCGTTGAAGTGCGCGCCGCCCATCACCACCACTTCCTTGATGCCCTGGGTGATTTCCGGGGCCTGGGTCAGTGCCAGTGCCAGGTTGGTCTGCGGGCCGAGCATGGCGATGGTGATGCTGTGGGGCTTGGCGGTGCTCAGGGTCTTGATCAGGTAATCAACGGCGTTGCCTTCAGCCAGGCCTTTTTTCGGCTCGTGCACGGTGACCCCGGAGATACCTTCCTTGCCATGGATGTTCTCGGCATAGATCGGCGTGCGCAGCAGCGGCTTCGGCGCACCGGCATAGACCGGAACGTCCTCGCGCCCTGCCCACTCGCGGGCCAGGCGCGCATTGCGTGAGGTCTTGTCCAGGCGCACGTTGCCGGCGACGGTGGTCAGCGCACGGATCTGCAATTCCTCCGGGGAAGCCAATGCGAACAGCAAGGCCACCACATCGTCGGCGCCGGGATCGGTATCAATGATCAGGTCGATCTTTTCCGCCGCTTGGGCGCTTGCTGCAGTGAGTGCGGACAAGAGCAGAACACTCCGAAACAGATTTCTCAGGGTTGGAAGACCACGTTGCATAAAACACTCCTTGTTGTTGGGACACGCTAGAACGTTACGCCGGACACCAGCGCGATATTGCAATACGGCTGGCACTCGCCGGTACGCACCACGGCACGCGCCTGACGGCTGAGCTGCTTGAACGCTTCATGGCTGAGCAGACGCCGCTCACCGAGCGCCGCCTGCCCATTGAGCGTATTGAGATCCGCCAGCGCCGGCGGTTGCTTGAGCAGGATTTCTTGCGCCAACACATGACTTTCCACCTGCATTTCACTGAGCACCACACGCAACGTGCTGATGAAATCAGGAATGCCCTGGGTCAACGCGAGGTCGATCAACTCGACACCCGGCGGCACGGGCAACCCCGCATCACCGATGACCAGAATGTCGCCATGGCCCAGGGAGGCGATCACGCGCGACAAGGCGATATTAAGCAGTGGCGTCTTTTTCATAAGGGTACAAAACCTTGTACGTCGCGCAGCGTGGGAATGGAGGGTTGCGCACCGGCACGGGTCACCGACAGCGCGGCGGCAACCTGGCCGAAACGGATGGCTTGGGCTTCGCTTTTGCCGTTGGCCAGCGC
The DNA here is from genome assembly GCF_059803535.1 of Pseudomonas sp. RP-B7. Lineage (NCBI taxonomy): Bacteria > Pseudomonadati > Pseudomonadota > Gammaproteobacteria > Pseudomonadales > Pseudomonadaceae > Pseudomonas > Pseudomonas sp. RP-B7. The sequence goes on from NZ_JAPFHC010000029.1 coordinate 72,362, forward strand.
GGCGGCAAAACCACCGACAAAGGTATCGCCGGCCGCCGTGGTATCCACCGCCCTGACCTTAGGCGCGAGCAAATGCTCAAACCCCTGGCCGTCGGCGAACAACGCACCTTGGGCACCCAGAGTGATGATGACTTTACCGGCACCCGCCTTGATCAAATGCGTAGCGGCCAGCTTGGCACTGTCGAGGGAGTCGACCGTCACGCCGCTCAACGCCGTGGCTTCGCTTTCATTCGGGATCAGGTAATCGATCGAGGCGTACCATTCGGCAGGCAGCGGGCCGCTGGCCGGCGCCGGGTTGAGGATCACGGTCTTGCCCAGCTCACGGCCACGCTGCAGGGCACGCCCGACCGTGTCCATCGGCACCTCCAGCTGGCAGACGATCACGTCGGCCGCCTGCAGCACAGCGTCAAACGCCTGCAATGAGTCGGGTGTCAGCGCGCCGTTGCTGCCGGCGACGATCACGATGGCGTTCTGGCTGCTGTCATCCACCACGATCAACGCCACGCCGCTGGAGCCGTCCACGGTACTGACGGCCTGGCAATCGATGCCTTCGACCAGCAACGCATCACGCAACTCGCTGCCGTAGGCATCGCTGCCGACACAACCAACCATCGCCACCTGCGCGCCCAGCCGCGCCGACGCCACCGCCTGGTTGGCGCCCTTGCCGCCGGGCACTGTGGAGAATGTCTGGCCGATCAAGGTTTCACCGGCACGGGGCAGCCGGCTGGCCCGGGTGACCAAGTCCATGTTCAAGCTGCCTATTACCACTACGTTTGCGGACATACATCAGTACTCATCAATTCGGTTCAGCGGTATTGGGCAAACACACCGGCGACGGACGCCGTGGACTCGCGCAACACAATGCTCGGCGTCACGATGCGTTGATCGATCGGCAGTTGGGGTGTTGCAATTCGTCGCAATAAAAGCTCGGCCGCCGTCTCGCCCAGTTGCACGATCGACTGCCCGACCGTGGTCAGCGCCGGGTACACGTAGCGGCCCATTTGAATGTCATCGAAACCGATCACCGACAGCTCGCCCGGCACACGGATATTACGCTCGGCAGCTGCACGCAACACGCCGAAACCGATCATATCGTTGCTGGCGAAAATCGCGCTGGGCGGGTTTTGCGCCAGCAATTGCACGGCAGCGGCATAACCACCGGTGCTGGTGAAATCACTTTCCTGGGTACGGTCGGGCGCCACGTCCACGCCTGCCTCACGCAACGCGCGGTGGTAGCCTGCCAGGCGCATCTGCGCGACGCGGGTGTGCGCAGGGCCGCCGATGCAGGCGATGTCCCGATGACCCAACTCAAGCAGGTGCCGAGTCGCCAGGTAAGCGCCCTGTTCGTGATCGATGCGCACCAGATCGACATCAATGCCGTCCAGCGCCCGGTCGACAATCACCATAGGCGTGCGTACTGCGCTCAAGCCAGCGGCCAGGCCGCTGTCGTCGCCGCCCACCGACGTCACGATCAGGCCGTCGATGCGCTTTTCCAGCAACACCCGTAAATAGTTACGCTGTTTTTCCGCGTTGTCGTCGGAATTGCACAGGATCACGCAATAGCCGTTACGCTCGCAGTAATCCTCGATGCCCCTGGCCAACTCCGCGAAATACGGGTTGAGACTGTTGGGCACCAGCAGGCCGATGGTGGCAGTGGTCTTGGCCTTGAGCGAACGCGCAACGGCGCTAGGCACGTAGTCGAGTTGCTTGATCGCCGCTTCCACCTTGATGCGCACCGGCTCACTGACCGGGCGCGTCTTGTTCACCACATGGGACACCGTGGTGTAGGAAATACCTGCAAGCGCGGCCACATCCTTGATCGTTGCCATGGGTCAGCCCCGCCGACTGGCGCGCTGGCTGCGGTAGGTATCCAGGACCACCGCAATCACGATCACGGCACCGGTGATGATGCGCTTGGTCGGCTCCGTAGCACCGATCTGCGCCAAACCGGCGGCCAGTACCGAAATAATCAACACACCAAAAAAGGTACTGATTACCGAACCGCGACCGCCCATCAGGCTGGTGCCACCGATAACCACCGCCGCAATCACTTGCAGTTCAAGGCCAGAACCAGCATTCGGGTCCGCCGCTTCCAGACGCGATATCTGGAACAGCGCCGCCACACCGGCCAACAGGCCCATGAGGCTGAACACCAGGATTTTGTAGGGCTTGGGATTGATCCCGGCCAGGCGCACCGCTTCTTCGTTGGTGCCGATACCGATCAGGTAACGACCAAACACCGTACGGGTCAACACCAGTTGGGCGACGATAATTACCAGCAGCGCAATGATGAACGACGGTGAAATGCCAAAGGCCACTGGGTTGGACAGCCAGGCAAACGAGTCGCCGATGTAGGCGGTACGCGAACCGGTCATTTGGTACGCCACGCCACGGGCCATTTCCAGCACGCCAAGGGACACGATAAACGACGGAATACGCCAGGCCACGGTGATCGAACCGGTGATGGTGCCCGCCAGTGCGGCGCAGCCCATACCGAGTATGGCGGCGGGGAAGACGCTCCAGCCCCAGCCAAGGATCGCCACGCTGACCGCCGACGCCGCCAATGCCAACACCGAGCCCACCGACAAATCGATGCCGCCGATGATCAGGATGAAAGTCATGCCGACTGCCAGCACCATGAGGTCCGGGATCTGGTTGGCCAGGGTACTGAAGGTGTCGTAGGACAGGAAGTGATCGCTGAGTACCGAGAACAGCGCAATCATTGCCAGCAACGCGCCAGCCAGCCCCAGGTAAGTACCCAGGCCGTAGAAGTTGCCGCCGGTTTTGCCCGGGGAAATTGTGGTTTTCATGGGGTATCCCTAAGCGCTGCGTCGTTCAGCAGCGCGTCACGTTTCTGATAGCCGGCAAAGGCGGCGGCAAGCAATTCGTCCTGGGTCCAGCTGTCGCGCTCGAAGGTCTCGATCAAGCGCCCGGCGGACAACACCCCGATGCGATCGCAGATCAGCATGAGTTCGCGCAGGTCGCTGGACACCACCACCAGCGCTTTGCCTTGGCGCGTCAGTTCACCAAGCAAGGCATAAATGTCGAATTTGGCACCTACGTCGATGCCACGGGTCGGCTCATCGAACAGCATCACCGAGCAGTCGCGCTCCAGCCAGCGGCCAATCACCACCTTCTGCTGGTTTCCGCCGGACAGTTCAGAGACCAACTGCGCCGGACTGGAACTGCGGATGCGCATGGCATCGATCTGGCGCTTGGCCAAGGCCGTTTCGTTGCGGCTGTTGACTACCCCACCGCCGGAAATTTCCGGCATGTTGCCCAAGGCTATGTTGGCGCTGATGGACTGGGTCAGCAGCAGGCCTTCACCCTTACGGTCCTCGGTGATCAGCGCAATGCCATGGTCCACTGCGTCCACCGGCGAACGAATGCTCACTACCCGGGCTGGCGAGCCGAGCGCCACGGTGCCGCTGTCGGCCAGGTCGGCACCGAAGATCAGGCGCAACAGCTCGGTACGACCGGCGCCGATCAGGCCGGAGATGCCGTAGATCTCGCCTGCGCGCACTTCAAAGGACACGTCGCGAACCTTGTCCGAGCGAGTCAGGCCTTTTACCGTCAGGGCCGGATCGCCGATGGTGCGCGGGCCCAGGTCGATGTGCTCGCCCAGCTCGCGACCGACCATCAAGGTCACCAATTGCTCGCTGTTGTAGTTGGCCATTGGCTCGACGCACACCAGCTTGCCGTCACGCAGCACCGCAATGCGCTGGGCGACACGGGCGAGCTCTTCCAGCCGATGCGAAATATAAATGATCGCCACGCCCCGAGCCTGCAGGCGGGTGATTTGCTCGAACAGCATCTCGACTTCACGGGCGGTCAGCATGGCCGTCGGTTCATCGAGGATCAGCACGTGGCAGTCGCCGATGAGGTTGCGCGCGATCTCGACCATTTGTTGATGGCCGATACCCAGGCTGCCGACCAGGGTGTCCGGGTCGATCGCGTCCAGGCCGACCTGGGCCATGGCCTCAATCGCGGCCTTGCGCAGTTGCTTGCGGCTGATCCAGCCACAGTGGCTGGGCAGGTTATCCAGAAACAGGTTTTCGGCGACGGTCAGCGTCGGCAGCAGATTGAGTTCCTGCATGACCATGCGCACCCCCAGCCCTTCAGCCTGGGTACGACTGCCCGGACGGTAGTCCTGACCATTGAATTGCATATGCCCGGTGGTCGGCGTGACCAACCCGCCGATAATCTTCGACAAGGTGCTTTTGCCTGCGCCGTTTTCTCCGGTCAGCGCCAGTACTTCTCCGCGATTGAGCGTCAGGGTGATGTCGGACAGAACCGGCTGGGCATAGGTCTTACCGATACCGCTGACCGAGAGGACAGCGTTCGGGGCGGAAGATGACATAGGAAAATCTCCAGGCGCCCGTCCAGGACGAACGGGCGCTGTTGGGTGCTGCCAGGATTACTGCTTGATGACGAGTTCGACCGGGGTTTCGATCACGCCGTCTTTGGCATCGACCTTTTCACCCTTGACCAGCTTGAGTGCGTTCTGGATGCCGAACACGGCTTGCTGGGCAGCAGCCTGGTCGGCGGTCGCCAGGACGCGGCCGTCTTGCAGCATCGGCTTGATGGCTTCGATGTTGTCGTAGCCTACGACCAGTACTTTGCCAGCCTTGCCGGCTGCGCGAACAGCGGAGACCGCGCCCAGGGCCATGTTGTCGTTACCGGCCAACAAGGCCTTGAGGTCTGGCGTTTCGCTGAGCATCGCGGCGGCGATCTTGTTGCCCTGATCGATTTCCCAGTTACCGGATTGGGTAGAAACGATCTTCATGCCGGCCGCGTCCATAGCATCCTTGAAGCCCGCGGTGCGCTGCTGGGCGTTGGTGGTGGTCGGCACACCTTCAATGATGCCGACCTTGTCACCCGCTGCCAGATGCTTGGCCAGGTAGTCCCCCACCAGCTTGGAGCCTTTGCGGTTGTCGGGGCCTACAAACGGGATGTCGAGGTGCTTGCTTTTGAGCACGTCCGGATCAAGGCGGTTATCGATATTGACGACCTTGATACCGGCATCCGAGGCTTTCTTCAGCACAGTGACCAGTGCCTTGGAGTCGGCAGGGGCGATCACGATCGCATTCACCTTGGCGAGGATCATCTGGTTGACGATATCGATCTGCGCGCTGGTATCGGTTTCGTTCTTGATCCCGTTGGTGATCATGTCGAAATCGGCGGCGTGTTCTTTCTGATATGTCTTGGCACCGTCTTGCATGGTGACAAAGAATTCGTTGGCGAGTGATTTCATGACCAGGCCGACCTTGGGTTTGGCGGCGGCGTCATCGGCAAATGCAGAGGAAAGAGGTAAGGCGGCGGATGCGGCAGCCAGCACAGCGACAGCAAGAAGACGTCCAGCGAATGGCAGCTTCATGGGTTCACTCCGATCTTATGATTATTGTGAGCAACGCCTGCATGGAAACATCTCGCAAACGTTTGCGTTATTGAAACTATGAGAACCTTGTCGAGATTTGTCAACGGTATCCCGCAGCCTTTCATCCTGGCCCTCTGACCCCCCCACCTTCACGCCACGTCCTTAAACATCGCCAGCGCTCGGTCGTTCTCTAAAACGACAGGCCTTTGGGCTTAAGTCATACACGCCCAGGGAAGATCCGATCATTTTTTCGGACAACCGAACGCGATAACGTCCAGCTGTTCGGAAAGCCGGACAGCAGATCGTCCGAGTCGCTTAAAAATTCAAACCAAACCCTTAAAAATCAACGCTTTATTTTATGAACACAAACTTGTCCAGGCTGGTACAGATCCTGCTGTTCCCCTGAACCTCGCGGCGTTCAGAACCGCCCGAGCGCTCTAGATGAACCTGCACCAGCACTCATCACAAACCAGAGAGAAAAATAATGAAATCTGCATTGAAGAACATTGTTCCGGGCGCGTTGGCCCTACTGCTGCTGTTCCCCGTTGCCGCCCAGGCAAAGGAAGCTGAAACCAAGACCAAACTGTCCAACGTGGTGATCCTCGCCACCGGCGGCACCATCGCCGGCGCTGGCGCCAGCGCGGCCAACAGTGCCACGTACCAGGCAGCCAAGGTCGGTATCGAACAACTGATCGCCGGTGTTCCTGAGCTTAGCCAAGTCGCCAATGTGCGTGGCGAACAAGTGATGCAGATTGCGTCCGAGAGCATCAACAACGACAACCTGCTGCAACTGGGCCGCCGTGTTGCCGAATTGGCCGATAGCAAGGATGTGGACGGTATCGTGATCACCCACGGTACCGACACCCTCGAAGAGACCGCCTACTTTCTGAACCTTGTGGAAAAAACCGACAAGCCGATCATTGTGGTCGGCTCGATGCGCCCAGGCACCGCCATGTCGGCGGACGGCATGCTCAACCTGTACAACGCCGTGGCCGTTGCCGGCAGCAAAGAAGCACGCGGCAAAGGCGTGCTGGTGACCATGAACGACGAGATCCAGTCGGGTCGCGACGTGAGCAAGATGATCAATATCAAGACCGAAGCCTTCAAGAGCCCATGGGGCCCGCTGGGCATGGTGGTTGAAGGCAAATCCTACTGGTTCCGCCTGCCAGCCAAGCGCCACACCATGGATTCGGAATTTGACATCAAGAACATCAAGAGCCTGCCCGACGTTGAAATCGCCTATGGCTACGGCAACGTGAGCGACACCGCCTACAAGGCGCTGGCCCAGGCTGGCGCCAAAGCCATCATCCACGCCGGCACCGGCAATGGCTCGGTGTCATCCAAGGTTGTCCCTGCCCTGCAGGAACTGCGCAAACAAGGCGTACAGATCATTCGTTCTTCCCACGTGAATGCCGGCGGTTTCGTTCTGCGCAATGCCGAACAACCTGACGACAAATACGACTGGGTAGTCGCCCATGACCTGAACCCGCAAAAAGCCCGCATCCTCGCGATGATCGCCCTGACCAAGACCCAGGACAGCAAAGAGCTGCAACGGATGTTCTGGGAATATTGATTCCTGGTGATTGACCGGCAGGGGTGGTTTACCGCCCCTGCCTCCCCCCGCAATGACCCCTGCGCCAAACCACCTTTATCGACGTCAATCAGGCTTCCTGAGTTTTAAGCAGTTGCGAAATTGCGCACAGTTAAATACTGTACGCACGTACAGCTTATCAAGGAATCTTCCGTGGCAAAGTCTTCTTCCGCAGCGTCAACTCCACCTAATGCCTACACACGCCTGGCGACGCGTGTGCAAAAGATCATCAATTCGACCAATGCCCAGAAAGCGAAGGCAGCCTTGATCTTCCGCCTACCGGATGAGCCGGAAGACGAGTGGCAGCGCCTGCTCGAGGAAATCGCAGAGAACGATAACGTCACCCTCGCCTACCGGGATGATGGTGGTGTGCAGATTTTCTGGGTTGTGCCGAAGGAAGATTGATTCAATGAGTGCCCGTTTTATTGCTGTGTGTTGCCTGTTTTTTGCCATTAGCGCCCAGGCGCAAGCACCGCGAACGTTCAGCGAAGCCAAGAAAGTCGCCTGGAAACTCTACGCCCCGCAATCCACCGAGTTCTATTGCGGCTGCAAATACACCGGCAACCGTGTGGACCTGAAAGCCTGCGGTTACATCCCCCGCAAGAGCGCCAGCCGTGCCGCACGTATCGAATGGGAGCACATCGTTCCGGCCTGGCAGATCGGGCATCAGCGTCAGTGCTGGCAGAACGGCGGGCGCAAGAACTGTACGCGTCATGATGACGTGTTCAAGCGCGCCGAAGCCGACCTGCACAACCTGGTGCCAAGCATTGGCGAGGTGAATGGCGACCGCAACAACTTCAGTTTTGGCTGGCTGCCAGTACAACGCGGGCAGTACGGCTCATGCCTGACCCAAGTGGACTTCAAGGCCAAGAAGGTCATGCCACGTCCGTCGGTTCGCGGGATGATTGCGCGGACTTACTTCTATATGAGCAAACAATACGGTTTGCGCCTGTCGAAACAGGATCGCCAACTGTATGAAGCCTGGAACAAGACCTACCCAGTGCAACCCTGGGAGCGTCAACGCAACCAGACCGTAGCGTGCGTGATGGGACGCGGCAATGAATTCGTCGGCCCGGTAAACCTGAAAGCCTGCGGTTGAACGTGGGCGGGATTGCCGCCCAAGCCGTCTGTTACTGCGCCGCCTTGTGCTCGATGACCTGCGACTCGGTGTCGGTTTTCTTGGCGCGGGCCATCTTCTCGTTGAGCAGCGCTTGCTTGGCCTCGGCTTCGGCCTTGGTTGCAAATGGCCCCAGCAGTACTTCGTCCTTGCCGTCGACCTTCACGATATAAAAATTGAAACCATGTTCCAGCAACCACGCGGTCAGGTCTGTAATGGCCTGCAACTTGTGGTCGGGCGGGCCTACGCGCACATCCCATTCCTGGGCGGCAATCGTACCGGTCTGTGGCTGGCTTTCAGTCACGGCAGGCTTGGCCTTGGGGGCATCGACGCTTTTGCCTTCACCGCAACCGGCCAACGCCAACACCGCAATTGCCATCGCTACTTTACGCACTGCCCTGCTCCTTTAAGGATAAAGAGGCAACTTTATCATTCACTGTCTATTCTGGCCGTCATAAACGTTGGCTTAAACAATGCGAATCATGTATCGCAGACCTGTATGATGCCGCCATGGGAATTAATGTCGCCTCTATGCGTCCTAAAAGAGGCAGTCACAGGGAAGCGCTTAGCAGTAAGCTACACACATCCGACACCTGCCCTGTCTGAAACATGTGTCCTTAAAAGTAATCAAGGAGAAGTCCATGCTTATACTCACCCGCAAAGTCGGTGAAAGCATAAACATCGGTGATGACATCACGATCACCATCCTGGGCGTTAGCGGCCAGCAAGTACGAATCGGCATCAACGCTCCGAAGGATGTTGCCGTGCATCGCGAAGAGATTTACCAGCGCATCCAGGCCGGCCTGACTGCTCCGGACAAAAACCAGACGCCTTGACGCGCCCTCAGTAGCCAGCCCTTTCGTTTACTGTAACGGCTGGCGAAAACCCCTTGGGCCTGCTCGCACTTTTCGCGAGTCGCGAATGCCCTGCCGGTTTATTGCCTGCGAAAGATGAAACTGTATCGAAGTTTGGAACTTGTCCGCCGATTCATAGCCGAACCTCCTGAGTTTCCCCCGGCCATCAGAGTGCACTCAGGAGCACGTCGATGAGGCTTACCTCTACGCAACACATTTCCACCCGCGCCTGGACAATAACCTTGCTGATTGCGCTTGCCTTCCTCGGGATGGAATATGCCCTCAAATTGGAAGCGGAACGCACTTTCGGTAACGAAGTGAGCTCATGGCTCGACCTCGGGCTATTCCTGTGCACCTACCTGTTCGTGTTTTGCCTCAAGCCGATCCAGGTGATCGTCCAGCGAAAGCTGTGCAGGCGCGCAGCTCATCGCGCGCACCGGAAAACGGCGAGCTGATGAACCACGCCTACCTGAGCGTCGGCGGCTACAAAACCCTGCCGTGCACGTAGAGCAAACCTTCAGCGTTGCGCCTAGCCTGCAATTGTTCATATCCATCTATCGAAGGGTGCTTGGTCACCATCGGCTCGAGATGCGTCGACGTCACGACCATCACATCCGCACCCGCCGCTTCCCCGGCTCGAATACCTACGGCCGCATCCTCGAATACCAGGCAGTCCTCAACCGACACCCCAAGCCGCTGCGCACCGAGCACATAACAGGCTGGGTCCGGCTTGCCGCTGGCCACATCTTCGGCCGTCACCAACACGGCGGGCGGCGTAATACCCGCAGCCTGCAGGCGACGCAACGCCAGTGCCCGCGGGGCAGACGTCACCAGCGCCCATTGATCGCCCGGTAAATCACTCAGGAATGCAACGGCCCCAGGAATCGCGACAACGCCTTCGACATCGTTGATTTCGGCTTCGGTAATCCACTGCGCCTCAACCTCAGGATCGACCCCGGGCAGCGCCTGACGCGTGATGGTGTCAATGGCGCGGGCGCCATGAATGGTGGCCAGGAACGCCGCCACGTCCAGGCCATGACGCTGCGCCCAAGTGCTCCACACCCGCTCGGCGGCAGCGATGGAGTTGAGCAGGGTGCCATCCATATCGAACAGAAAGGCGCGGTAATGCTGGGCAACGGGGATGGACACTGCGTAATTTCCTCATGGGCGGTAATAAACAATCAGCCCGCTGCAATCTACGGATCACCTGGGTGCTTGTAAACGCTGTCGGTGCCTGGACGCCCAATCGGCTAGCCATCAGCGTCCGTCAAACGCGCCATTGAGGATTTCATAGATGACGCCCGTAGCAATTGCTACCAATATCAGATCGGTGCCCGCTTGCCGCCACTCATACCCATCGTAATGGGGGAGCTGGCCGGCTAAACGACCATCGAGTTTTTTTGCGATCCCTGGTGGCAAGGGCTTGCCGCGCGCCAGGTTTTTCTGGATGCCGGGGGGCAATGCAGGGCCTGGACTCCAGTAGTCCCGATGCCCCACCAGCACATTGAGTACTCCGCCGCGGTCGATGCTGGGGCCGCGAGCATCCGGAGCACCTTTGCCCTTGGATTTATCATGCCCCTGCCCGCCCTGGTCATGCCCCTTGTTATTACCGCCGCCCTTGCCATTGCCCGGATCAGCCAAGGCAATAGCGCTACCCGCAGACAAGGCCAGTGACAACACCACAGACATGAACTTGGGATACTTGATCATGGCGAATCGTCCAGAACAGGAATGTTCCTGAACTGTAGTCGAGCCTAGGGTTTCTCACGCAGAATCAGCAAGACCTCATCAACTCACCCGACCGCCGACCTCAACGACATCCACCGAGGTTTTCCAAGCAGCCAGCACGGCGACCCGCAACCCCTCGACCAGGGTCGACAGCGCCATCGTCGGCTCGCCCGAACCAGGCAGGTTGGGCACATGAACAAACCCGCTACGTATCCCTGTCCCCACCAGTGCATGCTGCAACAGATAAAACACCTGGTTGCACACAAACGTCCCCGCCGTCTGCGAAACCGACGCCGCAATCCCCGCCTCGCGCACAGCCTTGACCATCGCTTTGATCGGCAACGTACTGAAGTACGCCGCCGGACCGCCCACCACGACAGCAGTGTCGATAGGCTGCGCGCCCAGGTTATCGGGGATGCGCGCATCGTTGACGTTGATCGCCACCCGCTCGATGGAAATATCACTGCGCCCAGGCCCCAGCCCAGTCGCAATGACCATCACAGGTTGCAGCTCGGCAATCAATTGGGCCAGGCAGTCACCCGCCGTGGCAAATGCGCAAGGCAAGCGGCGCGCAACAATCTGCACACCGTCGTCCAGCAGCACCCCGTCCAGCTGGCGCGCAGCCTCCCAGGACGGGTTCACCGGGGCTTGATCAAAGGGCTCAAACCCCGTCAGCAGTAGCGTTCGCATCTTCGCCTCACATCAACAGATAAAGCAGGACGATATTGACCACCAGCATCATCAACGCAGTCGGCAACTGCGCCTTGATCACCGCGTTCTTGTCCGGCAGCTCCAACAGCGCGGCGGGCACAATATTGAAGTTGGCCGCCATGGGCGTCATCAGCGTGCCGCAGTAACCGGAGAACATGCCGATGGCCGCCATCACCGCAGGGTTGCCGCCGTAGATGCCAACCAGTACCGGCACGCCGACACCACCGGTCATCACCGGAAACGCGGCGAAGCCGTTCCCCATGATCACCGTGAACAACGCCATGCCAAGCACATAGACCATCACCGCCACCAACTTGAAATCCAGGTTGATGTAGGTGGTGGTGACGTGAGCCACAGCAGTGCCGACCCCCGCTTCATTGAACAACAGCCCAAGCATCGCCAGCATCTGCGGCAGCACCATGGCCCAGCCCAGGGCTTCGGTCAGGCGCCGGGATTCACGCAAGGCTTGCACCGGGGTATCACGGGTCAGCCAGCACGCCAGGCCAAGGGCGATCAGGCAGCCGATGCCGAGAGACACGAAGGTGGTGTTTTTCGGGTCCAGCAACGGCACACCACCGATCTCGGTATGCTTGAGCAATACCGAGCCAATTACCGTGGTCAACGGAATGGCCAGTGCCGGGATAAACAGCTTGTGCCCCAGGCGACCGGCGCTGGCACGGGAAGCCTTGTCATGCAGTTCGGCATGGGCTCCTCGCCCGACACCGCCCAAGCCTGCGATCAACGCCATCACCACCACACCGACGCCGATAACCACCGACGGCAAGCGCTCGCCGACCAGGAACGGAATGGCGAACAGCAGCCAGAACAACGCGCTGGACCAACGCTTGGGATGGGTGCGATCCAACACGATCATGCCCGCCGTGATCAGCAACAGCACACCGGCCAGCCAGTACAGGTATTGAATGGAGATAATCATTGCGCGGCCTCCACGGCGGTAGCGACCGGCGTCAGCTCACGGGTGAGCCGGCGGTCGAATCGGTGCAGGCGGATCGCGTGAATGATGAAGGCACAGATCGCCGTAGGGATGCCCCACACGGCAATATGCAGCGGCTCCACATCGATTCCGGAGCCGAGCAGGAAGGTGTGCATCAGCGCGATGGCACCAAAAGCGACAAAGATGTCTTCACCGAAAAACAGCCCAACGTTGTCGGTCGCCGCGCACATGGCCAACACCTTGTGGCGCACCTTGTCTGGCAGTTTGCCGTAGCGTTTTTCCGCCGCACCTTCCGCCATCGGCGCCAGCAGCGGCCGCACCATCTGTGGATGCCCGCCCAGACTGGTCAGCCCCATGGCTGCAGTGGATTCGCGCACAAACAAATAGATGATCAACAGGCGCCCGACGGTCGCACGTTCGAACCGTGCGATCCAGTTCTGCGCATGCAGGCGCAAACCGTGGCGTTCCAGCAGCCCAATCACGGCCAGGGGTAATAAAAGAATCAGTTGCAGGGCGCGGGTCTGAAGGAAACCTTCACCCATGCTGGCGAGGATTTTCTCCAAGGGAAAATGGGCAGCAAGCCCGGTCGCGATGGCGGCAGCGGTGACCACCAACAGCGGATTGAAGCGCAAGACAAAGCCAACCACGATGACAAGTACGCCGATCAACGGCCATAGGTTCACAACAGTTTGCATGACGATGAAGTCCTTATGTGCGCGCTGCGGCGCCATTACAGCAGGATGCGAACAAAGGGTTCGCAGCAAGAATGTGGCGGGCAGTCGGCTCGGTTTTTTATTGTTGACCCGGAAGGTCGAGCGTCAGTGGCGGCAACTTTGCTGTCTGGGATGGGGAGGTGTCCAACAAGAAAAATTGTTGCTGCACACCAATAAATTTTGTCGGCAATTCAAGACCGATCCAGGGCCGCCCCCCGTGATCGCGACAACAGTGACGAATCCGGCGCAGGACCTATACTCATTGGAGCGACAGCGTATTTCGCTGCTTCGCTTTGCTGACGAAGAGGTAATTCACTATGTACGCCGGACAAATGGGTATGGCGACAACGAATGGTGAGATCCGCTGCCAGATGGTTGTACAGATCATCTGCCTGCTATCGGTGGCTCAGCTTTTTTGCTGACTGATCAGTAAGCCCAAATACCCGACACCCGAAAAAAGGATTTTGCGGATGCCGTTTTCACCGGAAGAAAGATGCCTATTGCTTGCGCTCAAGGGCGTAGGTCCCACTGTGGCTGCCCGATTGGAGCAAATGGGCATCCAATCCCTGGCCGAACCAGGGGCGTCAGATGTCGGTGACATCCTCGCGCAAGCCTAAGCAGCGTTAGGTTCGACGTGCCGGAAAAACAGCCCGCAAGCTCGGGCGGCTATCACTGCGGCGGTGGATCTTGCGAGACGTGCCAAGGCGTAACGCCGCGCAAAAAATCAAGACAACAAAAAAGGGCCCACCTTTCGGTGAGCCCTTCTAGACCGCCCAGCAGAGCGGATTTTGTTTGGTAGGCGCGATTGGACTCGAACCAACGACCCCCACCATGTCAAGGTGGTGCTCTAACCAACTGAGCTACGTGCCTGCTGTGAGGCGGCATTCTACGGAATTCCGGAGGGGTGTCAACATCTTTTTTGCAGCTAACCCTATGAATATGCGAATTTTTTATTTGCGCCGGGTAGACCCGTGGTTTTCGGGTGGCTGGCAGGCAATTTTCAACTCAGGTAGGATCGGCGCACTCGTAAAAAATATAAAACAGAGGTTCCAGGATGGCGAACACCCCCTACCCCCAGTCGTATTACGCCGCGTCCGCAAACGCGGTTCCGCCGCGCCCGGTGCTGCAAGGTGACGTCGAAACCGATGTATGCGTGATTGGCGCCGGTTACACCGGCCTGTCCAGCGCGTTGTTTCTCCTGGAGAACGGCTTTCGCGTGACGGTGCTGGAAGCCGCCAAGGTCGGGTTTGGCGCGTCTGGGCGCAACGGCGGGCAGATCGTCAACAGCTATAGCCGCGACATCGACGTGATCGAACGCAGTGTCGGCCCCAAGCAGGCGCAGTTGCTCGGGCAGATGGCGTTTGAGGGCGGCAAGATCATTCGCGAGCGGGTCGCCAAATACCAGATCCAGTGCGACCTGAAAGACGGCGGCGTGTTCGCCGCGCTCAACAGCAAGCACATGGGCCACCTGGAGTCGCAGAAGCGCCTGTGGGAGCGCTATGGCCACACCCAGCTGGAACTGCTGGACGAGCGCCGCATCCGCGAGGTGGTGGCCTGTGACAACTATGTTGGCGGCCTGCTCGACATGAGCGGCGGGCACATCCACCCGCTCAACCTGGCATTGGGTGAAGCCGCGGCCGTGGAGTCACTGGGCGGTACGATCTATGAGCAATCCGCTGCACTGCGCATTGAGCGCGGCGCCAATCCGGTGGTACACACCGCCGAGGGCAAGGTCAGGGCCAAGTTCATCATTGTCGCGGGCAACGCCTACCTGGGCAATCTGGTGCCCGAGCTGGCGGCCAAGTCGATGCCGTGCGGCACCCAAGTCATCACCACAGCCCCACTGGGGGACGAACTGGCAAAAACGTTGCTGCCACAGGATTACTGCGTCGAAGACTGCAACTACCTGCTCGACTACTACCGCCTCACCAGCGACAAGCGCCTGATATTCGGCGGCGGCGTGGTGTATGGCGCGCGCGACCCGGCAAATATCGAAGCGATCATCCGTCCGAAGATGCTCAAGGCGTTCCCGCAGCTCAAGGATGTAAAGATCGACTACGCCTGGACCGGCAATTTCCTACTAACCCTGTCGCGCTTACCGCAAGTAGGTCGCCTGGGCGACAACATCTATTACTCCCAGGGCTGTAGTGGTCATGGTGTGACGTACACGCACCTGGCGGGCAAGGTATTGGCGGAGGCACTGAGAGGCCAGGCAGAGCGCTTTGACGCGTTTGCCGACCTGCCGCACTACCCATTCCCGGGTGGACAGCTGTTACGCACACCATTCGCAGCACTGGGAGCCTGGTATTACGGGCTGCGGGATAAGCTGGGATTCTGACCGAATCCAACTGTGGGAACGGGCTTGTGTGGGAGCGGGCTTGCTCGCGAATGCAGTGTGTCAGTCACCAGATTTATTGACTGATCCACCGCTTTCGCGAGCAAGCCCGCTCCCACATAAAATAAAATCGCAGACACAAAAAACCCCGGTCTTTCGACCAGGGTCTTTGCTATCGGATCAAAGTAGCCAGAGGCTTTCTTTGTGCTTCAAGGCGTTCAGTGGGCCTTGATGCAGATATGGCGCAGCGGACGGGACTCGAACCCGCGACCCCCGGCGTGACAGGCCGGTATTCTAACCGACTGAACTACCGC
>NZ_JAPFHC010000002.1:0-320082 GCF_059803535.1 Pseudomonas sp. RP-B7
GTGTGTCAGTCACAGATATTTCAACTGACACACCGCATTCGCGAGCAAGCCCGCTCCCACATTTAGTTCGGTGTTATCAGATCAAGATCAAGCAGCGCCGAACCCAGGCACTTGCCATGGGCATCCAGCGCCAGCGAACGCGTGACGCCGCCGCGCAAGATCCCCGGCAGCACAAAATTCAGCGCCTGCACATTGGGCAATTCGTAACGCCGCACCGGCGCCGCACCCGGTGGCAGCAACCCTGCAAAGAATTCGGCCACGCGTTCGGCCGTCAGTTGCTCACACAGCAACGGGTAATCCTCTGCGCGATAAGCAATGATCGAGATGTTCGACGTATCGCCCTTATCCCCGGTGCGGGAATGGGCCAGCGTGTGCAACTTCATGCTTCGATCCTCGGGTTGACCGCATCACGCGGCAGCAGCAACGATGCCACCGCCACCACCTGCCGTACGCTTTTGCTGGCACCGCCGCCGCCGGACGGGCCGTTGGTGTAGAGGGTTTCCACTTCATTGCCAACCCGCACCGCCTCAAGGCGATCCTCACAGCGAGCCGCCACGCGCAGGCGTACTTCCCAAGGCTCGACGCCGCTGCGCGGGCCGTGCAGCGAGTCCATGCCGATCAGCTCGGCGCGTACGTCCTGCATCTTTACGCCCATCAACTCCAGGCGCTTGAGGACGACAGCCCGCGCCAACTCTGCACGTGCGACCGCGCCAGGGCCGCCGTAGGACATCTGCCCTTCGCCAATCCAACCGTCCAGATAGCCGACGCTGACTTTCAATTGCTCGGGACGCGCGCGGCCACCGGCGCCCTGGGCACGCACGCGGTCAACGCCCTCCTCGACAAACCCCACCTGGGAAAAATCCGCGGTCACATCCGGCGTCAGGTAGGCCGCCGGGTCATGCACTTCATAGATCAATTGTTCGGTGCAGGTAGCGCGGCTGACCCGCCCACCCGAGCCCGCGACCTTGGTGATCAAGGCTTCACCGTCGGCATCGATTTCGGCCAAGGGGAAGCCCAGGCGCGCAAGGTCATCCACGTCCTTGAAGCCGGGATCTGCGAAATAACCGCCGCTGACTTGCCCGGCACACTCAAGCAGATGCCCGACCAACGTACCGCGCCCCAGGCGCTGCCAATCGTCCGCCGCCCAGCCGAACTCAAACATCTGCGGCGCGAGGAACAACGAAGGGTCGGCCACCCGCCCGGTGATGACCACATCGGCGTCGGCGTGCAGCGCCTCCAGGATGCCCTCGACACCCAGGTAGGCATTCGCCGAGATCAGCCGTTCACCGAGGGAGCCAACGGTCTGGCCGTTATCCAGCCGAAAATCGGCGTGCAACACGTCCAACACGTCATCGCCAACCACGGCGACCACCTTGAGTTCCAGGCCCAGCTCGCGGGCAATACGCCGCACTTCAAGCGCCGCCGACACGGGGTTGGCCGCGCCCATATTGGTGATCACCCGCAGGCGACGCCCAGTCTTATCGCCCACGAACGGCAGTACACGGCGCATGCGCTCACTCAACAGCGGATCGTAACCGCCCGCGGGATCAGTGATCCGCACCTGTTGCGCCAGAGCGATGGTGCGTTCGGCCAGGCACTCGAACACCAGGTAATCCAGGTCGCCCTGCTCGGCCAACTCGACGGCAGGTTCGATACGGTCGCCGGAATAGCCGGCGCCGGAACCGATGCGCAAGGTTTTCATCTCAAATCACTCCCAGGAGCAGCGCAGTCAGGGTCATCAACACCGACGCGGCAAACAGAAACGGAATGGTGAAGCGCTGGTGATCGGCCAATTCGATCTTGCACAGGCCCACCAACAGGAAGGTCGCGGGGGTCAGCGGGCTGACCGGGAAGCCGGTGGTATGCACGCCAAGCAATGAGGCCTGGGCCACTTGCAGCGGGTCGACGCCCAGGGCCTTGCCCACTTCGGCGATCACCGGCATCACGCCGAAATAGTAGGAATCGGGGTCAAACAGCATGCTCAACGGCATGGAGATGAAACCGACCACGGCCGGGATCAACTTGCCGTGGCCCGCCGGAATCTGCGCTACCGCCACTTCGGCAATCGCCTTGAGCATGCCGGTGCCTTGCATGATGCCGGTGAACACCCCGGCGGCGAGCAGGATGCTGGCCATGGTCAGCGCGGTCTTGGCATGCGCATCGATGCGGGCGCGCTGGGCGTCCACGTTCGGGTAGTTGATGCACAGCGCCACCACGGTGCCGAGCATGAACATCACCACCGGATCGACCCAGCCGGCGATCATCACCACCATCACCAGCACGGTGAGCATCAGGTTGACCCAGAACAGACGCGGGCGGCGCAGCTTGATGTCATCCTCGCTGAGCACCCGTTGCGGCATGGCATCGACGCGGGTGCCGGCGCCCAGGCCCAGGCGTTTTTCTTCCCGGCGACCGAGCCACCAGGCACAGGCGAACACAAAGATCAGGCCGACGATCTGTACCGGGATCAGCGGCTGGAACAGGTCCGCGACGGGCACATGCAAAGCAGCGGACGAGCGCAGCACCGGGCCGGTCCAGGGCAGGAAGTTGACCCCGGCAGCCATCGCGCAAACACAGGCGAGGATACGTTTATCGATGCCCAGCCGCGTATACAGCGGCAGCATCGCCGGCACCGTCACCAGGAAGGTCACCGCGCCGGAACCGTCCAGATGCACCAGTAAAGCGAGGGTCGCGGTGCCGACGACAATCCGCGTAGGACGTGTGCCAACCGTGCGCAGGATGCGATCAATGATGGGGTCGAGCATACCGGCGTCGGTCATGATCCCGAAAAACAGGATCGCAAACACAAACATGCCCACCACGGGGGCGACGTTCTTGATACCGGTAATGATGAAGGCGCTGGTTTGCAGGCCGAACCCACCGAGCAGTGCGGCAATGATCGGCAAGGCGATCAGGGCCACCAGTGGCGAGAGGCGTTTGCTCATGACGGCAGCGAGCAGGCACAGGATGGTAATGACACCCAGGGTAGCGAGCATGGGTTACTCCAGAGCGGCCTTGTTGGCCGGTTATTGTTTTCCCTGGAGTATTGGAAGCGGGTTAGTCTTTGTAAATTGGAATATTCAGCCGAGTACATTCGGAAAAACAAAATGAAGAACAGTATCCAACATATTCAAGCGTTCCTCGCGGTGGCCCGCACCGGCAGCTTTACCAAGGCGGCCAACGAGCTGCACCTGTCACCGTCGGCGCTGACCGTGCAGGTGCAACAGCTGGAAGACTGGCTCGGCGTCGCCTTGCTCGACCGCAGCCCGCGTCACGTGAGCATCACGGCCGCCGGCGAGGAAGCGCGCGGACCGATGGAAAAGCTGCTGCTGGACCTGGACAACATCGTCACCGGCTCCCGCGACCTTGCCGCCCTGCGCCGAGGCGTCGTCACCATCGCCGCCCTGCCCTCCGTCTGCGCTGGCGCCCTGCCGCCGGCACTGCGGCTGTTCCGTGAACGGTTTGCCGGAATTGAAGTGCGCCTGCATGACCTGGTGGCCCATCGCATTCATGCCCAGGTGCGCTCCGGCGAAGTGGATTTCGGCATCGGCGTGCGCGCGCGACTCAGCCACGGCCTAGCGTTCGTCCCCGTCCTGAATGATCGTTTGTGTGCCTTTGTGCCGCTGGATCATCCCCTCACCCGCCATCGCCAGCTGACCCTGGAGCAACTGGCGGACCAACCGATCATCCTCACCGGCCGCGACAGCAGCGTGCGTGAGCAGGTAGACGCGTTGTTCGATGAAACGCGGCTGACGATGAACGCGGGAATGGAGGCCAACTACATGTCGACGGTGTTGGCGCTGGTGCGCCAGGGGCTGGGGATCAGTGTGCTGCCGGAGTCGGCGGCGGACAGCCTGGAGGGGTTGAAGCGGATCAACATCGATCATCCTGGGGTGAATCGGGAGATCGGCTTGATCAGTCGCAGCGGGATCGGTTTGAGCCCTGCGGCACAGCGCTGTTTCGATATGCTCAATGAAGCATTACCTGACACACCGCAGAGATAAATGTGGGAGCGGGCTTGCTCGCGAATGCGGTGTATCAGTGACAGATATAGTGCCTGACACTCCGCTTTCGCGAGCAAGCCCGCTCCCACATTTTTACCTCATTGTCAGTCCAGCATCGTCACATGTCTTGGATGGCTGGCCACTCGCGCCAGCCACGCCTGCACGGCCGGATACGGCGTCAGATCAAACCCGCCCTCATGCGCCACATGCGTGTAGGCATACAACGCAATATCGGCAATCGAATACTGCTCACCCACCAGGTACGGCGTGGCTTGCAACTGCCGCTCCATAACCTTCAACGCCTTGTGGCCGCGCTTGTGGCAGGTCTTGTACTCCTCCAGGCGATCCTCCGGCATGTTCAGGTAGAACTGGATAAACCGCGCCACCGCGATGTACGGCTCATGGCTGTACTGCTCGAAAAACTGCCACTGCAACACCTGGGTGCGCAAACGCGGTTCCGTCGGCAGGAATTCGCTGCCGTCGGCGAGGAAGTTGAGGATCGCGTTGGATTCCCACAGGCAGGTGCCGTCTTCCAGTTCCAGTACCGGGATCTTGCCGTTGGGGTTCTTGGCCAGGAACTCAGCGGTCTGGGTATCGCCGTTGAGGATGTCCACATCGATCCATTGGTACGGGAGGCCCAACAGGTTGAGCATCAATTTGATCTTGTAGCAGTTGCCCGATTTGTAATCGCCATAAACCTTGTACATGGGGGCTCCCCTTATGCCGCTTGCGCGTGCTGTGCTTGACGGACCACCGCGGCCAGGCGCTTGAGGCCTTCATCCAGGCGGGCCGGGTCGATATGGCTGAAATTGAGGCGCAATGAACCCAGGTGTTGGTCGGGCTCGGAAAAGAACGGTTCACCGGGCATGAACGCGACGTCCTGATCCAACGCTTGCGCCAACAAGGTGCGGGTGTCGAGCGGCTGTTTCAAGGTCAGCCAGAAGAATAATCCGCCCTGGGGCACTTGCCAGTCGGCGAGGTCGGCGAAATGCCGCTCCAGCGCAGCCTGGAAAGCGTCGCGGCGCTCGCGGTAGAAGCTGCGCAGTTGCTCCAGATGCTGCTGGTATTTTGGCGTGCCGATCCACTGCATCGCCTGCCATTGGCCGACGCGGTTGGTGTGCAGGTCGGCCGACTGCTTGAGCTTGAGCAGGTGCGGGAACAGGTCCGGGCTGGCGATCAGGTAACCGACACGCAGGCCCGGCAACAGGGTCTTGGACACGGTGCCGGTGTAGATCCAACTGGCTTTTTTCAGGCGCCCGACGATGGGTTTGGCGCTGCCGCCGTCGAAGCTCAGTTCGCGGTACGGCTCGTCTTCGATCAGGGTCACGCCGAACTCATCGAGCAACGCGGCGACCGCTTCGCGCTTGGCTTCGCTGTAGCGTACGGCCGACGGGTTCTGGAAGGTCGGGATCAGGTAGATGAACGCCGGACGATGGCGTTCGAGGTTGGCGCGCAGGGTGCTCAAGTCGGGGCCGTCGGCTTCCAACGGGACGCTGAGGCAGTCGGCGCCGAACAGCTGGAAGATCTGCAACGCGGCCAGGTAGGTCGGGCCCTCCAACAGGACCGGCGTGCCTTTGTCGATGTACAACTTGGCCGCCAGGTCCAGGGTTTGCTGCGAGCCGCTGACCACCAGCACCTGGCTGGCCTGGCACGGCACGCCCAGGGCCCGTGCTTGGGCGGCGAGCAATTCACGCAACTGCGGTTCGCCTTCGCTCATGCCGTATTGGCCGATGTTCGACGGCATGTCATCCCAGTTCAGCGCCGGCAGCATAGCTTCGGCCGGCAGGCCACCGGCGAACGACATCACTTGCGGGCGCTGGGCTGCCGCGAGGATTTCACGGATCAAGGAGCTTTTGAGGCGCGTAACACGTTCAGAGAAGGCCATGGGGTCACCGGTAGCGAAAACTATGGGAAATACGTCAAACTGGTTGACCGAAATTACGACAGCGCCCACGGATACGTCAATATGCTTGACCTTAAAAACCCCACCGCCCAGCAGGAAGCCATGCAAGCGTTCTTCTTCGGTTACCAGGCGTTTACCGCCAAGGCCGACGAAATGCTCGAACGCCGGGGCCTGAGCCGGGTGCACCAGCGCATTGTGTTTTTTATCGCGCGTTACCCGACCTTGAGCGTGAAAGAACTGCTGGAACTGCTCGGCGTGAGCAAGCAGGCGCTGAACATGCCGCTGCGCCAATTGCAGGAAATGCACCTGGTGCACAGCATTGCGTCCGCGACCGACAAGCGCAAACGCTTGCTGGAATTGAGCGAGGAAGGCCTGCGTTTCGAACAGTCGTTGCGCCGTGAACAGGTGAAGCTGCTGCAACGCGCGTTCAGTGAAGCCGGTGAAGAAGCGGTGGCCGGATGGTTGGCTGTAAACCAGGCATTGAGTGCGGCGAACTAGCCCAGCGCAAAGCTATTCGAAAACATTATTTGCTTTCTTTGTATACAAAAGCATAATTCGCCTCGTGCGAGTTCCTGACCTATCGGTCAACAAAACCCGCCAGTACCTCAAAGCGCTGTTGCCCACATCTGTGACCGGCGCTGGAAATAACAATAAAACTCTTGAGGAGTACTCGCTGTGGATAGCCGCAAATCCGAAGCCCCTACGCTGGACGTCGCCCCGCCCACCAACAGCTGGCTAGAACGCCTGTTCAAACTCAGCTTGCATGGCACCACAGTGAGGACCGAGTTGATCGCCGGTCTCACCACCTTCATCACCATGGCCTACATCATCTTCGTCAACCCCAACATCATGGCCGACGCCGGCATCGACCATGGCGCGGCATTTGTCGCCACCTGCATCGCCGCCGCGCTCGGTTGCCTGTTGATGGGCCTGTATGCGAACTGGCCGGTAGGCCTGGCGCCGGGCATGGGCTTGAATGCGTTTTTCACCTACACCGTGGTCGGCACCATGGGCTACACCTGGGAAACCGCGCTGGGTGCGGTGTTTATCTCGGGCGTGCTGTTCATGGGCCTGACGCTGTCGCGGGTGCGTGAGTGGCTGCTCAACAGCATCCCGGTGAGCCTGCGCCACGCCATGGGTGCCGGTGTCGGGCTGTTCCTCGGGGTGATCGGCCTGAAAACCGCCGGGATCATCGTCGACAGCCCGGCCACGCTGATCAAGCTCGGCTCGCTGCATGAACCGGCACCGCTACTGGCGGCCGTGTGTTTCCTGCTGATCGCGATCCTCAGCTACCACCGCGTGTTCGGCGCAATCCTGATCAGCATCATCGCCGTGACCCTGGCCGGTTGGGGCTTGGGCCTGGTGCATTACAACGGCATGATCTCCACCCCACCGAGCCTGGCGCCGACCTGGATGGCCATGGACGTAAAAGGTGTATTCAATGTAAGCATGATTAGCGTTGTATTTGCCTTTCTTTTTGTACACATGTTCGACACTGCAGGTACACTGATGGGCGTCGCGCAACGCGCCGGACTGGTCAATGCCGATGGCAAGATCGATAACCTGTCCCGTGCGCTCAAAGCCGACAGTGCGTCCAGCGTGTTTGGCGCCATGGTCGGTGTACCGCCGGTGACCAGCTACGTGGAAAGTGCCGCCGGTGTTGCCGCGGGTGGCCGAACCGGGCTGACCGCCGTGACCGTGGGCATCCTGTTTGTGGCAGCGATGTTTTTCGCGCCACTGGCCGGCATGATTCCCGCGTACGCCACCGCCGGTGCGCTGATCTACGTGGCGATGCTGATGATGGCGAGCATGGCCCATATCAATTGGGACGAAGCCACCGACAGCATTCCGGCGATTGTCACGGCGATCATGATGCCGCTGACCTTCTCGGTGGCCGACGGCATCGCCCTGGGCTTTATCACGTACGTGGCGCTCAAGGCGGGCACCGGCAAGTACCGCGAGATTTCCGTCAGCCTGTGGGTGCTGTGCGCGATCTTTATTGCCAAATTCATATTTCTATAAAAGGAACACATGATGAACCTGGAAACCTGGCTACTGTTCAGCGGCGCGGCATTGGTGGTGATCCTGATCCCGGGGCCGCTGTCACTGTTGATGATCAGCAACAGTCTGAACTACGGCCTGCGCCGTTCGTATCCAGCGTTTCTCGGTGGTGTGTTTGCCTCGATCTGCCTGCTCAGCGCCTCGGCCCTGGGGCTGGGCGCGCTGTTGCTGGCCTCCGAGCAACTGTTCAGCGCCCTGAAGATCGTCGGCGCGGCGTACCTGTTCTACCTCGCCTGGCAGAGCTGGCAGCAGTCGCGGCAACCGGCCCAGGGTGCCGAAGTACCGCAACTGGCCGCCGTACCGCGCTTTCGCACACTGTTTGGACGTGCCTTTGTGCTGGGCGCCAGCAACCCAAAGGACATCCTGTTCTTCGCCGCGTTCCTGCCGCAATTTCTCAGCAGCCAGCAGCCGTTCCTGCCACAGCTGCTGATCATGATTGCCACCTGGACCCTGCTCGACCTGCTCTGCAAGCTGGCCTACGGTCTCGGCGCACACGGAGCGGCCCAGTATCTGCGCAGCGGCAGCGGCCAGGGCTGGTTCAACCGGGTCAGTGCCGCTTTTTTTGGTAGCGCGGGCGTTGCTGCTTTGCTCCGGGCATAACGCTGCCGAACCGGACGAAATACACCGAAGGGTCACGCCTGGACGTCCATTGCACACCGGCAATGATCTTCACCAGGCGCCCTTCGTCCATCGCCGCAGAGATCGGCGCATAGGCGGCAGCGATGGGAGTCGCGAAAAGTCGTCGCCGGAACCACTCATCGGTCATTTGAATGCCCACGCGGGCCTTTAGATCCAGCGAGCTGCCACTCGCCCAGCGCGTCATGACGAAATACACCGTGTCGGACTGTGGGTGCGTGCAGTAGAAGTCCGACGCCAGCAAGGCGCCAGAGCGTTTTTCCACCACGTGCAAGCTGAACCCCATCTGCTCAAGGTGCACTCGAACCTGCCCCTGGGCCAAGTGACGTCGCTCAGTCAGATTGTGCTGAGTCGCAACTTGCAACGAAGCTTCGGGGGCTTGCGTCAAAGAGAAGTCCAAGCGATCAAACCCTGGGGTCAGGCCTTCGTCGCCAATGAAAATACTGGTTCTGGTCGAGCTCTCGATGGGTCGCAACATCCTCAACACATCGTCCGTCTGCCCAACGGCCGCCGGGGCCAGCCATTTGTCGAGTGTCGCCCTGAGATCGAACCACTGGGTGGCGGTCAGCGTGCTCCCGCTGGAGTCCGACAGATGCAACAGACGCTCCAGCAGAAAATGCCGACTGCTACGGGTCATCAAGGGAAAGGCCCGGTTCAACGACGCCGACACCGGCTCCGTAAACAACCCTCGATGCAACGTCCACACGCCATTGGCCCCCAGGGTCGCCGGGATCGGCTGGTGTGCAATGCCTGGCCCGGTCCAGTAGTACACGTCGATCGAGGCCGGGTGGACCACGGCATGGTTGGGCGTGATGAACACCAGGCGCTGCGACAACCCCTCCTGCGCCTCGGGCAATAGCCGGTAATAGCGAGTTCCCAGCCTCAACACGCTGAAGGCCTGGTCGGGCGTCGCGCTGGACGCCGTAAAGATATTCCTTGGTGGCGTTGCTTCAACTAACGTCATTTCCGTCACGAACCCCCACACCTGCCAACCACCAGGCGCCTCTGGCGATTGACGTATCGCTTGTTCCAGCAATGCTTGCGCAGGTCGGGCCCATTCAGTGGCAGCCGAAGACGAAGCCCAAGGTCGCCACGGGGCTGCGCTGGGCCCTGGCTGCGGCGCATCGGCGCCCAGCAGCCACTCTCGCGGCTCGTCGATGTACAGGATCAATTCATCCTGGCCGTGCGCTTGCTGGTTTCTGAAACGCAGCACCTGCTCATCCTTGCGCCGGTAGACCGGGTAGCGCTCGCTATCGATAACCACAAACTGCTCACCGTCCTTGATGTAGCTGCCTCTGTTCCCCGGGCTTTGCAACTGCAGCGCATCACTGGGCATGCCGCCTTTCTTGTAACGCTCCAACAGCTTCAGCGGCCTGGGCAACGATTGTTTCAGGCCCGTCAGTGTTTGGCGCTGCGAAAAGCGCACCATGGCATTGCGCATCGTCGCCCGTGCGGTCGCGGAGCCGGCGCTGGAGAGCCCCTTGGGGCCAGGCACTAATGTCGTCAGCACATCGACAAAGGCGATCAACGTCAGAAAGGCCACGTCCACCGCCGCCTTGGCATCGCCACTGTGGTGATAGTGCCGTGCAGCCAGCAGCAACTCGTACACACTGATACCTACGCCAATCAGCGGGATAAACGACAACGCACCACGCACCGTCGCCGAGCGCTGTTCACCCAGGCGCAGTTCGCGATACTCCGCCAAGGCATGAGCGGAGCGGGCACTGGCCTGGCTACGATGCTGGATTTCAAACAACCGCGCATGTACCAGCAGCGCCACTGCATGGCTGTGGTCAGTGACGGCGATGTCCAGCCAACGTGGCGCAACCGCCTGGATCTGCTCGCGAATCTGCGCCTCGATCTCCTCCGGCAACACGGACGCCACGCGATGCCGGACCTTGAACGAACGCACAAATCGGGCAACGGCCTCGCCTATCGTCAAGATAAAAAAGCCCTTCATGCGCAATCGCCTAAAGGTGCCCCGCGCCGATTCGGTTGACGGCGGCGCCCCGGGATAACTGGCCAACGCCTCGTGCGCCCAGCCAGGTGCAACCTGCCGCGCCAGCACCTTGATCGGCGCGGGCAAAGCACAGCCGTGGTTGAGGGTGTCCCTCATGGCATCCCAGTGCGGGTATTCGCTGATCACTGGAAACCCCTGCGCCGCCGGCCAATACACCACGCAGCGTTGCGATACCCGGTCAAACATCACCAGCATCCCGGCAATATGCCGGTCGTGCTCAAGGGTGTAGCCCACCAATCGGACGAAACACAGTTGCACGCGATGGCCATTGCGTTCCAGGTCGGCAGGTACAGAGGCGGCGATAGCGGTATTGAACAAACTTCGCCCTTGGGCGCTCAGGCCTTGCTGTTCGGCCGAAAACAGCTGCCATCGTGCGTGCTGCCGAACGACCCGGTAGCTGAGTGCAGGGCAAAGGCCAGGGTAGCCCGACTCCGGATAAAACACCTGGCGGATGCGTGCTTCGTAATGCCCGCCGATGTCCAGGGCGGACAGGGTCTTGATCAGGTAGCGCACGCTCAAGCGGTCTTTCCAGGCGGGGTCCAGATAGCGGGCACGGTTCAGCCGCCATTCGGTCCATGGCGCCTGGGGGTCAAGGTTATGCAGGGCCAATTGCAGGAGGCTGTAGGTGCTGCGTTGCGCGCTCACGACCTTTTTCACGTGCCGGTCACCCACCGCGCACTGGCTCGACCAGCCACAAAAATGCGCGCTGACATCGTCGGGAATATCGAACAATGGGCGGTCGACATCCAGTTGCGGATAGAAGCCATCCAGGGTCAGCTGTGCGATCAGTCGCTCGCGGGCAAAATCTTCCAGCTCGGGCAGCAGGCTCCAGAGTTTTTCCTCAAAAGCCACGGCGCTGGTCAGGTAGTGGTTTTGCAAATGCCTATAGCGCTGGCGCAGTGTCGTCGTGGCGGTGCCGAGCCATGCCGGCAGTTTTTTCGCCTGTGTCGCGGCAACGCGCAACAACTGTACATTGGCCAATGCCAACATTCGGGCGTCGTCCACCGGCACCTGCACATGTTCGCGCAGCTCATCGGCCAGCAACAGCCGAGCCAGGGCGGGGTCGCTGACCTCGCTGTACAGCCGGACCTTGTCATCGAGTCGCGCGGCGAGCCGGGCATACAGTTTGACCAGCCCCTTGAAGCCTTCGTGCAGGACATTGCCCGTGACCGGCGCGTAAGTCACTTCCACCCCCGCTGCGCGCAGGGCACGCTGATCCCGCGCAACGCTGCGCCACAACGGCGATCCGTCGGGGCTTTGCAGGCTGGCCTGCAGGCTGTGGCTCAAGTCAGCCAGGCAATTGAACGCCGACATCCCGCCGTGCGCGCCGCCCACCACCAGTAATACCGGCTGTTGCCGAGTGGGATGGCTGCGCCCCTTGCACGTGGTCACCACAAACACATCGTTCAATGGCACGCCGCGTTCTCCTTCGCGCCCCACTCGGATACGCAACACACACGTGTCATTGCCGGTGCGTTGGCCGGCCAGGGGAGTCTCCAGTGCGTCGACGAGGCACTGCTGATGCGCCGCACTGATCAGCTGTGCACGCTGCAGCAACTCAGCTTCGGCGAGCAGCGCCTGGCGCCGGGCCTCAAGCATCAGGGTCGCACGCTTGCGCGTGCCGTCCGGGCGCTCCAGCCAGAATGCGGGGTCGAATGCACGTTCGGGCGCAACCTCGGTCCACTGCCGCACACGTTCGCGCTGCGCCTGCCAGCGCGCTTGCAGGGCCACAAATGCGAGATAGGGTTCAGTGTCTTTTTCCAAGTCCTGGCTATCGAGCAACGCGAGCAGGCCTTGTTCATGACGGCGCACCCGGTGTTCGCGAATGGCCAGTGAGAGCCCCTGGGTAAAGCGCCCCAACATGACTTGCGCCGCCTGCCGCTGCCCATCCCATTTCAGCAACGCTGCCAGCGACGGCACCAGGCGCGGCTCGCCCACCAAGTGCTTGCGGGCCTTTTCGATCTGGGCAAGAAAGCGACGGGGTTGGGGCGGTGGTTGCCCCGGCGCGGCGACAGCGATGTGATTGATCGTCAGGGCGCATGCCAACTCGTTGTCCCACTGCCCGTCGAGCAGGGCCAATGCACTGTGGGCCAACGCGTCGTCATGCACGATCGGGCCCTGCTCGAGGACTGCATCACGCCGTCGCAGCGGCAGACATTGCCACAACAGGGTGAACAAGCGCCCCTGAAGCAACGCCCCCAAGCCTTGTTGCATCTGCGCCCAGGACTGATATTCATAAAACCCACGCGCCAGGCCGGGCAGGTAGGCGACGTGCAGCGACCCCCGTGAAACATACAGCGCACCCGGAATCGCCAGCGCCGCCTGGTTGCTCCCCGGCCAAAACAATTGACGCACCTGCATGCCCGTCCATTCGCCACCGGCAAGCCGCCGCGCCTGGGGGGTGGGTGCGTCCGCCAGTTGCCGGACCATGGCAAGCCCCGGTTCCGACAGCTCATACAACTGACACGCAATGAATGCCTGGTCGGCAAACTGCGCACCATACAACTGCACCCACCGCTCGCGCCGCGTACGCCAGGAGCCGTAGGCCAGGCGACTCCAATACGCCGCCACAGTCTGGTTGAAGTGCTCCAGCAAACCCAGCGCCCTGACCTTCTCCAGGGCCTGAAGGGGGCTGTAGGGCAGTTTTCGCGCACCATCGTCCTTGACGCTCAACTGGGTGAATTGGTTGATATTGGCCGGTATAAACGGATCGACCAGTAAAGCCAGGGCGCGCTCGGTGAGGCTATTGACCTGACCCGGCTCGGTAAACAAGAGGTGATCGGGATTCAGGGCGAAGGCATCCTGCAATGCCAGCCGGACCATCCGTGAAATACGCGGCGCACGCGCGATCAAGCGCTTGAGCCCTTTGCCCGCTTCGATACAGCGCGTCTGGGCTGCGTGCAACTGATTGATCAGCCTGCCGGGATCGCCAACCGCATTGATCCGCCGGGTCAGCAGCGTCTGAACGCATTCTTCAGGTTGAGCGTCGATAGGGTTGTTCATGGCGGGTTCCTGTCCACACAAAAGTCCAGCCTAAGCAGCTTGCCGCGCGCCGTGCTTTACATACTTGCCGCGCCTTTGAGCGGACGAAAAAAAGCCCGCAGTGTGGGCGGGCGAAAAACCAACGAAGAGCTTTGGGGGTGTGAAGCGAGGTGACGCTAGCTACCGCGATAGGTGGAGTAGCTGTAGGGCGAAATCAGGAGCGGGACATGGTAGTGATCCTGTTCGGCGCTGATGCCGAAGCGCAGCACCACCACGTCTAAAAAGGCCGGTTCCGGCAATGGCACGCCACGGGCGCGATAGTAGTCGCCGGCGCTGAATTGCAGTTGGTACACACCGCTGCGGTAGTCGTCGCCTTGCAGCAGAGGTGCGTCGCAGCGGCCGTCGCTGTTGGTCAAGGTAGTGGCGACCAGTTCCAGCTGCGCGCCTTCGACGCGGTACAGCTCAACCTTGATCGCGCTGCCGGGGCAACCGTGTGCGGCATCCAAAACGTGTGTGGTCAAACGTCCCATGGCGTCTACGCGCCTCCCGAAGTCAGTAGAAGAGAGATCCGCACTTTTTCAGGGCAGCGAAAAAGCCGGCGATGGCTGATTAAGACACTTTTAAAAAAAATTGTACACAATAAAAATCACAAACCTTGCGATCCACCCGCGCTCATTGCTTGTGCAGGCGATTGACCTGTGATCCTTGCTTTTAAACGACCTTTTGTCCATTAGCTGACCAACTGGGCAAGTTTCTTGCTACACCCTTTACACAGAGGCCTGCGGAAAAAATGCAGAAATGTAGGCTTACAAAGTGACAGATAAGTTGTATACAATCACTCATCGCTGTGACGCCACCCAGTCATTTCGCTGCCCGGCCGCCACATGAATGATCACGAACAAGAAGGAAGACTGCAGTGAGCGCTGACTACCCACGCGACCTGATCGGTTACGGCAGTAACCCTCCTCACCCCCACTGGCCGGGCAAGGCACGCATTGCGTTGTCTTTCGTACTCAACTACGAAGAAGGCGGTGAGCGCAACATTTTGCACGGCGACAAGGAGTCCGAAGCGTTCCTCTCGGAAATGGTCTCGGCCCAGCCGCTGCAAGGCGCACGCAACATGAGTATGGAGTCGCTGTACGAATACGGCAGCCGTGCCGGCGTATGGCGCATCCTCAAGCTGTTCAAAGAATTCGATATTCCGCTGACCATCTTCGCCGTGGCCATGGCCGCCCAGCGTCACCCGGATGTAATCCGCGCGATGGTCGAGGCCGGCCACGAAATCTGCAGCCACGGCTACCGCTGGATCGACTACCAGTACATGGACGAGGCCCAGGAGCGCGAGCACATGCTCGAAGCGATCCGCATCCTCACCGAACTGACCGGCGAACGCCCGCTGGGCTGGTACACCGGGCGCACCGGCCCGAACACGCGCCGGCTGGTGATGGAGGAAGGCGGATTCCTCTACGACTGCGACACCTACGACGACGACCTGCCCTATTGGGAACCAAGCAACCCCACCGGCAAGCCGCACCTGGTGATCCCCTATACCCTCGACACCAACGACATGCGCTTCACCCAGGTGCAGGGTTTCAACAAGGGCGATGACTTCTTCGAATACCTCAAGGACGCGTTCGACGTGCTCTACGCCGAAGGCTTGGATGCCCCGAAGATGCTCTCCATCGGCCTGCATTGCCGCCTGATCGGCCGTCCTGCACGCCTGGCCGCGTTGAAGCGCTTTATCGAATACGTCAAAGGTCACGAACAGGTGTGGTTCACCCGCCGCGTCGATATTGCCCGCCACTGGCATGAAACCCACCCGTTCAAGGGAGCGGCCAAATGACTGCGTTCAAGACCCTGAAACCCTCGAGCCTGAGCCGCGACGCATTCGTCGAGGCCTTCGCCGACATCTACGAACATTCGCCATGGGTGGCCGAAAAGGCCTTCGACCTGGGCCAGGACCCTTCGATCGACGAGATCGAAACCCTGCACCAGCGCATGAGCGACATCCTGTTGAGCGCCGATCACGCCAGCCAACTGGCCCTGATCAACGCTCACCCGGACCTGGCCGGCAAAGCCGCCGTCCAGGGCCAACTGACCCAAGCCAGCACCGATGAGCAAGCTGGCGCGGGGATTCACCAATGCACGGCCGAAGAGTTTTCTCGCTTCACCGAGCTGAACGATGCCTACAAGGCCAAGTTCAAGTTTCCCTTCATCATGGCGGTAAAAGGCAGCAACCGGCACCAGATCCTGGCCGCGTTCGAAACGCGCATTCACAACTCGGTGGAAGCCGAGTTCAAATGCGCTTTGGCCGAGATCAACAAGATCGCGTTGTTCCGTTTACTGACCCTTTAAAGCAACCCTGGCCCGAGCGCTCATGACGCCCAGGGCCGGGCAAGCATCCCAAGCCACTCTATCTAAGGCAGACAAGAAGAATGAAAGCTTACGCCGTACCTTTCGAGAAGTTCGTCAACCTGGCCGACGCCCGCCTGGGCACCAAGATCATCTCCGTGACCGATGACTGGTTCGCCGACGCCAACCGCCTGTTCCAGCCGACCCCGGCCGTGTGGAAGGAGGGCGTTTTCGATGACAACGGCAAGTGGATGGACGGCTGGGAGTCACGCCGCAAGCGCTTCGAAGGCTACGACAGCGCGGTGATCCGCCTGGGCGTGCCGGGCTCGATCAAGGGCGTGGACATCGACACTTCATTCTTCACCGGCAACTTCCCGCCATCGGCCTCCCTGGAAGCCTGCTTCCTCGCCTCGGGCGAGCCAGACGCCAACACCCAGTGGGTGGAAGTGCTGTCGGCCGTCGAGCTGCAAGGCAACAGCCACCACTACCACGAGATCAGCAACGACCAGGCGTTCAGCCACCTGCGTTTCAACATCTACCCGGATGGTGGCGTGGCCCGTCTGCGCGTGTACGGCGTGCCGTTCCGCGACTGGTCGTCGGTAGGCGACAACGAACAGGTCGACCTGGCTGCCGCCCTCAACGGTGGTCGTGCCCTGGCCTGCTCCGATGAACACTTCGGCCGCATGAGCAACATCCTCAACCCGGGCCGTGGCATCAACATGGGCGACGGCTGGGAAACCGCACGTCGTCGTACGCCAGGCAATGACTGGGTCATCGTCGCGCTGGGCCATCCGGGCGAGATCGAGAAAATCATCGTCGACACCCTGCACTTCAAGGGCAACTACCCGGACACCTGCTCGATCCAGGGCGCATTCGTGAAAGGCGGCACCGACAGCCAGATCGAAACCCAATCGCTGTTCTGGCGCGAACTGCTGCCGGCACAAAAACTGGAAATGCACGCCGAACATACCTTCGCCGAACAGATCAAGGCGCTGGGCCCGATCACCCACATCCGCCTGAACGTGTTCCCGGATGGCGGTGTGAGCCGCCTGCGTGTACTCGGCAAAGTCGCCAAGTAAACGCTGAACTGGTAGTGAGCGGGCTTGCCCCGCGCGGGGTGGCGAAGCCACCCCAACAAGACCGCTGCGGTGTTTCAGCAAGACCGCAGTGCCTGGGTTTTGGGGCGGCTTCGCCACCCAGCACGGGGCAAGCCCGCTCACTACACAAAAGCAAGAAAACCAACACAGCATTCGGATAAGAAGACAGCCATGCGCACACTAGTGATCGAACCCCTGACCAAAGAAGCCTTCGCCCCTTTCGGAGACGTTATCGAAACCTCTGGCCGCGACCACTTCATGATCAACAACGGGTCGACCATGCGCTTTCACAAATTGGCCACGGTCGAAACCGCCAAGCCGGAAGACCACGCCATCATCAGCATCTTCCGCGCCGACGCGCAGGACATGCCGCTGACCGTGTGCATGCTGGAACGACACCCGCTGGGCAGCCAGGCTTTCATTCCGCTGCTCGGCAACCCCTTTCTGATCGTGGTCGCGCCACTTGGCGATGAACCTGTATCGGGCTTGGTCCGCGCCTTCGTCACCAACGGCAGGCAGGGCATTAATTACCATCGCGGCGTCTGGCACCACCCGGTGCTGACGATCGAAAAGCGGGATGACTTCCTGGTGGTTGATCGCAGTGGCACAGGCAATAACTGCGATGAGCATTTTTTCAAAGAGGATGAGCGGTTGATCCTCGCCCCCCACCAATAAGAGAAGGCTTGATCACCCGACAACAAGGGTGACAGGCGAGAGGTAAAGACTGTGGAAGCACATCTGTTGGAATGGCTGAACCTTAGCGTGCGCTGGGTTCACATGATCACTGGCGTCGCGTGGATCGGCGCTTCTTTCTACTTCGTCTGGCTGGAAAACAACCTCAATCGCGTCAACCCCAAGAACGGCCTGGCCGGTGACTTGTGGGCGATCCACGGTGGCGGCATCTACCACCTGGAAAAATACAAACTGGCCCCACCGACCATGCCGGACAACC
Organism: Pseudomonas sp. RP-B7; assembly: GCF_059803535.1. Lineage (NCBI taxonomy): Bacteria > Pseudomonadati > Pseudomonadota > Gammaproteobacteria > Pseudomonadales > Pseudomonadaceae > Pseudomonas > Pseudomonas sp. RP-B7. The sequence continues at coordinate 18,008 of NZ_JAPFHC010000002.1, forward strand.
TGCACTGGTTCAAATGGGAAGCCTATTTCACCTGGATGTCGGGCGTCGCGCTGCTGTGCGTGGTGTTCTACCTCAACCCGACGCTGTACCTGCTTGCCCCCGGCAGCAGCCTCAGCGGCACCGAAGGCGTATTGCTGGGCATCGGCTCACTGTTCGCCGGCTGGTTCATCTACTCCTTCCTCTGCGACTCGGCCCTGGGCAAACGCCCTGCCTTGCTCGGCTTCATCCTGTTTGTGCTGTTGATTGCAGCGGCCTATGGCTTCAGCAAGGTGTTCAGCGGCCGTGGCGCCTACCTGCACGTGGGTGCGGTCATCGGCACCATCATGGTCGGCAACGTGTTCCGCATCATCATGCCGGCGCAACGCGCCCTGGTCGCGGCCATCGCCGAGAACCGCACGCCGGACCCGGCACTGCCGGCCAAGGGCCTGCTGCGTTCGCGTCACAACAACTACTTCACCTTGCCGGTGCTGTTCATCATGATCAGCAACCACTTCCCGAGCACCTACGGCAGCCAATACAACTGGCTGATCCTGGCGGGTATCGCGGTGGCGGCGGTGTTGGTGCGGCACTACTTCAACACCCGGCATGACAGCCAGAAGTACGCGTGGACCCTGCCGGTCGGCGCATTGGCGATGATCAGCCTGGCGTACGTGACCGGTCCCAAGCCGGTGGCTGAAGTCGCCAAAGCCCCCGCGGCCATCGAGTACCAGCCATTGCCGGAAACGGCGTTGGGCGGTGGCTTGAAACCCGCTGCGCCCGCCCCTGCTCCTGCTGCCGAACCGGTACCCGCCCAGGCCACGATTGATTTCGACAAGGTCCACGGGGTGATCCAGGAGCGCTGCGCCGTGTGCCATTCGGCCAAGCCCACCAGCCCGCTGTTCAGCACCGCACCGGCGGGGGTGATGTTTGATACGCCAGCACAGATCCAGCAGCAGGCGGCGCGCATCCAAGCGCAGGCCGTGGCCAGCCAGATCATGCCGCTGGGCAACATCACCCAGATGACCCAGCAGGAACGGGATTTGATTGGCACCTGGATCAATCAGGGGGCTCGTACAAATTAACTGATTGATGCAAATCCAAATGTGGGAGCGGGCTTGCTCGCGAAAGCGGTGTGTCATTCAACCAAGCATTGACTGAACGACCGCATTCGCGAGCAAGCCCGCTCCCACAGGGGATTGGCAGTGTTTGAAAGATCGCGCTCCAAATGGCAATTGAATGCCAAACAACACAACAATAAAAAAGATCCGAGGTGTTGCATGACCGAGTTAGCCGAACCGCAGATTCCTGCCGCACCCGCCATGGTGCGGCTGCCCCTCTTGCAACTGATTCTGGTAGGCCTGCAACACGTCTTGCTGATGTACGGCGGCGCCGTCGCCGTCCCCCTGATCATTGGCCAGGCCGCCGGGCTGAGCCGTGAAGAAATCGCCTTCCTGATCAACGCCGACCTGCTGGTGGCCGGTATCGCCACCATGGTGCAGTCGTTCGGCATCGGCCCGGTGGGCATCCGCATGCCCGTGATGATGGGCGCCAGTTTCGCCGCCGTCGGCAGCATGGTCGCCATGGCCGGCATGCCCGGTATCGGCCTGCAGGGGATCTTCGGCGCGACCATCGCCGCCGGGTTCTTTGGCATGATCATCGCGCCGTTCATGTCCAAGGTCGTACGCTTTTTCCCGCCATTGGTCACCGGCACCGTCATCACGGCGATTGGCCTGTCGTTGTTTCCGGTGGCCGTGAACTGGGCCGGTGGCGGCAGTGCGGCGGCCACCTTCGGCTCGCCGATCTACCTGGCGATTGCCGCGCTGGTGCTGGGCACCATCCTGCTGATCAACCGCTTCATGCGCGGCTTCTGGGTGAATATTTCGGTGCTGATCGGCATGGGCCTGGGCTACATGCTGTGCGGCCTGCTCGGCATGGTCGACCTCAGCGGCCTGGCCCAGGCGCCGTGGGTGCAGGTGGTCACGCCGCTGCATTTCGGCATGCCCAGGTTCGAGCTGGCACCGATCCTGTCGATGTGCCTGGTGGTGGTGATCATCTTTGTCGAATCCACCGGGATGTTCCTGGCGCTGGGCAAGATCACCGGCCAGGACGTCACCCCTAGGATGCTGCGCCGTGGCCTGTTGTGTGATGCCGGTGCGTCATTTTTTGCCGGGTTCTTCAACACGTTTACCCACTCCTCCTTCGCGCAGAACATCGGCCTGGTGCAGATGACCGGCGTGCGTTGCCGCTCGGTGACGATCATGGCCGGGGCCTTCCTGATTGTGCTCAGCCTGCTGCCCAAGGCTGCTTACCTGGTGGCGTCGATCCCGCCGGCGGTACTGGGCGGCGCGGCAATTGCGATGTTCGGCATGGTCGCGGCCACCGGGATCAAGATCCTCCAGGAAGCCGACATCGCCGACCGGCGCAACCAGTTGCTGGTGGCGGTGAGCATCGGCATGGGCCTGATCCCGGTGGTGCGTCCCGAGTTTTTCGCGCAACTGCCGCTGTGGATGAGCCCGATTACCCACAGTGGCATTGCCATGGCCACCCTCAGCGCGTTGTCGCTGAACATCCTGTTCAACATCCTCGGCGGTGCTGAACGACCTGCTGTCGAGCATGCCCACACCTGAGGCATGCCCCATCGTCGCCCGGTGCGCGCTGTAACGGCGCACTTGAGCGCAGACGTGGGAGCCAGTATTCTCCGCGCCCGCTTAAATCGACGGTTTCTTACCGCCTTGGCGCGGCTTTTGCTGTAGCAATAAAGCTGACCAATCAGACGAGTTTTTCAGCGAACCCAAAGGCGCCACACCAGAGCGCCCCTTAGAAAAAAACATAAAACCTTAACTCGGGAGCACCGAATGAAACCTATGTTCAAAGGCCTGATGCTGGCGGGATCGCTGCTGGCCGGTGGCCAAGCCGTGGCCGGCGATTTGTTGCAGTGGCAGAACAACAGCCTGACCTACCTGTGGGGCAAGAACTTCACCGTCAACCCGCAGATCCAGCAGACCGTCACGTTCGAACATGCCGACGCGTGGAAATACGGCGACAACTTCCTGTTCGTCGACCGCATCTTTTACAACGGCAAGGAAGACGGCAACGTCGGCCCGAGCACCTACTACGGCGAGATCAGCCCACGCTTGTCGTTCGGCAAGATCTTTGACCAGGACCTGTCCTTCGGCCCGATCAAGGATGTGCTGCTGGCCTTCACCTACGAGTTCGGCGAAGGCGACAACGAGTCGTACCTGCTCGGCCCAGGCTTCGACCTGAACGTGCCGGGCTTCGACTACTTTCAGCTGAACTTCTACCAGCGCCAGACCGAAGGCAATCGCGCGGGTGACGGCGTTTGGCAGATCACCCCGGTGTGGGCGTACACCATCCCGGTGGGCAACTCCGACGTGCTGATCGACGGTTTCATGGACTGGGTGGTGGACAACGACAAGAACGCCCGCGGTACTTACCACGCCAACCTGCACTTCAACCCGCAGGTCAAATATGACCTGGGCAAGGCGATGAACTGGGGCGCGAAGCAGTTGTATGTCGGTTTCGAATACGACTACTGGAAGAACAAGTACGGGATCGAAGATTCCGGTGCGTTCAAGACCAACCAAGACACCGCGAGCTTCCTGGTCAAGTACCACTTTTAACTGGCGGTGCCAGTCTCCTGTGGGAGCTGGCTTGTGTGGGAGCGGGCTTGCTCGCGAATGCGGTGTGTCAGTACCAAAAATGTTGACTGATACACCGCATTCGCGAGCAAGCCCGCTCCCACATTTAGACTGGGGACACCCCCAAGAACCGGGTGATTTCGTCGCGCTTGGCCAACGCATCCTGGCGCCCCAACTCGATCAATTCGCTGCAATACCCCGCCTCGAACAGCAAGTAGCTCAACACGCCTGCCCCGCTCGTCTTGGTCGCCCCCGGCCCACGCAAGAACAATCGCAACGCCGCCGGCAACTCCTGGCGATGCCGTGCCGCGATTTCATCAATCGGCTGGCTCGGCGCGATCACCAGCACCTCCACCGGAGCCAAGCCCCGGGCCGCGCTGTCGGCCGGCTGGAAATGACTGAACTGGTTAAGGCGCTCAAGCAACTCGATGTCGCTTTCCAGGCTGTCAATGAACGTGCTGTTGAGCATATGCCCGCCGATCTGCGCCAGGGTCGGCTGCTGGCCGGTGAAGGTACGCTGCACCGCAGTCTCGTTGCCGCGCGGGTTGCCGCTGACACCGACCACCAGCACGCGGCTGGCGCCCAGGTGCAGCGCCGGGCTGATGGGCGCGGATTGGCGCACGGCGCCGTCACCGAAATATTCCTCGTCGAGTTTGACCGGGGCGAACAACAGCGGGATCGCCGAACTGGCCAGCAAGTGCTCTACGGACAGCTGGGTGGGCACACCGATACGTCGGTGGCGCAACCAGGCATCGATGGTGCCGCCGCCCTGATAGAAGGTCACCGCTTGCCCGGATTCGTAGCCAAACGCAGTGATCGCCACGGCATGCAGGTGTTTGTTGCGGATGGCTTCGTCGATGCCGGCCAGGTGCAACTTGTCCTTGAGCAGCGCCTTGAGCGGCGTACTGTTGAGCAGCGCTACCGGCACTTGCGCGCCCAGCCCCAGCAGGCTGTGAATAAAGAAGCGGCTCGCCTGGCGAATCACCCCCGGCCAGTCACTGCGCAACACCAGATGGCTGCGAAAGCCCTGCCAGAAGGCAGTCAGGCGTTGGATCGCCGCAGTGAAGTCCATGGCGCCACTGGCCAGGCTCACCGCATTGATCGCCCCGGCCGAGGTGCCGACGATCACCGGGAACGGATTGGGCGCCCCCGGCGGCAACAGCTCGGCAATCGCCGCCAATACCCCTACCTGATACGCCGCTCGCGCCCCGCCGCCGGAAAGAATCAAGCCTGTAACCGGTTCAGCTGGGCGCATCGCGTCACTCCATGTGGGGAAAGGTCAGTCTTATTGTGGCGAGGGCGCTTGCTCCGTCGCCACAAGTGCTCTCACGTCTTATCGACGGCGTTTTTCGTACAGCTTCGGCTCACCCGGCGGACGACTCTTGAACCGACGGTGGGTCCACAGGTACTGCTCGGGGCATTGGCGTACCGAGGCTTCGACCCACTGGTTGATACGCAGGCAATCGGCTTCATCGCTTTCACCCGGGAAGTCGGTCAACGGCGGATGGATCACCAGTCGGTAACCGCTACCATCGGCCAGGCGCTCCTGGGTGAATGGCACCACCAGCGCCTTGCCCAGCTTGGCGAATTTGCTGGTGGCCGGCACGGTAGCGGCCTGGATGCCGAACAGCGGCACAAAGATGCTTTGCTTGGCGCCGTAGTCCTGGTCCGGCGCATACCAGATGGCACGGCCGGCGCGCAGCAGCTTGAGCATGCCGCGCACGTCTTCACGCTCGATGGCCAGCGAGTCGAGGTTGTGACGCTCGCGGCCACGGCGCTGGATAAAGTCGAACAGCGGGTTGCCGTGTTCGCGGTACATGCCATCAATGGTGTGCTTCTGGCCCAGCAGCGCGGCGCCGATTTCCAGGGTGGTGAAGTGCAGGGCCATGAGGATCACGCCCTTGCCGTCCAGTTGGGCTTGCTTGAGATGCTCGAGCCCTTCGACATGGGCCAGGCGCGCCAGGCGCTGGCGCGACCACCACCAGCTCATGGCCATTTCAAAAAAGGCGATGCCGGTGGAGGCGAAGTTTTCCTTGAGCAACTGCTTACGCTCTTTGGCGGACTTTTCCGGAAAGCACAGTTCCAGGTTTCGCGCGGCGATACGGCGACGTTCGCCGGCCACACGGTACATTCCCGCACCCAGAATGCGACCAATGGTCAGCAGCGCACGGTACGGCAATTGGGTGACCAGCCACAGCAGGCCGAGCCCCAGCCATAACAGCCAGAAACGGGGGTGAAAAAATACAGCTCGAAAACGCGGGCGATCCATTACAGATTCCGGTAAAGACAGGGCCGCGCATTCTACAACGGTTCGACTCGGCTTGCGGCCAGTGGATGTTCTCGTTATAAGTCTCGACACTTTTCGTGACAAGCCGCTTTATGCCGACCATGAGCCAAACCGAACCGCTAGACCAAGATCCCGTGTTCCAGCTGAAAGGCAGCATGCTCGCCATCACCGTGCTGGAACTGGCGCGCAACGACCTCGACGCCCTGGACCGCCAGCTCGCCGCCAAGGTCGCCATGGCGCCGAACTTTTTCAACAATGCCCCGCTGGTGCTGGCCCTGGACAAACTCCCGGCCGGCCAGGGCGTGATCGATTTGCCCGGCCTGATGCGCGTGTGCCGCTCCCATGGCCTACGCACCCTGGCGATCCGTGCCAGCCGCATCGAAGACATTGCCGCAGCCATCGCCATTGAACTGCCAGTACTGCCACCGTCTGGCGCACGGGAGCGTCCGCTGGAACCATTGGTCAGTGAAGAGAAGAAAAAACCGGAAAAACCGCCAGAGCCGACGATCAAGCCTACAAAGATCATCACCTCGCCCGTACGGGGCGGGCAGCAGATTTACGCCGAGGGCAGCGACCTTGTGGTGATCGCTTCGGTCAGTCCCGGGGCGGAACTTCTCGCCGATGGCAACATCCATGTATACGGCCCGATGCGCGGCCGTGCCTTGGCCGGCATCAAGGGTGATACCAAGGCCCGGATTTTTTGCCAGCAGTTGACCGCTGAGCTAGTGTCCATCGCGGGCCGGTACAAGGTTTCCGAAGATTTGCGCCGCGATCCACTGTGGGGGGCCGGGGTGCAGGTCAGCCTGTCGGGCGATGTGTTGAACATCATCCGGCTTTAACGGATACTGCCGCATTTTCCAAGCATCTCTAGACTCTGATAGCACAGCGAAACCGGCAATACTTGTGTAGGAACATCTGAAGGCTGGCGTTTTTCGTACGCCAACCCGTCTTTTCCCTACAAAGGCTGTCCGCCTGCGGCGAGTTCCAAGAGATGTTTTTCAGGGACTGAAAAGTCCTTTTTCCTTAGGGGTGAAACACCTTGGCCAAGATTCTCGTGGTTACATCCGGCAAGGGTGGTGTGGGTAAGACCACCACCAGCGCCGCTATCGGTACCGGCCTCGCTTTGCGCGGCCACAAGACAGTCATCGTCGACTTCGACGTCGGTTTGCGTAACCTCGACCTGATCATGGGCTGCGAACGCCGCGTGGTGTATGACTTCGTCAACGTGGTCAACGGTGAAGCCAACCTGCAACAGGCCCTGATCAAGGACAAGCGCCTTGAGAACCTGTACGTACTGGCCGCCAGCCAGACCCGTGACAAAGATGCGTTGACCAAGGAAGGCGTAGGCAAAGTCCTCGCTGAGCTGAAGGAAACCTTCGAATACGTGGTCTGCGACTCCCCGGCCGGCATCGAGACCGGTGCTCACCTGGCGATGTACTTCGCCGATGAAGCCATCGTGGTGACCAACCCGGAAGTCTCCTCGGTACGTGACTCGGACCGCATGCTTGGCCTGCTGGCCAGCAAGTCCCAGCGCGCCGAGAAGGGTGAAGACCCGATCAAGGAACACTTGCTGCTGACCCGCTACAACCCTGAGCGCGTCAACAATGGCGAAATGCTCGGCGTTGAAGACGTCAAGGACATCCTCGCCGTGACCCTGCTGGGCGTGATCCCGGAATCCCAGGCCGTGCTGAAAGCGTCCAACCAAGGTGTGCCGGTCATCCTCGATGACCAGAGCGACGCAGGCCAGGCTTACAGTGACGCGGTTGATCGCTTGCTCGGCAAGACCGTGGAACATCGCTTCCTCGATGTAAAGAAGAAGGGATTCTTCGAGCGTATCTTTGGAGGCAACTAAACAATGAAATTTCTCGACTTCTTTCGCGCCAACAAAAAGCCAAGTACCGCGTCGGTAGCGAAAGAGCGTCTACAGATCATCGTGGCGCACGAACGCGGCCAACGCAGCACGCCGGACTACCTGCCAGCCTTGCAGAAGGAACTGGTGGAGGTGATCCGCAAGTACGTCAACATCGGCAACGACGACGTGCATGTCGCCCTGGAAAACGACGGCAGCTGCTCGATTCTGGAACTCAATATCACCCTGCCTGATCGTTAATCGACAAGGCGGTCGCCACGGCGGCTCGCACACCTTGATCCCGTTTCGGGAACCGGGTGGGCGAGCCGCCGTTGGCGTTTGTTACGAGGCTGTTTAATGCCGCTGTCCAATATCCATATCCTCCATCAGGACGACGCTGTCCTGGTGGTGAACAAGCCGACCCTGCTGCTCTCGGTGCCCGGCCGCGCCGACGACAACAAGGACTGCCTGATCACCCGCCTGCAGGAAAACGGTTACCCCGAAGCCCGCATCGTCCATCGACTGGACTGGGAAACCTCGGGCATCATCCTGCTGGCTCGCGACGCCGACACGCACCGCGAACTGTCCCGCCAGTTTCACGACCGTGAAACCGAAAAGGCCTACACCGCCCTGGCCTGGGGCCAACCGGAACTGGACAGCGGCAGCATCGACCTGCCGCTGCGCTACGACCCACCGACCAAGCCGCGCCATGTGGTCGACCACGAGTTCGGCAAGCACGCGCTGACCTTCTGGAAAGTGCTGGAGCGTTGTGGCGACTGGTGCCGCGTGGAGCTGACGCCGATTACCGGGCGCTCGCACCAGTTGCGCGTGCATATGCTGTCGATCGGGCATCCGCTGTTGGGGGATGGCCTGTACGCCCACGAACAAGCCCTGGCCGCCTGGCCACGCCTGTGCCTGCACGCCAGCATGCTCAGCTTCACCCATCCGCAAAGCGGCGAGCGTTTGCGTTTCGAGTGCCCCGCACCGTTCTAAAGCTGGCAATACAATCAAAATGTAGGAGCGGGCTTGTGTGGGAGCGGGCTTGCTCGCGAATGCGGTCTTTCAGTACCAAAAATATTGACTGACACACCGCATTCGCGAGCAAGCCCGCTCCCACATTTGTTCTGTGCACTTTTCGCCACCGACGGTAAACTCCGCGCATTGCTGTCTGGAGCTATTTATGCGCGAAGCGTTGAATCAAGGCCTGATCGACTTCCTCAAGGCCTCCCCTACTCCTTTTCATGCCACTGCCGCCCTGGCCCAACGCCTGGAGGCCGCCGGTTACCAGCGTCTCGACGAGCGCGAAACCTGGGCCACTGAAGCCAACGGTCGCTACTACGTGACCCGTAACGACTCTTCAATCATCGCCTTCAAGCTCGGCCGTCACTCGCCGTTGCAAGGCGGGATCCGCCTGGTCGGCGCCCACACCGACAGCCCGTGCCTGCGGGTCAAGCCCCAGCCCGAGCTGCAACGCCAGGGTTTCTGGCAGCTGGGTGTGGAAGTCTACGGCGGCGCGCTGCTGGCGCCGTGGTTCGACCGCGACCTGTCCCTGGCCGGCCGCGTGACCTTCCGCCGCGACGGCAGGGTCGAAAGCCAGCTGATCGACTTCAAGCTGCCCATCGCCATCATCCCCAACCTGGCCATTCACCTGAACCGTGAAGCCAACCAGGGTTGGGCGATCAATGCCCAGACCGAACTGCCGCCGATCCTCGCGCAATTTGCCGGTGACGAACGCGTGGACTTCCGCGCCGTGCTCACCGAACAACTGGCCCGCGAACATGGCCTGAACGCCGACGTGGTGCTCGACTACGAGCTGAGCTTCTACGACACCCAGAGCGCTGCGGTGATTGGCCTGAACGGCGACTTCATCGCCGGCGCACGCCTGGACAACCTGCTGTCGTGCTACGCCGGCCTGCAAGCCTTGCTCACCAGCGACAGCGATGAAACCTGCGTGCTGGTGTGCAACGACCACGAAGAAGTCGGCTCCTGTTCCGCCTGTGGTGCCGATGGCCCGATGCTGGAACAGACCCTGCGCCGCCTGCTGCCGGAAGGTGATGAATTCGTACGCACCATTCAGAAATCCCTGCTGGTATCGGCGGACAATGCCCACGGCGTACACCCGAACTACGCCGACAAGCACGACGCCAACCACGGCCCCAAGCTCAACGCCGGGCCCGTGATCAAGGTCAACAGCAACCAGCGCTACGCCACCAACAGCGAAACGGCCGGGTTCTTCCGCCACCTGTGCATGGCCGAGGAAGTGCCGGTGCAGAGCTTCGTGGTGCGCAGCGACATGGGGTGTGGCTCGACCATCGGCCCGATCACCGCCAGCCACTTGGGCGTGCGGACCGTGGACATCGGCTTGCCGACGTTTGCCATGCACTCCATTCGCGAGCTGTGCGGCAGCCATGACCTGGCACACCTGGTGAAAGTGCTCGGCGCGTTCTACGCGAGCCACGACCTGCCCTGAGACCGAGGTGCGGTCATCGCAGGCAAGCCAGCTCCCACATTTTGATTTGTGAACACATTCAAATGTGGGAGCTGGCTTGCCTGCGATGGGGCAATGTCAAACACCCCAATGCTATCTGACACACATCAACGCCATTTCCCGTATTCCGACCTAGACTTGTCACTATTCCCACTCCGACAAGGCCGTCGCACCATGATCTCCATGTCCTCCTTCCACGCCATGCTTATCCCGATCCTCATCGGCATGATCATGCTGGCCGTGGGCTTCAACTTTCGCGACAAACCCCTCGGCGTGTTCGGCATGTGGATCGGCATGCTGCTGATCCTGGGCACCGTGGTGTACAAAATCCTCGCCAAACTGGCCGAATGACCCCTGCACTCGTACACTCGGTCGATCCGTCGCTTTCAAGGTTGACCGCCTCGTGCTCTCCCGCCTGTTTGCCCTACCCTGCTATCTGCTGATCGCCCTGCTCACCCTGCTGCCGCTCGCGCCCGCCCACGCCGTGGGTTTGCCCGGCCTGCTCGGCAGCGGCAACAAGACCCAACCCCAGGCCGAAGTGCCGTTGGGGCAGTCGTTGGACGAGGTGATCAAGACCCTGGAAAACGATCAGCAGCGTACCCAGCTGCTGAGCGACCTGAAAAAACTGCGTGCCGCCACGCAAAAAGCCCAGCCGGCCGCCGAAGAGGGCGTGCTGGGTCTGATCGGCGGCACCCTGGCCAGCCTCGAAGCGCAGTTTTCCGGGGACGACAGCCCGCTGGGGCGTTGGTCGAATGAGATCGACCAGGCCAAGGATGAGCTCAGTGCCCTGATCCTGCCGGCCAACGAATGGCTGCCGATCATTTTCGGCTTTGCCCTGATCCTCGCGCTGTGGAGCCTGCTGGCCTACGCGCTGATCTGGCTGAGCCACCGCGTGCGCGAACGTTTCGGCCTGCCCGAAGAACTGCCGCAACACCCGCGCACCTGGGACATGGTGCGCTTCGCCCTGCGCAAACTCGGGCCGTGGATGATCGCCCTGGTGATCACGGTGTACCTGAGCTACGCGCTGCCGTCGTCCCTGGGCAAATCCCTGGCGATGGTGTTGGCGTACGCGCTGGTGGTCGGCACCTGCTTTTCGGCGATCTGCGTGATTGCCTTCTCGGTGCTCGACGGCCCCCATCGCCATCGCGCGCTGTATATCCTGCGCCACCAGGCGTTCCGCCCGTTGTGGTGGATCGGCAGCTTTGCCGCGTTTGGTGAAGCCTTGAGCGACCCGCGCCTGGTCCAGGCCCTGGGTCAGCACTTGTCCCATACCGCCGCGACTGTGGCCAATGTAATGGCGGCGCTGTCCACAGGTGTGTTCATCCTGCGTTTCCGCCGGCCGATTGCCCACCTGATCCGCAACCAGCCGCTGTCGCGCCGCCTTACGCGCCGCGCCCTGAGCGACACCATCGAAATCATCGGTTCGTTCTGGTACATCCCGGCCTTGCTGCTGGTGGGTATCTCGCTGTTCGCCACTTTTGTTTCGGCCGGCGACACCAGTACCGCCCTGCGCCAATCCCTGTTGTGCACGGTTTTGCTGGTGTTGTGCATGGTGATCAACGGCCTGGTGCGCCGCCATGCACTCAAGCCGCACCGTGGGCACAAGCGTCATGCGTTGTATTCCGAGCGGCTGAAGAGCTTTTTCTACACCCTGGCCCACCTGGTAGTGTGGCTGGCCTTTATCGAATTGGGCCTGCGGGTGTGGGGCCTGTCGCTGATTCGCTTTACCGAGGGCGACGGCCATGAAGTCAGCGTCAAGCTGTTCGGCCTGGCCGGGACCTTGCTGTTTGCCTGGCTGATCTGGATCCTCAGCGACACCGCGATCCACCACGCCCTCACCCGCTCGCGCAAAGGCCTGGCCAATGCACGCGCACAAACCATGATGCCGCTGATCCGCAACGTACTGTTCGTGACCATCTTTATCATCGCCGCCATCGTCGCCCTGGCGAACATGGGGATGAACGTCACGCCGCTGCTGGCCGGTGCCGGTGTGATCGGCCTGGCGATCGGTTTTGGCGCACAGTCGCTGGTGGCGGACTTGATCACCGGCTTGTTCATCATCATCGAGGACTCCCTGGCCATCGATGACTACGTGGACGTCGGCGGCCACCTCGGCACCGTCGAAGGCCTGACCATCCGCACCGTGCGCCTGCGCGACATCGACGGTATCGTGCACACCATCCCGTTCAGCGAGATCAAGAGCATCAAGAACTACTCACGGGAGTTCGGCTACGCGATCTTCCGGGTAGCGATTCCGTACAACATGGAAATCGACGACGCGATCAAGCTGATACGCGATGTCGGCCAGAAAATACGCAATGACCCGTTGCAGCGTCGCAACATCTGGTCGCCGCTGGAGATTCAAGGGGTGGAGAGTTTCGAGTCGGGCAGCGCGATCCTGCGCGCACGCTTCAAGACGGCGCCGATCAAGCAATGGGAAGTGTCGCGGGCGTTCAACCTGTCGTTGAAGCGGCATCTGGATGAGGCAGGGCTGGACCTGGCCACACCGCGCCTGAGCGTGCAAGTAGTCACCACCACGCCACCCCAGTAGTGGGCGGGCTTGCCCGCTCACTACAGGTCAGGCGAGGGCGGTGCCGTCCATTTTCTGGCGCAGGCTCAGTGGACGCATATCGGTCCAGGTTTCTTCGATATAGGCCAGGCATTCTTTCTTCAAGCCGCTCTTGCCCACGGTGCGCCAGCCTTCCGGCACAGCCTTGTAGTCGGGCCAGATGGAATACTGCTCTTCATGGTTGACCACTACCTGAAACAGGATGTCATCGCGGTCAAATACTGAGGTCATTACTGTTCTCCATCGCTCAAAGGCCGGCTGCGCACCGTGCGCAGCGCTCATATCTGTAGAAACGTACCAAGCCGCCAAAAAATTAGAGGCTGGCGACCGCTGCCGCGACGGCGCGGCCGAAGCGTTCGGCGACGCGGTCGACTTCAGCTGCGGTGATCACCAGCGGCGGCAGGAAGCGCACCACGCTGCCATGGCGGCCGCCCAGTTCCAGGATCAGCCCGCGCTTGAGGCATTCGCGCTGCACCAGCGGCGCCAGTTGGCGATGCACCGGCGGATGCCCCTGAATATCCGGGGTGCCATCCGGGTCGACCAACTCCACGCCAAGCATTAGCCCACGCCCACGAATGTCGCCCAGGTGCGGGAAATCGCGCTGCAGGATGCGCAGGTGTTCACCCAGGCGCTCGCCCATGGCCGCTGCATGACCGGCCAGGTCATGTTCCTTGAGGTAGCGCATCACCGCCGAGCCGGCCGCCATCGCCATCTGGTTGCCACGGAACGTGCCGGCATGGGCGCCCGGCAGCCAGGTGTCGAGCCAGTCGCGATACACCACCACGGCCAGCGGCAGGCTGCCGCCGATAGCCTTGGACATCACCACCACGTCCGGAAGGATGCCGGCGTGCTCGAAGGCAAACATCTTGCCGGTACGACCGAATCCGCTCTGGATTTCATCGACGATCAACGCCACGCCCGCCTGTTCGGTGATGCGGCGCAGGCCGCGCAACCAGTCGAGGTCGGCCGGGATCACACCGCCCTCGCCCTGCACCACTTCGACGATCACCGCGGCCGGTAGCGTTACGCCTGCTTCCGGGTCATTCAACAGGTTTTCCAGATAATGCAGGTTGACCCGCACGCCTTCGGCACCGCCGAGGCCGAACGGGCAGCGGTAGTCGTAAGGAAACGGCAGAAATTGCACGCCACTGCTGAGCAACGCGCCCAAGGGTTTTTTCGGCCCCAGGCTACCCATCAGGCTCAGTGCGCCCTGGCTCATGCCGTGATAGCCGCCCTGGAACGACAACACCGTGCTGCGCCCGGTGGCGGTACGCACCAGTTTCAATGCGGCTTCCACCGCATCGGTGCCGGTCGGGCCGCAGAACTGGATCTTCGCCTGCCGCGCCAGTTCTGGCGGCAACAGGCCGAACAGGTCCTGCACAAACTGATCCTTGACCGGCGTGGTCAGGTCGAGTGTATGCAGCGGCAACTCATCGCTGAGCACTTGCTGAATGGCGGCGATCACCACCGGGTGGTTATGCCCCAGCGCCAGGGTGCCGGCACCCGCCAGGCAGTCGATAAAACTGCGACCTTCCACGTCTTCCACGTAGATGCCCTTGGCGCGTTTGAGCGCCAGGGGGATGCGCCGTGGGTAGCTGCGGGCGTTGGACTCCTGCTGGCGTTGGCGGGCCAACAGCGGGTTTTCGTCAAACTGGTACAGCGTTTCGTGAAGCTGGGTGTCTTCGATATGGCTGATAGCGACGGACATTGCTCGATCCCTCATCTGATTCCTGTTCTGGAAACGCACCAGCGAGGAAAGGATTTAGGCCGCACGGTCGCTAACTGATGGATGCACCTCCTACCTCTCGACCAGGCATAAGGTCACAGGCCTCGGTACTTTTCATTCAGGGCATACAGGATCGCGCAGGTCTGCGCGTCGAGAAAACCGCAATAATCCCGCGGCCGAAAGTGCATCTGGAACGCTCGCGTGCGCTGTTCAAACGCTCGCCGATTCTGCGCAGGCTTGTACCCATAACGCTGAAACGCGCGCTCGACCTCAACCTCCGGCGGCAAACCAAGGCAAAACCGGCGCTGATACATCGCACGGGTGGCGTCATCGAACCAGGCGCCTACGCCCACCTCGTGCAAACGCTGCCACGGCAGACGCGGCCCGGGGTCGCTCTTGCGCCAATAGGCCACATCGGAGTGCCCAAGGACGTCGCTCGGGCCGATCTGCGGGTGGCGCGCCAGGATGTCCCGTGCCAGTGCAATCAGCACTTCGACCTGCTCCTCAGGGTACGTCGGGAAAGTAAACACCCCGGCGTCATCCCGTGCCAGGTTGACCAGTTCGATGCCGATCGCGCGGCTGTTGAGGTTGTCCTGCCCGCCCCAGTGGCTGACCCCGGCATGCCAGGCGCGCTTGCCTTCATCGACCAGGCGGAACGCGCGCAATTCGTCATACCCGGCGGCGCGGTAGCTCGGCTCATCCGGGTCGGGCACCAGGTAGTGGGCGCTGACGCCATCCTGCGTGAGGGTGCGCAGGGATGCGCCGAAGGGGGCGGCGGTGTAATGCAGGATCAACTGGCGCACAGGTTCGCCATTGCGTTCGTTGAAATCCTTGGCTGGGAAACTGGTATCGATCACCAACATAAGAGCTGTCCTTTTCAATCCAGGCCGAGTCGTTCGGCCCGTTCAAGCGCAAAAAACCAACGCCATCCTGAAGGGTTCACCTTCAGGCGGGCGGTAACTATGTGGCGCTTGAAAGAAAAAGATCAGTGCCGCAGCGGCATGCCCAGGTCGACGCGCAGGCCATCGGCCTGGCTGTCGAATTTCAACGAGCACGAGCAGCGCTGCACAATCGCTTGCACGATCGCCAGGCCCAGGCCGCAACCTTCGCTGCTGCCGTTGCGCCAGAAGCGTTGGGTCAGGTATTGCAGGTCTTCGCTGGAGATCTGCTGGCCATGGTCACGTACGCGAAATACCACATGGTCGGCGTCGGTGAACACGCGCAGTTCCACCCGGGTGTGCGCCGGGGTATGGCGCAAGGCGTTGTCCAGCAGGTTGCGCAGGGCCGCAACGGCCAGGCCCACGGGCATTTCCACCGGGGTGGTGCGCAGGTTGTCCGCCAGGATCAGGTCGATACGCCCGTTATCGCCGGCGTTGGCGTCCTGGATCGCCAACCGCGCCACTTCCTCGGCGCTGGACTGCAAACCATCGTCAAACGACAAACTGCCTTCGACCCGTGCCAGCAGCAGCAATTGTTCCAGGGTGCGATGCAGGCGGTCGGCGCCCTCTTCGGCGTGGGCCAGGGACTGGTCGCGGGCCGCGCCG
Source organism: Pseudomonas sp. RP-B7 (assembly GCF_059803535.1). Classification (NCBI taxonomy): domain Bacteria; kingdom Pseudomonadati; phylum Pseudomonadota; class Gammaproteobacteria; order Pseudomonadales; family Pseudomonadaceae; genus Pseudomonas; species Pseudomonas sp. RP-B7. Next base: position 34,109 of record NZ_JAPFHC010000002.1, read on the forward strand.
TCGGTCATGCGCGCCACTTGCAGGTGGGTCTTGATCGCCGTCAGCGGGCTGCGCAGCTCATGGGCAGCGTCGCCGGTGAGCCGACGTTCGCGCTCGATGGTCTTGGCGATGCGCTGCAACAGTTGGTTCTGGGTGTCGAGCAGCGGCTTGAGTTCGCTGGGCAACGGGTGGATCTGCAACGGTTCGAGGGAGTCGGCGCTGCGCCGCATCAGCGCGTCACGCATGCGGTTGAGCGGCAGCAGGCTCTGGCCGATGCCCAGCCACAACAGGCACAGGCAACCGAGCATCGCCACGCCCACCGGCACCGATGCAGCGAGCAGGATCGACAGGTTCAGCGCCTCGCGCTCCACCTGGCGGTCGGCGGTGGTGATCAACAAATCGCCCCGGGACAGGGTAAAACTGCGCCAATTCACGCCATCGATCACCTGGTCGCGAAAACCGCTTTTGCGCGACTCCAGGCCTTCGTCCGGCGTTGCGTGGCTGCGCGCCAGGACTTCGCCGCGCAAGGAACTGACCTGACAGGCCATGCCCCCCGGCACATTCAGTTGCTGCGCGCTGAAATGCGCACCGCCGCTCATGCTGGCCAGGCCCGGCATCTGCTCGGTCAGCCCGGCGACCATGCGCGCCGATGCCACCAGGCGCTGGTCGAGGGAAAACATCATCTGGTTGCGCAAGTCGTTGAGCATCCACGCTGCCGCCAGGGCCCAGATCAGCACAAAGGCGGCGCCAAGCTTGAACGTCAGGCGCAGGCGCAGGCTTTTCACGGCGCGTTCTCTCCGTCATCCGCCGGGCCCAAGCGGTAGCCAAGGCCGCGTACGGTCTCGACGATGCCGTTGCCCAATTTGCGCCGCAGGTGGTGGATGTGCACGTTCAACGCGTTGCTTTCCAGCTCGTCGTTGAAACCGTAGACGCTGTCCTTGAGTTGCTCGCTGGACAGCACGCGGCCCTTGTTGTGCAGCAGCGCCTGCAACAGCGCCTGTTCGCGGCGGGACAGGTCCACCGGCTGACCGCCGAGGAAGGTTTCGCGGCTGCTCGGGTCATAGGCCAGGCGTCCGTGTTCGATCAGGTTGACGCTGCGCCCCGCCACCCGGCGCAACAGGGTTTGCAGGCGTGCGGCCAATTCGCGCAGGTCGAAGGGCTTGAGCAAGTAGTCGTCGGCACCGGCTTGCAGGCCGTCGACGCGATTGGTCACAGAATCCCGTGCCGTGAGGATCAGCACCGGAATCTCCAGGCCCTGGCTGCGCTGCTGCTGCAACAACTTGAGGCCATCTTCATCGGGCAGGCCAAGGTCGAGCACCATGATGTCGAAGGTCGCCGCCTTGAGCATCGCCCGCGCAGCCGCCGCCGTGCCCACGCGCTCGACCGTGAAGCCCTGGGCGGTGAGGCCGGCCACGATGCCGCTGGCGATCAGTTCATCGTCTTCGCAGACCAGTACGTGCATGCTGAACCCTTCATAAAAGATGGGGGAGATTAAAGGTGCCACGGATTAAGCGCAGATTATGCCGTGAAAAGAGGCGCGCTCAGACACTCCCTACACTCTAGAATAGCGCCGGTTAATCATCGGTTAATCAACGCCACACATTGTGTGCCTCACTTGCATCGAACTAAGGCTTGACCATGCGGCATCTGTTTATCTTTCTGCTGGTGTTGTTCGCGGGGTTCGCCCAGGCCGCGCCGGGCAATCCGTTTGAGACAAAACCCGACTTCCTCCCGGTGGGCAAGGCCTTCGCCTTTACCTCCGAGCGCCTGGAAAGCGGCGAAACCCAGCTGTATTGGCAGATTGCCGACGGTTACTACCTGTACCAGCAGCGCATGAAATTCGACGGCCTGGCCGAGAAACCCGTGCTGCCCCAGGGTGAAGCCCATAGCGATGAGTTCTTCGGCGAGCAGCAAGTGTATCGCCAGGGGCTGGAAGTGAAGATCCCCGCCGGTGTCACCGGCAAGGTCAAGCTGGGCTGGCAGGGTTGCGCCGATGCGGGCCTGTGTTATCCGCCGCAGTCAATGACGGTGGACCTGGGTGGCAACCCGGCTGTGGCCGCCACCGCCGAAGCCAGCGACCAAAGCCTGGCCAGTGGCCTGCAACAACGCAGCCTGGGTTGGAGCCTGCTGGTGTTCTTTGGCCTGGGCCTGTTGCTGGCGTTCGCCCCGTGTTCGTTGCCGATGCTGCCGATCCTCGCCGGGCTGGTAGTCGGCAGTGGCGCCAGCCCGCGTCGCGGCTTTGCCTTGGCCAGCAGCTACGTGGTGTGCATGGCGCTGGTGTACGCGGCGCTGGGCGTGTTGGCGGCGCTGGCCGGCGGCAACCTTGCCGCATTGCTGCAAACCCCGTGGATTCTCGGCAGTTTCGCCGCGTTGTTCGTGTTCCTCGCCCTGCCGATGTTCGGCTTCTTTGAACTGCAACTGCCCGCCTTCCTGCGTGACCGCCTGGACACCGCCAGCCGCCAGCAAAGCGGTGGCAGCCTGGTCGGCGCCGGGGTGCTCGGCGCGCTGTCCGGCCTGCTCGTCGGCCCGTGCATGACCGCCCCGCTGGCCGGCGCCCTGCTGTATATCGCCCAGAGCGGCAACGCGCTGCATGGCGGCCTGATCCTGTTCGCCATGGGCATTGGCATCGGCATCCCGTTGTTGCTGCTGGTGACCGTGGGCAATCGCTTTCTGCCCAAGCCGGGCAGCTGGATGAGCGTGCTCAAGGGTATCTTCGGCTTCCTGTTCCTCGGCACCGCCGTGCTGATGATCCGCCCGGTGGTCGATGAAAGCCTGTGGATCGGCCTGTGGGGCGCACTGGCGTTGATCATGGCCTATTGCGGCTGGACCCTGGCCCACGAATACGGCCTGACCGCCAAGGTGTTCGGCTCCGGCTCCCTGGTGTTGGGCCTGTGGGGGGCGGTGCTGGTGGTGGGCGCGGCCGGTGGCGGCGACGACCTCTGGCAACCGTTGAAGGTCTACGGCGGTTCACAGACGGCTGCCGCGCCGACAGCCCACGACACCTTCATGACCATAAACGACCCCAACGTGCTGCAAACCCAACTCGACAGCGCCAAGGCCCAGGGCCAATGGGTGCTGGTGGACTACTACGCCGACTGGTGCGTGTCGTGCAAGATCATGGAAAAACAGGTGTTCGGCAAACCCGAAGTCCTCGACGCGCTGAAAGACGTGCGCCTGCTGCGCCTGGACGTCACCGCCGACAACGCCGCCAGCCGCGAACTGCTCGGCCGCTACAAAGTCCCCGGCCCGCCGAGCTTCGTATGGATCGGCCCGGACGGTGAAGAGCGCCGCGCCCAACGCATCACTGGCGAAGTGGATGCCGCCGGCTTCCTGCAACGCTGGACGCAAACCCGGGACGCGCGCTGATGCTGACCCTGACCATTGGCACCTTTGCCATCGCCCTGAATCACCTGCTGCTGATCAGCGCGCTGATCTTCGCCACCCTGGTGGGCTGGCGCGTGGCCAAGCGTGGCGGCGAGAACCCGGAATCGGTGCTGTTCAGCCTGTTCCTGCTAGGGATGCTCGCGGCGCGGGTCAGCTTTGTGTTGATGTACTGGAACGACTACAGCAACGACTGGCTGCAAATGGTCGACGTGCGCGACGGCGGCTTCCTCGCCTGGCCCGGCGTGATCGCCCTGGTCCTCGGCGCCCTGGCCTATGGCTGGCGCCGCCCGCCCCTGCGCAAGCCACTCGCCGCCGGGGTGGTTACCGGCCTGGTGTTCTGGGGGCTGGCCAGCCTGTCCCTGAGCCTGTACGACAAAGGCGTGCAACTGCCGGACATCGCCTTGCGCAATGCCAACGGTGAAGCCGTGCAACTGGCCGACTACAAAGGCGGCCCATTGGTGATCAACCTGTGGGCCACCTGGTGCCCACCGTGCCGCCGGGAAATGCCGGTGCTCGAACGCGCACAGCGCCAACGCCCCGACGTGACCTTTCTGTTCGTCAACCAGGCCGAAAGCATGCAAAGCGTCAGCACCTTCCTCGCCACCCAGGGCCTGACCCTCGACAATATGCTGTTCGACGCCAGTGGCCGCCTTGGCCAGGCCGTGGGTTCCATGGCCCTGCCGACCACGTTGTTCTATCAGGCCGACGGGCGCCTGATCCACAGCCACCTGGGCGAACTGTCCCAGGCCAGCCTGGCCCGTTCGCTCGAAGCCTTCGACACTGCCCCAACAAGGAAACCCACATGCCAAGCCTCCGCCACCTGCTGACCCTGCTGCCACTGACGCTGACGGCTACCCTGGCCCACGCCGAAGACTGGCCCGCGCCGATCAAACAGATCGAGGCCAAGGGTGCCAAGATCATCGGCAAATTCGACGCCCCCAGCGGCCTCACCGGCTACGCCGCGCAATACCAGAACCGCGGCATGGCCCTGTACCTGACCGCCGACGGCAAAAGCGTGCTCGCCGGCAACCTGTATGACGCCCAAGGCAACGACCTGAGCAGCGCACCGCTGGAGAAGCTGGTGTACGCACCAATGGCCAAGGAAGTCTGGGCCAAGATGGAAAAAAGCAGCTGGATCCAGGACGGCGACGTCAAGGCGCCACGCATCGTCTACCTGTTCAGCGACCCCAACTGCCCCTACTGCAACATGTTCTGGGAACAGGCGCGGCCATGGGTGAAGGCCGGCAAGGTGCAGTTGCGCCACATCATGGTCGGCATCATCCGCGAAGACAGCGCGGCCAAATCCGCCGCATTGTTTGCCGCCAAAGACCCGCAAAAGGCGTTGCAAGAGCACGAAGCCGCCGGCAAGGGCAGCAAGTTGCAGGCACTGGCGAAGATCCCGGCGGATATTGAAGCCAAGCTGGATGGGAATATGAAGCTGATGGATGAGCTGGAATTGTCGGCGACGCCGGCGATTTTCTATCTGGATGACAAAGGTGGGTTGCAGCAACAGCAGGGGGCGCCGTCGCCGGAGAAGTTGGTGAAGATTCTTGGCCCGCAGTGATTTTCTGTAATAAAGGTGACCATTCAAATGCATGGGCACCTTTATCGAGCCCCAGTCTTACGTCAGATAGAAAGTAAACGTATCAACCATCACCCAGTCATTGGTACTCGTTTTTAAAGTAATTGTTGAGATGCTAGTGTTCAAGGGTGCGGAGAAATCGACCCAATGATTAAGTGGTCCACCCGTTTCCTGGCCGCGTAGCACCATTCTCCCTATTGAGAAATGACTGCTGTCTAAAAACTCAATCGTAAATAAACCATCAAGCCATATCAGTGAAAAGGTCACGCGTCGACACGAGAATTTTAAATCCAACTCAATATTCTGAGGGCCCGTGTGGAGGTAACCTATCATGAGCCCAGGGCCCGACGGTGAGGATGGCTCAAACATAACACCGGACTGACCGGGACCACTTATGTGCCTGACGGTCATACGTGGAGTTTCAAGACTGCCGCCAGCAGTGATAATTTGAGGGTTGGGTACATCACGAACATCGAAGTTCTCATAGAGAATTAAAGCTGGCGTAACCACGCTCAACATCCGTTTTGGACATACCACATTCTCATCTGAACTACCGTCCGTTGCGACGCTGAATGTGAGGGACAAGTTGGTTGTGTCCTTTAGCTTAGCCAACTCGGATCGCAGTACAGGAGCCGCCACCCCTGCAGTCAGCTCTGGCGACGTAATGGCTCTGGCCGAGTACACATTAAACGAGTAGGCATTGCCGTTTTTGTCCGTACCCTCCGCTCGTAACCAGCACTTCTGCCCTGCCCGCAGAAACCACATCGGATCTTCGAGAGAATTGGCATTCCCGGTAAATGTCCTCAGGTCCAGAACGGCGTTCTGAGTCCTGGGTGGCGTCGCCTCCAGCACGTTTGGCGTTTCCAGGCGCACAGGCAAACTGACGTTCAAGTTCAAAGGCAGTGAGGTCTGCACCTTGCATGCAGTGGTGACCGTGTAAGTGATCTGCACCACTTTCCCCATACTCTCGATCACGGCTTCCGACGGCAGAAGGAAGATGACCGGCCCCGAAGCGCTGCCGGATTGGGAAGCCAGAGACCAACACGTACCATCAGCCTTTTTCCAGCAGACGCTGATGGTGTGCTTGGGGTTCATGCCGACGTAATTCACTTCAACGTGTACGCCATTGCGCCCATTGTAAGCAGTCAAGTTGGAGCCCACCGCCTCTGTAACGCTGGGCTCAAGCAACACCAGCGGCTCTTGCTCGATAGTGAACGTCTGCGAAGGAAACTCAATGGCGGTCGCCCGATTGCATTTGCCATCAAAACCCACTGCGAAATGCAGTTGGAATTCGCTGCAATCCGCCAGTTTTTTCAACTCACTGCGTGAGATGGGGGCATCCACCCCCCTCTGCACCCAATCTGCGGTAAGGGGCTTACCCACCAATACGTCGAACTCATGGATGTTGCCATTCTCAAGCTCACCGGTTACCCACATCCAGCAGCATTGACCCACGGCGGCGTAGTCAAAGAGAGGAACGATACCTGTGCCGTCACCAATGAATGTGCTCAGATCCACCGTACTCGCGGTTGCTTGCTCAATGCCCGGGTGTGGAAGCTGTGGCGCCAACACGTCGATATAGCGCAGCGGCGAAGGTTGTGGTGCGTAATCATTGAATTGAAGGGTGTAGCCCAGTTTCAGCGTCTTATTGAATAGCGCAGCAAAGACCTCGGGAGTAACCTCAAATGACAAGCTGCTTTCGCCCGCGCTTACGTGCTGACAACCAAGCGATATAGGTCCATAGTCGCCCCCTTCAGCCTGAGCGCAAACAAGATCGCCTTCAGTCATACCCTCATAATTGACAATCGCATGTCCGCCGTTGACCGTGTTGGTTGGGTTTACCTCCCAATGCCCGGGACGCAGCTCGACCGACTCTCGCAGATTTGGAGGGTTCAGTTCCTGGTACGGGTCCACCTGCAGCAGCGTGGTGGTACGCAAGTGGAAATCCTGGGCGTTGATAGGCAGTGGAGTTTCAAAAAGAGGGTCGCCTGGCTCAGGGAATACAGGCTGGCTTGTATCCCAGATAACACCTAAGTGGGCCGTCAGCGCCGAGTAGTCATCCAGTCTGGACATCCATGGGCGTGAAAGAGGAAACCTGAAGACATAACCCGCATGAGCCTCATGGGGCTGTACCACATAATCCAGCGCAACCCAGATGAAGCGGTACGGCGCGACGTGCTGGTTGCCGGCGACGGCGATAAACAACCGTTGCCCTGCATAGATAAAAGGCCAGGCCTCGACTGCGACGATTTCATTACCAGTGAAACTCTGCATCCTCAGCCACAATGTGTTCCACTCATTCTTGGCGTGCGTATACACCGGCCTCGATACAACCAGATCGTTCTCCCGCAAGAACTGAACTTCCACCTCCAGCACTTGGGAAGCCTCCTCCTTGCCCCCCACCATAGCCGTGTACCACATCTTCACCGTGTGTCCGATCATCAAACTGACTGACTGCGCAGAAATCGGAACGACATCATCGCCGTCATCCACAGAAACGGGCTCGAATGCAGGCTCGGCCTGATCCTTGATAGCGATAAAAAATGTGCAGCCCGTGGCACCCGCAGGCAGCGTCAACTTGGCCTGCGTCCCGTCAATCGCATCCATGGGGTACAGCACGCTGTTATTGGCTGCGAACTCGACAACAGGAACGGGGAATTGTGCCTTGGGCCCTTTCGGCGAGCGCGGTGGAGTGCTGGCCGGTTGAAGAGATGAGGTATTTTCAGAGATCGGTTTTTTAGCCACGATAAGACTCCTGTCAAGCATTAGATCACTGTCATAGCTGGCCATATCGGCCAGAGCCTTCGGTGATCTAACGCTTGGATCAGGAGCTTTGCCTACTGTCAGATCTGACAGTTCTGACTAGCGGCCCGCTCAAATCCCTTCCAACTGCGCCATCAAATCACTCAACCGATCCACCTTCTCGGCGCTGACCTCATTGGCCGCCAACCCATCGATATACTCGGCCAACTCCGCCACCGTGCTGCACTCGAACATCGCCCGCAACGGCACATCACGCTGCAAGCTCTTTTGCACCCGCGAGGCAATCTGCGTGGCCAGCAACGAGTGCCCGCCCAGTTCGAAGAAGTTGTCCTGCACCCCTACCCGCTCAACCTTCAGCACCTCGGCCCAGATCGCAGCCAGGGTGGTTTCCAGCGGGTTGCGCGGCGCCAGGTAATCCTGGCTCTGGAGCTGGCCGATTTCGAGCAAAGGCAACGCCTTGCGGTCGAGTTTGCCGTTGGCATTCAACGGCAGACGCTCAAGCCACAGCCAGTGCAGCGGCACCATGTATTCCGGCAGTTCGGCGCGCAGGCGTTGCTTGATGCGGTCCAGGCGTTCGCTCGGGTTGAGGGTTTCATTGGCAGCGACCAGATAGCCAACCAGGTGTTTGCCGTTGACGCCGTCCTGCACGCCAACCGCCCCGTCGCGCACTTCCGGTTGCTCGTGCAGGCGTGCTTCGATTTCACCGAGTTCGATGCGGTAGCCACGAATCTTCACCTGATGGTCGATACGCCCGACGTACTCCAGCACGCCATCGCTGCGCCGACGCGCCAAGTCGCCGGTGCGGTACAGGCGCTCGCCCGGTGCACCAAACGGATTCGGCACAAACACCGGTGCGGTGCGCAGCGGGTCGCTGACGTAACCACGCCCGACGCCCGTACCGGCCACGCACAACTCGCCGACCGCGCCTTGCGGCACCAGCTCCAGCGCACCGTCCAGCAGGTACAAACGGTTATTGTCGGTCGGTGTGCCAATCGGCAGGTAAGTGCCACGGGTCGAGGCCAGGTCGACGCGGAAGAACGCCACGTCATCCGAACACTCCGCCGGGCCGTAGGCGTTCACCAGCCCAATCCCGGGGTAACGCTGCAACCACTGATGCGCCAGTTCCGGTGGCATCGCTTCGCCGGTCGGCAGCATCCAACGCAGGCCGTCGAGGTGGATGCGGTCCTGGGCGAGCATGCCCTGGATCAATGACGGCACGCTCTCCAGCACCGTGATGCCTTGCACCTGGACATGCTCGAGCAAGCCTTGCGGATCATGGGCCAGGGCGTTCGGCACGATGTCCACCCGTGCGCCAAACAGCGGCGCGGCGAGGAACTGCCAGACGGAAATATCGAAACTTTGCGAGGCGGTCTGGGCGATCACATCCGCGTCGCTCAGGTTCAGGTACGGCACCTTGCTCAACTGGTTGTTGAGCATACCGCGCTGTTCGACCATCACGCCCTTGGGCAACCCGGTGGAACCCGAGGTGTAGATCACGTAGGCGAGGTTGTCCGGGCCGCTGTAGACCCCAGGGTTGGCACCGCGAGCCGGCACTTCTTGCCACACCAGCAACTGGCAGTCGAAGCCTTCGAGCAATTCGATGGCCTGCTCGCGGCACGCCTCGCTGCACACCAGCAATGGCGTACGACTCAGCTCGATAATGCTGCGCAACCGCTGGCTCGGCAGGCCCGGGTCCAACGGCAGGTAACCGGCTCCAGCCTTGAAGCTGCCGATGATCATGCCCAGCAGGTCCAAGTTGCGCTCGCCGAGCAACGCCACTGGTTGATCAAGGCCGACACCGGCTTCGATCAACGCATGGCCCAGGCCGTTGCTGCGCCGGTTCAGCTCGTCATAGCTCCAGTGCTGGTCCAGGCAACTGGCGGCGACACGCTGTGGATGCGCCGCCACCTGGGCTTCGAACAGCTCCACGTAGCTGCTTTGCAGCGGATAGTCGTGGTCGCTCTGATTGCAGCCCTCCAGCAAAAACTCACGCTCCTGCTCGCCAATCAACGGCAAGTCGGCCATGTCGCCATGGAAGCCCTGCACCAGCGCCAGCAACAGACGCTTGAACTCGCCGAGCATGCCTTGCACGGTGGTTTCGTCGAAGTAACGCTGGTCATAGGACAGGTGCAAGCCCAGATCATCCCCCGGATAACACACCGCCGTCAGCGGGAAGTTGGTGTGGGTGCGGCCGGAGTCCGAGGTGGCATTCAGGCTTTGCGCACGGTCCAGCACCGAGACTTCCACCGGCGCGTTTTCAAACACGAACAGGCTGTCGAACAGCGGCTGGCCCTTGGGCAGTTCGCTGTGTTCCTGGATCGTCACCAGCGGCAGGTATTCGTACTCGCGCAGTTGCATATTGCTGTCGAGCAGGCCGCTCAACCATTGGCGCACGCTGCACGGCTGACCGTCCTCGGGCAGTTTCACCCGCAGCGCGATGCTGTTGATGAACAGGCCGACGGTGCGCTGCATCTGCGGCATTTCCACCGGGCGACCGGCCACGGTGACGCCGAACAACACGTCGCGCTCACCGCTCAAACGTCGCAATACCAAAGCCCATGCGGCCTGGGCAAAGGTGTTGACGGTCAGTTGATGGGCCTGGGCCAGCTCACGCAATTGCGCCCCATCGCGGGCATCCAGACGAGTGTAGCAATCCCCCACCACCATGCCGCCGTGGCCCGCGTGGTCACGCATAAAGGGGCGGTCGCTCGGGATCGGCGTGGTGCGCTCAAAGCCTTGCAGGTTCTGCTGCCACCACTGGCGCGCCTCATCCAGGTTCTGGCGTTGCAGCCAGGCGATGTAGTCGCGATAACGCGGCGGCGCCGCCAGTTGCGCCTCGCGGCCTTCGCCGAGGGCCATGTAAATGTCGAAGAAGTCGTTCATCAGCAATGAACGGCACCATGCATCGATGAGGATGTGGTGGTTGCTCATCATGAACCAGTAGCGCTCGGCGCCGACGCGGATCAAACGCAGGTGGAACGGCGCCTGGTTGAGTAGATCGAAACCGGCTTCGCGCTCGGCCTTGAGCAAGGCTTGCAGGCGCGGTTCCTGCTCTTCTTGAGGAGCATTGCTCCAATCCAGGTATTCAATCGGCGTGCTGCCCGGCTTGTGGATCACTTGCAACATGTCTTCGCCGACGTTCCAACAGAACGACGCACGCAAGGCTTCGTGACGGGCGATCACTGCCTGCCAGGCCTGGGCGAAACGCTCGGGGTCCAGGGCGCTATTGATGCGGTAGCGATCCTGCATGTAGTACAGGCCGGTGCCCGGCTCCAGCAGGGTATGCAGCAACAGGCCCTCCTGCATCGGCGTCAGCGGGTAGACGTCTTCGATGACGCTGGCCGGTACGGGCAAGGCATCCAGTTGCACCTGGGTCAGCTGTGCCAGTGGGAAGTCGGACGGCGTGAGGCCGCCGGCATCGTCCTTGAGGCAGTGGGCGATCAGGCTGTGCAGTTCGGCAAGGTAGGCGTCGGCCAGTTCGTGGATAGTTTGCGGGGCGTGGCGTTCGCGGCTGAAGGTCCAGCGCAACACCAGTTCACCACCGTACACCTGGCTGTCGACGCTCAGTGCGTTGGGCAGCGGCGCGTCCGGGTCGTGGGCGAGGCCGGCGGATTCGTCCAGCGGGTGGAACAGCGCATCGCTGCCAAAGCTCTGGTCGAACTGGCCGAGGTAGTTGAAGGTGATCTCGGCGCTCGGCAGTGCCGCCAGGGTCTGCTGGGTCACGTCGTCCGCGAGATAGCGCAACACGCCATAACCCAGGCCTTTGTGCGGCACGCCGCGCAGTTGCTCCTTGATCGCCTTGATCGAGGCGCCCTGCCCGGCGGCTTCTTCGATGTGCAGCGGGGTCAGGCGCAGCGGGTAGGCGCTGGTGAACCAGCCGACGCTGCGGGTCAGGTCGATGTCGTCGAACAGGGTTTCGCGGCCGTGGCCTTCCAATTGGATCAGCGCCGAAGCATGCCCGCTCCAGCGGCACAGCACGCGGGCCAGGGCGGTCAGCAGCAAGTCATTGACCTGGGTGCGGTAGGCGCTTGGCGCCTGTTGCAGCAACTGGCGGGTGCGTTCGGCATCCAGGCGCACGCTGACGGTCTCGGCATCGCGATGGCGCAGGCTGCCGTGTGGACGGTCCACCGGCAAGCTCACCGCAGGCCCGGCCAACTGTTCTTGCCACACACCGAGTTCTTCGCGCAGGGATTCGCTGCCGGCATACGCCTGCAAACGTGCTGCCCAATCACGCAACGCGCTGGTCTTGGCCGGCAGGCTGACGGACTGGCCGTCGCTCAACTGGCGATAGACGTTTTGCAGGTCTTCGAGCAAGACACGCCACGACACGCCGTCCACCACCAGGTGATGGATCGCGATCAGCAGGCGTTGTTGCCCCTCGGGGCCGTCCACCAGCAAGGCACGCAGCAACGGGCCGTGTTCCAGGTCAAGGCTGCGCTGGGTGTCGGTGAACAGCGCGGTGCAATCTCTCATGTCGCGCACTTGCGCCTGCATCAGCACACCGCCTTTAGGCACTGCCAAGTGCTCGGCGTGCCACTGCGCATCGCGCTGGGTGAAGCTCAGACGCAGTGCATCGTGGTGCTCCAGCACCGCCAGCAGCGCTTGCTCCAGGCGATGTGGTTCGAGCAACTGCAGCGGCTGGAGCAGCAGCGCCTGGTTCCAGTGCTGGCGCTGGGCAATCTCGGTATCGAAGAACCAGTGCTGGATCGGCGTAAGGCCCGAGCTGCCGACCAACACGCCCTGCTCCGCGGTGACCTGCTCGGAGCGGGTGGCGACGGCGGCGAGGGTTTGCACGGTCTGGTGCTGGAACAGGTCCCGCGGGCTGAAATGAATCCCGGCCTGGCGCGCACGGCTGACCACCTGAATCGACAGGATCGAGTCGCCACCCAGCTCAAAGAAGTTATCGTCGAGGCCGACCTGCTGCACGTTCAACACTGCGCACCAGATCGCCGCCAAGGTGCTTTCCAGTTCGTTGCGCGGCGCCACGTACTCTTGACGATTGGCCTGCGGGTCCGGTTGCGGCAAGGCGCGGCGGTCGAGTTTGCCGTTGGCGGTCAGCGGCATGCTGTCGAGCACAATCAGGTGCGCGGGCACCATGTAGTCCGGCAGTTGTGCTTTCAGATGGGCCTTGAGTGCTTCGCGCAATGGGGCGTGGTCGGCATCGCTGACCAGATACGCCACCAGCTGTTTGCCGCTTGGCGCGTCCAGCGCCAGCACCACCGCTTCGCGCACCGCGTCGTGTTCCAGCAGGCGGGTTTCGATCTCGCCCAGTTCAATGCGAAAGCCACGGATCTTCACCTGATGGTCGATACGCCCCAGGTACTCGACCAAACCGTCGGCGCGCTGACGCACCAGATCGCCAGTGCGGTACAGACGCCCGCCATTGCCGGCAAACGGATCGGCGACAAAACGCTCCGCCGTCATCCCCGCACGCTGGTGATACCCCTGGGCCAAGCCTGCGCCGCCGACGTACAGCTCGCCAGTCGCGCCTTGCGGCACCAGGGCCAGGTCAGCGTCGAGAATGTACGCCACGCGCTCGCCGATAATGCTGCCGATCGGCACGCTGGCGGCGCCCTCTTCCAATTGCTCGGGGGCGAGGCTGGCCAGCGGCATGACCACGGTTTCAGTCGGGCCGTAGGCGTTGAAGAACACCTCGGGCTGGAACGCCGCGCGGATCCGCTGCAAGTGTTCGCCGGTCAGCGCCTCGCCGCCGGTGATGCACATGCGCACCGGCAAGGTCTGCTGCTGGGTCGCCAGCCACTGCGCCAACTGGCTGCCGTAGCTTGGGGTGAAGCCGAGGATACTGATGCGATGGGTGCGGATCAGCGCGCAGATTTCTTGCGCGTCCCACTGCCCTTGCGCCCGCAACACCACCTGCGCACCACTGAGCAACGGCACCAACAGGCGCTCGGTGGCGGCGTCGAAGTTGATCGAATAGAAGTGCAGCTCGCAGTCATCCGCGCGCATGCCGAAACGTTCGATCACCGCCTGGCAATGCATGGCGATTTCGCCGTGGGCCACCACCACGCCTTTGGGTTTGCCGGTGGAGCCGGAGGTGTAGATCAGGTACGCCTGATGCTGCGCCAGGCTGAGCAACGGCAGCTCGTCCAGCGGGTAGTTGCCAAGCACTGGCAGGTCATCTTCCAGGCACCAGCAGGCCACCGTTGCCGGCAGTTCACCGAGGGCTTCGAACATCGCTGTGTCACTGAGCAGCAGGCCGATGTCGCTGTCTTCGATCATGTAGTGCAAGCGGTCCAGCGGGTATTCCGGGTCCAGCGGCACGTAGGCGCCGCCGGCCTTGAGGATCGCCAACAGGCCGACGACCATTTCCAGGGATCGCGGCAACGCCAGGCCGACCCGCACCTGCGGGCCGACGCCACGCTCGCGCAGCATCCAGGCCAGGCGGTTGGCGCGTTCGTTGAGTTCGCGGTAGCTGAGGGTCGCACCGGCAAAGGTCAGCGCCGGCGCATCACCGCGGGCCAGCGCCTGCTGGCTGAACAACTGATGGATGCACTGGTCGAGACGGTGTTCGCCCGGTTCGCTGCCTAGGCTGTGCTGCAAGGCGCGCTGCTCATCGCGGCTGAGCAACGGCAGTTCGCTCAGACGCTGCTGCGGGTCGGCGATCAACGCTTCGAGCAGGTTGCGCCAATGTTCGGCCATGCGCGCAATGCGCGGCTCGTCGAACAAATCGGTGCTGTAGGTCAGGCAGCAACCCAGACGATGGTCAAGATCGGTGACTTCCAGATTGAGGTCAAACTTGGTCGCCCGTGCATCGTTGGCCAGGTACTCGACGGTCATGCCGGCGAGTTCGCGGCTCTGCTGGAATTCCCAGCGCTGCACGTTGCACATCACCTGGAACAACGGGTTGTACGCCGCACTGCGCGGCGGTTGCAGGGCTTCCACCAGGTGGTCGAACGGCAGGTCCTGGTGGGACTGGCCTTCGATCACGGTGTGGCGCACCTGCTCAAACAGCTCGGCGACATTCATCTGCCCGCTGAGTTGGCAACGCAGCACCTGGGTGTTGAGGAACGCGCCGATCAGCCCTTCGCTTTCCGGGCGGATGCGGTTGGCCACGGGGGCGCCGATGCGCAGGTCGGTCTGGCCGCTGTAGCGGTAGAGCAGCACGGCGAGGGTGGCGGTCATGGTCATGAACAGGGTCAGGCCGCGTTCGGCATTGAACGTGCGGACGCGGGCAGCCAAGTCGTCGCTCAAGTCGAAGCGGTACAGCTCGCCCTGATGGCTTTGCACCGGCGGACGTGGACGGTCGCCGGGCAGTTCGAGCAGCGGGTGTTCGCTGCCCAGTTGCGCGGTCCAGTAGTCCAGTTGGCGCTGGCGTTCGCCGGACTCCAGCCACTGGCGCTGCCACACGCTGTAGTCGAGGTACTGCACCGGCAACGGCGCCAGCGGCGAGGTACGCTCGTCGATAAACGCCTCGTACAGCGCGCTGAGCTCACGGGCAAAAATGTCCATGGCCCAGCCTTCGGTGACGATGTGGTGCAGGGTCAGTACCAGGTAGTGCTCACGCTCGCCGGCCTTGACCACACAGGCGCGCAGCAACGGGCCGGTTTCCAGGTTGAACGGGGTGTGGGCTTCGTGATCCGCCAGTTGCTGCAAACGTTGCTGGCGTTCGCTCTCGTCCAGCGCCGAGAAGTCCTGCCAGCCCATGCGCAGGCCGGTCTGCGCCGAGACTTTTTGATAAGCCACGCCGTCCACACTCGGGAAGGTGGTGCGCAGGGTTTCGTGACGCATGATCAAGGCCTGCAACGCCGCCTCGAAACGCCCCACATCCAGCACACCGCGCAAGCGCGCCATGCCGCCGACGTTGTAGGCCGGGCTGTCCGGTTCCATCTGCCAGAGGAACCACATGCGCTGCTGGGAATAGGACAGCGGCACGGGTTGGCTGCGGTCGACCTGGGCGATGGCGGTCTGTTGGTTGCGCTGGCCCGAGGCCTGGATCAAGCCGACCTGCTCGGCAAACGCGCCCAGCTCGCTGGCTTCGAACAAGGTCCGCAGCGGCAACTCGACGTCACAAGCCTGGCGGGTGCGCGAGATGATCTGCGTGGCCAGCAACGAGTGCCCGCCGAGGGCGAAGAAATCATCGCGCAGGCCAATGCGTGGCAAGCCGAGCACCTCGCGCCAGATCGCGGCGATCTGCTGTTGCAGCGGCGTTTGAGGTTCGACGTGTTCGCGGGTTTGCCACACCGGTTCCGGCAGGGCACGGCGCTCGAGTTTGCCGCTGGGGCTCAGGGGCATGGCATCCAGGCGCATCAACAGCGCAGGCACCATGTACTCCGGCAACTCGGCGGCCAAGGCGCTTTTCACGTCCTCTTCGTCCAATGCGGTGTGGGCGGTGTAGTAGCCGATCAACTGCGCGTCACGCACCAGCACCACGGCTTGGGCAATGCCCTCAAGGGCGAGCAGGCGCGCTTCGATTTCTTCCGGTTCCACGCGAAAGCCGCGCAGCTTGACCTGCTGATCGAGGCGGCCGAGGTAGTCGAGCACACCGTCGGCGCTCCAGCGCACACGGTCACCCGTGCGATACAAGCGTGCGCCCGCCTCGCCCAGCGGGTCGGCGATAAACCGCTCGGCGGTCAAACCGGCACGCCCGAGATAACCGCGCGCCAGACCGATGCCGCCGATGCACAGCTCGCCCGGCACGCCGACCGGCAGCAGGTTCAGGTGCTCGTCGAGCACACGGCAGATCACATTGCCCAACGGCCGACCAATCGGCGAACGCTCGCCGTCTTCGGCGTGGCAATGCCAGTGGGTCACGTTGATCGCGGTTTCGGTCGGGCCATAACGGTTGTGCAATTGCACCGCCGGCAACTGCGCCAACACACGGTTGCGCAGCTCGGCGGGCAACGCCTCGCCACCGGAGAACAGGCGACGCAGGCTGGTGCATTCGGCTGCCAGCGGTTCGTCGATAAACAGCTGCAACAACGGCGGCACAAAGTGCAGCGTGGTCACGCCGTGTTGCTGCACCAACTGCGCGATGCGGTGCGGGTCGCGATGCTCACCGGGGCCGGCCAGCACCAGGCGGCAGCCGCTGATCAGCGGCCAGAAGCATTCCCACACCGACACGTCGAAACTGATCGGCGCCTTTTGCATCAGTACGTCGGTTGCGTTCAGTCGGTAAGTCGCCTGCATCCACTGCAAGCGCTCGGCCAGGGCTGCATGGGTGTTGCCCACGCCCTTGGGCTGGCCGGTGGAGCCGGAGGTGTAGATCACGTAGGCGAGGTTGTCGCCGTGCAGGTGCAGGCCCGGCGGCTGGGTCGGCCAGCTGTCGAGGTGCAGGCTGTCCATGGCGATCACACTCACGCCGTCCGCCGTGGGCAGTTGTTCCAGCAGCGAGGTTTGGGTCAGCAGCAGTTCAACCCCGCTGTCGTTGAGCATGTAGGCCAGGCGCTCGGCGGGGTAATCCGGGTCCAGCGGCACGTAGGCGCCGCCAGCCTTGATGATCGCCAACAGGCCGATCAGCAGTTGCGGCGAACGCTCGGCGGCGATGGCCACGCACACGTCCGGGCCGACGCCTTTGTCACGCAGGTAGTGGGCCAGGCGGTTGGCCTGGGTGTGCAGTTGGGCAAAGGTCAAGGTGCCGCCCTGCGACACCAGTGCGGTGTTGTCCGAGGTCTGCGCGTTGAGCAATTCGGGCAGCCACTGTTGGGCAGGTGCGCACGGCGCGGCGCCCCACGGCTGGAGTTCGGTTTGCAGCAGTTGCAGATCGCCGATGGCTTGATGCGGTTGTTCGCAGATGGCCTGCAGCAGGTGGGTGAAGTGCTCGGCCAGGCGCTGGATGGTCGCGGTATCGAACAGCTCGTCGGCGTAGTCGAACGACAGGCTCAGGCGCCCGTTGCGGTCTTCTTCGCTGTGCAGTTGCAGGTCGAACTTGGCTTCGCGGCTGTGCCACGGCAACTCATCGGCAAGCATCCCCGGCAGGCGGCGCAAAGCGCTGAGGTCGCGTTGCTGGTGGTTGAACATGACCTGGAACAGGCCTTGTTCGCGGGCCTGGGGGAAGGCTTCGAGCAGCTGTTCGAAGGGCAGGTCCTGATGGGCCTGGGCGCCCAACGTCGTCTGGCGGGTTGCGGCCAACAACTGGTTGAACGGCAGGCGCCCGTCCAGTTCGGCGCGCAACACTAACGTGTTGATGAAGAAGCCGATCAGGCCCTGGGTTTCCTGGCGCGGGCGGTTGGCACTGGGCACGCCGATACGGATGTCGCGCTGGCCGCTGTAGCGGTAGACCAACGTCTGGAACGCCGCGAGCAGCAGCATGAACGGCGTCGACTCATAGGCTTGGGCAGTCTGGCGGATCGCTGCGCTGAGGCGGGCATCCAGGCGCACGCTGTGGCGCGAAGCGCTGTGCAGGTGTTGCGCCGAGCGCGGGTGGTCGGTGGCCAGGCCGAGCGGCGGATGCTCGTCGCCGAGCTGGGCTTTCCAGTACGCCAGTTGACGCTGGCCTTCCCCTTCGGCCAGCCATTGACGCTGCCAGCTGCCGTAGTCGGCGTATTGCAGCGCCAGGGGCGGCAGCTCCAGGGTCTGGCCTTGGGCGGCCGCGGCGTACAGGCGTGAGAATTCGTCAATGAGGATGTTCAGCGACCAGCCGTCCGCGATGATGTGGTGCAGCGTCACCAACAACTGGTGATCTTCATCGTCCAGACGCACCAGGGTGACCCACAGCAGCGGGCCTTGTTCCAGGTCGAACTGGGTGCGCGCTTCGTCCTCGCGCAGCTGCCGGGCACGGGCTTCGCGGTCGGCGGCGGGCAGGTCACTGAGGTCGATGATTTGCAGGTCGAACGCCGTGTTTTTATCGACACGCTGGAAGGCTTGGCCGTCGCGCTCGTAGAAGCGCGTGCGCAGGGCTTCGTGGCGCTGGATCAGGTGTTCGAAGCTGGCGCGCACGGCGTCTTCATCCAGTTCGCCACGCAAACGCAAGGCGCCAGGGATGGTGTAAGCGCTGCTCTGCGGGTCGAGTTGCCAAGTGATCCACAGGCGGTTTTGCGCCAGGGACTGCGGCAGCTCGTCCTGGCGTGACAGTGCGTGGATGGCGCCTTGGGCGACGCCGCCGTCCTGCTGCAATTGCGCAACGCTGGCGGCAAAGGTCGAGAGTGTCGGCGCTTCGAACAGCAGGCGCAGGTTCAGCTCCAGGCCGAGGGTTTCGCGCAGCCGGGCAACCACTTGGGTGGCGGTGATGGAGTTGCCGCCGAGCAGAAAGAAGTGGTCATCGGCGGCGACGCTGGCCAGTTGCAGCTGCTCGCACCAGATCGCGGCGATCTGGTTTTGCAGGTCGGATTCCAGCGCCGCAGTGCTGACTGAGGCGCCCGCGTCGGGGAACTGCGCGTAGCTGTCGAGGCTGCCATCGGCATGGCGCAGGCCACACGCGGCACGTTGCACCTTGCCGCTGGAGGTCTTGGGCAAGGCGCCGGGGTTGAGCAACACCACCACGCTTGGCGCTTCTTGATAGGCCTCGGCGACGGCTTGGCGGATCGCCTTGATCAGCGCTGCGGGCGGCAGGATCTTCTGCACGCTGCGGCTGATCTCGGCAGCGATACCAATGCCTTCCAGGCCAGCGTCATTCACCGCGAACGCCGCAACCCGACCCTTGCGCACCACTTCCACCTCGCGTTCGATGGTTTGTTCGATGTCCTGGGGGTACAGGTTGTGGCCACGCACGATCAGCAGGTCTTTGAGGCGCCCGGTGATGTACACCTCGCCAAAGCGGATAAAGCCCAGGTCGCCGGTGCGCAGCCAGGTACGGCCGTTGTGTTGGACGAAGGTCTTGGCGCTGGCTTCGGGGTTGCGCCAGTAACCGTGGGCGATGCTCGGGCCGGTGGCCCAGAGTTCGCCGACGCTGTTGTCCGGCAGTTCGGCGAGGGTGTGCGGGTCGGCGATCAGCACCGCGTGCTCCGGCTGGCTGGTGCCGCAGCTCATGATCGCCCTGCCCTGCCCCGGCTCGGCGCGGTTGGCGGCCAGCGCTTGCTCGTCGATGTGCAGCGCGGGGATGCCACGGCCACGGGTGCCGCCGGCGACAAACAAGGTCGCTTCGGCCAGGCCGTAGGAGGCGAAGAAATTGTCCGCGCTGAAACCGCACACCGCGAACTTCTCGGCGAAGCGTTCCAGGGTGTCGAGGCGGATCGGCTCGGAGCCGGAATAGGCCACGCGCCACTTGCTCAAGTCCAGGCGTTCCAAGGCCGACTCGCTGACCCGTTCGCTGCACAGGCGATAAGCGAAATCCGGGCCGCCGCTGATGGTGCCGCCGTATTCGCTGATCGCTTCAAGCCAACGCAACGGCCGCCCCAGGAAGTACGCCGGCGACATCAGCACGCACGGCACGCCGCTGAAAATCGGTTGCAGCAGGCCGCCGATCAGGCCCATGTCGTGGTACAGCGGCAGCCAGCTGACGATCACGTCGTCGGGGTTGAGGTCGATGCCAAAACCACGGCGGATCAGCACCTCGTTGGCGACCAGGTTGCCGTGGCTGACTTGCACGCCCTTGGGCAATGCGGTGGAGCCGGAGGTGTATTGCAGGAAGGCGATGTCGTCAGATTGCAGGTCGACGGCGCTCCAGCGGTCGGCGAGCGTTGCCTCCAGGGTGTCGACGCTCAACACCGGCGGCGCATTTTCGATCTGAGCCAGGCCGTCGCCGAGGCTGGCGATGGTCAGCAGCAGGCGCGGTTCGGCATCGCTGATGATCGACAGCAGGCGCTCCTGATGATGGCGACGGGTCGACTCCGGCGGGTAGGCCGGCACCGCGATCACCCCGGCGTACAGGCAGGCAAAAAACGCCGCGACGTAGTCCGGGCCGCTGGGGAACAACAGCACCGCGCGGTCGCCCGGTTCGGCATTGGCCTGCAAGGCGGCGGCAATGGTACGTGCGCGCCTGTCGAGGTCGCGGTAACTGAGCACGACGCTGTGCTCGGCGGACTCGGCGAGGAAGCGCAGGGCAACCTGGTCCGGGGTCTGCGCGGCGCGGCGTTGAAGGGACTGGACCAAAGTGCGGGGGAGTTCGAAGGCGTCCATCATGGGGTTCCTGCCTGGAATCGGCTTACGGGAAATTCGGGAAGTCGGGTGCGTTCAGCCAGCGATCAATTGCCGCGCCGCGCCATTGCGCCAGCGGGCCAGGTGTTCGTCGGCGTAACGGCGGATGCAACGCAGCACGGCGCTTTCGTGCTGCACGAGGAAGAAGTGGTGGCCGTCGAACATGTCCAGGGAGAAGCCGCTGGCGGCGTCGTCCTGCCAGTCGAGCAGTTGATCGGCGCGCACGCTGTCTTGCTTGCCGCCGAACACGTGGATCGGCATGCGCAGCGGCGCGCGTCGGCCGTAGCTGAAACTGCCGCAGAGCAGAAAATCCGCCCGCAGGATCGGTAGCATCAACGCCATCAATTCGGGGTTGGCCAAGGCTTCTTCGGCGGTGCCTTGCAGTTCGCGCAGGCGGGCGATCAGTTGCTCATCGGTCTTCTCGATGGCGTACTCGCTGACGTCACGCCGCGCCGGGCCGGCGGTGCCGGAGGCGAACAGCGCAAGGGGCGCTGGCAGGTTGCGGGCGCTGAGCGCGTGGGCCAGTTCGAATGCCAGCAGGCCGCCGAGGCTGTGGCCGAACAAGGCGTAGGGGCCGTTCAGGTCGCGCCCGATTTCCTCGGCGAGCTGCGCGGCCAGGGCCTGGATGTCGCGCTGCAACGGCTCGTCCATGCGCATGCCGCGCCCGGGCAATTCCAGCGGACAGACCTGCAACCAATCCGGCAAAGACCGCCGCCAGCGGGCGTAGACCATGGCGCTGGCGCCCGAATAGGGCAGGCAAAACAGGCGCAGGCGCGTCGGCGTACTCATCTGGCGAGCACTCCACACTGAAACACGCTGTGTGCACGATAAAAACCCATTTCGCCCTCCTGCGGGTGCTGATCCTTGGCCGTTTTACGAACGGACCTGTCACCCATGAGAACGGACGGAGCCGGCAAATAATTAGTCGCAGGCTTTGCGCCAGACGGGGTTCACATCGAACCAGAAAGCATAAGATTAGTTCGCCTTCTCATTTGACAATCATTATCATTCAGCATAATTTGTTGCCCGATGTGTAGGAGGCCTCAGCAAGGACGCCCTCCCCTAACCTCTTTGCGACAAGGTGATTTTCCATGACGGAACAAGTATCCACAGGCAGGTGCGACTCACCCCTTCTACAGGCATTTGTCGACAATCGACTGATCCTGGTGAAGATCGCGGCACGCATTACCGGGTGCCGTTCCCGTGCCGAAGACGTAGTGCAGGACGCCTACTTCCGACTGCAATCGGCGCCGACGATCACGTCATCGTTCAAGGCCCAATTGAGTTACCTGTTTCAGATCGTGCGTAACCTGGCGATCGATCACTATCGCAAGCAGGCCCTGGAGCTCAAGTACTCCGGGACAGAAGAGGAAGGCTTGAATGTGGTTATTCACGGCGCTTCACCGGAGACGTCCCACATCAACTTCAACACCCTGGAAAACATCGCCGACGCGTTGACGGAGTTGCCCCAGCGCACCCGCTACGCATTCGAGATGTACCGCTTGCACGGCGTGCCGCAAAAAGACATCGCCAAGGAACTCGGCGTGTCGCCGACGTTGGTGAACTTCATGATCCGTGATGCGCTGGTGCACTGCCGCAAGGTGTCGGGCAGCCATAGCGATACGTTTGCACGGCGGGTCTGAACACAGCACAAAACTGACTGTGTGGGCTTTTGTGGGAGTTACTGGGGAGTGAGTGCTCGGCTGCAGATCCCCACGCACTGCTAGTTCTCTGTGGGAGCAGTGTTGGCTGAACCACCGCTTTCGCGGGCAAGCCCGCTCCCACAGGTTGGTCCGCGTTGTGCCGGTCAGGGCATCGGCATTACATCGATGCGATAGGGCTCGAATATTTTCAGCATCTGCCCACTATCGCGCAAACGCTTGAGCAACTCGGTAAACGCCTGCGCCGTAATCGGCGCTTTCGGCCGCAGCAACGCATAGTGGTGATACACCTGGTCAATGCGTTGCGAAACCAGGAACTGCCCGGCCATCTGTGCATTGCGCACCATGAAATCGCTCAGGTACGAACGGGTCACCAAGGCAATATCGGCACGCCCGCGTGCAACCATCAGCAGGTTGCTGTCATGGGAATAGGTCAACGTCGCGTTGAAGTGTTCGACCAGGTACTTGGGGTCGGGGTTGAAGTTGGCGAAGGCGTAGTGATAACCGCTGAACACCGCCAAACGTTTGCCATCCAGGTCGGTGAAATAGCTTTGGTCGCGTGCAGGCAGGCGTTGAGCGACGAACACTTCGGCGTCTTCCAGCCCCATGTCGACGCTGGTATGGGCAATCTTCTGCCAGCCCCAGTCGGGGTTTTCGAAGATCGCCATGTCGACCCGGCCCTGCTCGAAGTCACGGAAGCGCCGCGGAATGGAGGTGGGTACCAGCACGAACTGGTAGTCGGTTTGCGACGTGTTCAAGGCCTCCACCAGTTGCGGCAGCAGCCCAGTGTCGGCGCCTTGCTCAGGGCGTACGGTGTAGGGCGGGAAGTGTGCCGCGCCGATCCTCACCAATTGCGCAGCCGAAGCCGGCACCCAACATGCGGTGCCCAGTGCCCATAAAGTAACTCCTGCAGCCAGCCGCCATGGCGAAAACATCGAGGCACGCACCGTTTCATACTGTGATGGCGATAAGCTAGGCGTTTTTGTCGAGGGAGACAACTTTCCACCGCCAAATTAATAGCTTGCGCCTCAATCGGCCTTCAGAACCATCAGCAGCGCTTGCTCGGCCAATTGCTCCAGGGTCAGGCTGCCCTCGGCGCGAAACCAGGTGGTGGTCCAGGACAAGGCCCCGGTCAAAAAGCGCCGGGTGATAAACACATCGCCCCTGATGTAGCCAGCCGCCTTGGCCTCGCCAAGTACCTGCAACCACAGGGCTTCGTACACGTCGCGCAGCGCCAGCACCTGGGCCTGGCCTTCGGCAGACAGCGAACGCCACTCGTACACCAACACCGCCATGGCCTCGCCGCTGCCGCCCATGATCGACTGCAATTCACAGCGGATCAGCGCCAGCACGCGTTCGCGCACCGTGCTCGCTTCTTCCAGCGAGGCGCGCATCATCGCCGTGTTGTAGTGGATGGTTTCTTCCATCACCGCGCGCAGGATCTCGTCCTTGCTCTTGAAGTGATGAAAAATGCTGCCGGACTGGATGCCCACGGCACTTGCCAGGTCACGCACGGTGGTGCGCTCAAAGCCTTTGTTGCGAAACAGGTGCGCCGCGGTTTGCAGCAACTTGCCCCGGGCACTGTCGGGGTCGGTCAATTGGCCGGCGTCGACCATGGTGCGCATCACCCCCAGGGCTTTGTGCTCATCCATGCCTCTCTCCTCTACTTCTACTGACGTCTTGGCCGGCAATTTAGGCCGTGGCCGCTACCCAAGCAAGCGCTTGGGCAAAATCTATGTCCAGAGTTTACAAACCAAGCGCTTGCTTGGTAGTCTCGGCGACAGCCATCAGAGCAAGGATTTCTCATGAGTGACACGGTTCGTATCGGCTGCGCCAGCGCCTTCTGGGGCGACACCTGCACCGCCGCCGCCCAGTTGGTGCATGGCGGTGCGCTGGATTACCTGGTGTTCGACTACCTGGCGGAAGTCACGATGTCGATTCTTGCCGGAGCGCGGATGAAAGATCCCCAGGCCGGCTACGCCACGGATTTTGTCGAGGTGCTCACGCCGCTGCTGGCAGACATCCAGCGCCAGGGCATCCGCGTGATCAGCAACGCCGGCGGCATCCATCCCCAAGCCTGCGCCTCCGCCCTGCAAGCGGCCTGCGACAAGGCCGGCATCGCGCTGAAAATCGCCGTGCTGCTGGGCGACGACCTGCAACCCCAACTCAAAAAACTCGAAAACATCACCGACATGTTCGACGGCACGCCCCTGCCCCCCATGTGCGTGTCCGCCAACGCCTACCTCGGCGCGCCCGGCATAACCCAAGCGCTGGGGTTGGGCGCAGACATCATCATCACCGGCCGCGTGGTCGACAGCGCCGTGGTCAGCGCGGCACTGGTGCATGCCTTCAACTGGTCATGGCACGACTACGACCGCCTCGCCCAAGCCGCGCTGGCCGGGCACATCATCGAATGCGGCGCGCAGTGCACCGGCGGCAACTTCACCGATTGGCGCGATGTGCCGGACTACGCACACATCGGGTTCCCCATCGTTGAGGTCAGCGCCGACGGTCAGTTCACGGTGAGCAAAGTCGAGGGCACCGGCGGCCTGATCAGCGAACTGAGCGTGGCCGAACAACTGCTGTATGAGATTGGCGACCCACGCGCCTATTTACTCCCGGATGTGATCTGCGACTTCAGCCAGGTCACCTTGCAGCAACAGGGTGACAACCGCGTGCGCCTGCACGGCGCCAAGGGCCTGCCGCCCAGCGACAGATACAAGGTCAGCGCCACCTGGCCGGACGGCTTCCGTTGCACCGCCAGTTGCCTGATCGCCGGGATCGACGCCGTGGCCAAGGCCGAGCGGGTCAGCCAGGCGATCATCGACAAGAC
Organism: Pseudomonas sp. RP-B7; assembly: GCF_059803535.1. Lineage (NCBI taxonomy): Bacteria > Pseudomonadati > Pseudomonadota > Gammaproteobacteria > Pseudomonadales > Pseudomonadaceae > Pseudomonas > Pseudomonas sp. RP-B7. The sequence continues at coordinate 59,343 of NZ_JAPFHC010000002.1, forward strand.
CGCCGAACTGTTCCGCCAACGCGGCTGGGCGCCGTATACCGAGGTGAACATCGAACTGCTCGGCAGCGAAGCCACCTACGGCCCCCACGCCAGGCGCCACGACTGCCGCGAAGTGGTGGTGAAACTGGCGGTACGTCACCCCAGCAAACAGGCGCTGGTGCTGTTCGCCCGCGAGATTGCCCAGGCCGCCACCGGCATGGCGCCGGGGTTGACCGGGATCGTCGGCGGACGGCCGACGGTGTATCCGCTGATCCGCTTGTTTTCGTTCCTGGTGGATAAATCCGTGTGCGCGCCGCTGATCGATTTCCAGGGCCAGCGTCACAACGTTGAACTGCCCGCCGCCGCCCGCCCCAGCACACCCAACGCCGCGGTTGCGCCCCCCAAACCCGAGGGCCAGGCCGACGCCAGCGTGCCGCTGGTCAAACTCGCCGTGGCGCGCTCGGGGGACAAGGGCAACCACAGCAATATCGGCGTGATCGCCCGTGCGCCCGAGTACCTGCCGTGGATCGCTGAAGCGCTGACCCCCGAGGTGATCGTCGAGTGGATGGGCCACGTGCTCGACCCACAGCGCGGCCGCGTTCAACGCTGGTATCTGCCGGGCAGCCACAGCCTCAATTTCCTGCTGGAAAACGCCTTGGGCGGCGGCGGTATCGCCAGCCTGCGCATCGACCCGCAAGGCAAGGCCTTCGCCCAGCAACTGCTGGAAATCCCCATCGCCGTGCCGCAACACCTTGCTGACCAACTCAACTGACAGGAGCGTGGCCATGGCCTTCGATTCGATCTTCAAAGCCGACCTGTTCCAGGGGCACACCGTGATAGTCACCGGGGGTGGCAGCGGCATCGGTCGTTGCACCGCCCATGAGCTGGCGGCGCTCGGTGCGCGGGTGATCCTGTTGGGACGCAAGCCCGAGAAGCTGGAAAAAGTCGCGGCAGAAATTGCCGAAGACGGCGGCAACGCCCATTGGCTGGCCTGCGATATTCGCGATGAAGAGGCGGTGAAGGCGCTGGTCACGCAGGTCCTCAAGGAGCACGGGCCGATCCACGGCCTGGTGAACAACGCTGGCGGCCAATACCCGTCGCCGTTGGCTTCGATCAACCAGAAAGGCTTCGAAACCGTGCTGCGCACCAACCTTGTCGGCGGCTTCCTGATGGCCCGGGAAGTGTTCAACCAATCCATGAGCAAACAGGGCGGCGCCATCGTCAACATGCTCGCCGACATGTGGGGCGGCATGCCCGGCATGGGCCACTCGGGCGCGGCGCGCGCCGGCATGGACAACTTCACCAAGACGGCCGCCTTCGAGTGGGGCTGCGCCGGGGTGCGGGTCAACGCCGTGGCGCCGGGGTGGATTGCGTCCAGCGGCATGGACACCTACGAAGGTGCATTCAAGGCGGTGATCCCGACCCTGGGCGAACATGTGCCGCTCAAGCGCATCGGCACCGAATCGGAAGTCAGCGCGGCCATCGTGTTCCTGCTCAGCCCCGCCGCTGCCTTTATCAGCGGCAGCACCCTGCGCATCGACGGTGCCGCGAGCCTGGGCAGCCGCGCCTGGCCATTGCACAAGGCGCAACCGCCGAGCGAGCCGTTCAACGGCTTCCACCGCGCGTATTTGCCCGATGTGCTCAAGGCGGAGCAATAAACCATGCCAGTGCTTGAATCCTTGATCGACCCCCACAGCGCCCAGTTCGCGCAGAACCGTGAAGCCATGCTGGTGGGCATCCAGCATCTGCGCCAATTGGAGCAGAACCTGCTGAACAAGGCCGAGGAGGCCAGGCCCAAGTTCGACAAGCGCGGGCAACTGCTGCCCCGTGAGCGCCTCAATCTGCTGCTGGACCCGGGCGCGCCGTTCCTCGAACTCGCCAGCCTGGCCGGCTACAAGCTGCACGACGACAAGGACGGCAGCGCCGCCGGCGGTGGCTTGATCGCCGGTATCGGCTACGTCAGTGGCGTGCGCATGCTGGTGGTGGCCAACAACAGCGCGATCAAGGGCGGCACGATTTCCCCCACGGGGCTGAAAAAATCCCTGCGCCTGCAACAGATCGCCATGGAAAACAAACTGCCGGTGGTGACCCTGGCCGAGAGCGGCGGTGCCAACCTCAACTATGCCGCCGAAATTTTCGTCGAAGGCGCGCGCAGCTTTGCCAACCAGGCGCGCATGTCGGCCATGGGCTTGCCGCAGATCACCGTGGTGCACGGTTCGGCCACGGCGGGCGGGGCGTATCAGCCGGGGTTGTCGGATTACGTGGTGGTGGTGCGCGGCAAGGCCAAGCTGTTCCTCGCCGGGCCGCCGTTGCTCAAGGCGGCCACCGGCGAAGTCGCCACCGATGAGGAACTGGGCGGTGCCGAAATGCACGCCCAAATCGCCGGCACCGCGGAATACCTGGCGGAAAACGATGCCGATGGCGTGCGCATCGTGCGTGAGATCGTCAGCGCTTTGCCATGGAATGATCAACTGCCGCAGGTGCCCAAGCGCGCCTACGACGAACCGCTCTACCCCATCGAAGAGCTGCTGGGCCTGATCCCGGACGACCCGAAAAAACCCTACGACGTGCGCGAGATCCTCGCGCGCCTGGCCGACGCGTCGCGCTTGCTCGAATTCAAGGGCGAGTTCGATGCCCACACCGTCTGCGGCCACCTGCACATCCAGGGCCGCGCCGTCGGCGTGATCGGCAACAACGGCCCGATCACGCCAAAAGGCGCGAGCAAGGCTGCGCAATTTATCCAGCTGTGCGACCAGAGCCGCACGCCACTGCTGTTCCTGCACAACACTACCGGTTTCATGGTCGGCACCGAATCCGAACAGCAAGGGGTGATCAAGCACGGCGCGAAGATGATCCAGGCGGTGGCGAATGCGCGGGTGCCTAAACTGACGATTGTGCTCGGCGGCTCCTACGGCGCCGGCAACTATGCAATGTGCGGCCGTGGCCTGGACCCGCGCTTCATCTTCGCCTGGCCCAACAGCCGCACGGCGGTGATGGGCGGCGCGCAGGCGGGCAAGGTGCTGCGGATCGTCACCGAGGCCAAGCAATTGAAAGACGGCCTGGTGCCCGATCCCAAAGTGCTGGACATGCTGGAGCAAGTCACCGCGCAGAAGCTCGACAGCCAGTCCACCGCGCTCTACGGCAGTGCCAACCTGTGGGACGACGGGCTGATCGACCCCCGGGATACACGGACCCTGCTCGGCTTTCTGCTGGACCTTTGCCACGAGGCCCAGATGCGTGAACTGCAACCCAATACCTTCGGCGTAGCGCGCTTCTAGGAGAACAATAAAAATGCTGTTTACCCAGGAACATCAGGAACTGCGCCGCACCGTGCGCGCCTTCGTCGACCGCGAGATCAACCCCTATGTGGATGAATGGGAAAAAGCCGGGCGCTTTCCCATCCACGAGATCTTCCGCAAGGCCGGCGACCTCGGCCTGCTGGGCATTTCCAAACCGGAACAATTCGGCGGCATGGGCCTGGACTACAGCTACTCCATCGTCGCCGCCGAAGAATTCGGCAGCATCCGCTGCGGCGGCATCCCCATGGCCATCGGCGTGCAGACCGACATGTGCACCCCCGCCCTCGCCCGCTTCGGCAGCGATGAACTGCGCGACGAGTTCCTGCGCCCGGCCATCAGCGGCGAGCAGGTCGGCTGCATCGGCGTGTCGGAAGTGGGTGCCGGTTCAGATGTGGCCGGGCTCAAGACCCATGCGCGCAAGGACGGCGACGACTACGTGATCAACGGCAGCAAAATGTGGATCACCAACTCGCCCAGCGCCGACTTTATCTGCCTGCTGGCCAACACCTCCGACGACAAGCCGCACATCAACAAATCGCTGATCATGGTGCCGATGAACACACCGGGGATCAGCGTCAGCCAGCCCCTGGAAAAGCTCGGCATGCACAGCTCCGAGACCGCCCAGGTGTTCTTCGACAATGTGCGCATACCACAGCGCAACCGCATCGGCCACGAAGGCGCGGGCTTCATGATGCAGATGTTGCAGTTCCAGGAAGAACGCCTGTTCGGCGCGGCCAACATGATCAAGGGCCTGGAGTACTGCATCGACAGCACCATCGAGTACTGCAAGGAACGCCAGACCTTTGGCAAGGCGCTGATCGACAACCAGGTTATCCACTTTCGCCTGGCCGAACTGGCCACCGAAATCGAATGCCTGCGCGCGCTGGTCTACCAGGCCACCGAGCAATACATCAAAGGCCAGGACGTCACGCGCCTGGCGTCCATGGCCAAGCTCAAGGCCGGGCGCCTGGGGCGTGAAGTCAGCGACAGCTGCCTGCAATACTGGGGCGGCATGGGCTTTATGTGGGACAACCCGGTGGCGCGCGCCTATCGCGATGTGCGCCTGGTGTCGATTGGTGGCGGCGCCGACGAAATCATGCTGGGCATCATCTGCAAACTGATGGGCACCTTGCCGGGGAAAAAACCATGAATACCCTGTTGCTGGAATCACACAACGGTGTGCTGCACATCACCCTCAACCGCCCGCAATCGCGCAATGCGATGAGCCTGGAGATGGTCAACGAACTGCATGCCGTGTTGGCTCAGCTGGATGGCCACACGCGAGCGCTGGTGATCAGCGGCGCCGGTGGGCATTTTTGCGCCGGCGCGGATGTGAAGGACCTGGCCGCTGCGGGCAGTGATTTGCAGGCGCTGAACCGGGCGTTCGGCACCTTGCTGCAAGCCGTCGAAGCCGTGCCGCAGGTGGTGATCGTAGTGCTGCAAGGCGCGGTGCTCGGCGGTGGCTTTGGCTTGGCCTGTGTGAGCGACATCGCACTGGCTGATCATCAGGCGCAGTTCGGCTTGCCGGAGACAGGCCTGGGGTTGCTGCCGGCGCAGATTGCGCCGTTTGTGGTCAAGCGTATCGGCCTGACCCAGGCACGGCGGCTGGCGCTGACGGCAGCGCGGTTCGATGGGGTGGAGGCGCAGCGGTTGGGGGTGGTGCACTTTACCGAGCGCGATCCCCAGGCATTGGCCGAGCGCCTGGATGAGGTGTTGGGCCAGGTGTTGCGCTGCGCGCCGGGGGCGAATGGGCGGACCAAGGCGTTGTTGTTGGCCAGTGTGGATGAGCCGCTGGAACGGGTGTTGGATCGCGGGGCGCAGTGGTTTGCCGAAGCGGTGCGCGGGGAGGAAGGGATTGAGGGGACGCGGGCGTTTGTGCACAAGCGCAAGCCTGGGTGGTGCAAATGACGCCTTCGCGAGCAAGCCCGCTCCCACATTTTGAAATGCGTTCCACCTGTGGGAGCAGGCTTGCTCGCGAAGAGGCCCGAACAAACACCCCATCAGCCGAGGGATAACCCATGCCCGCATTCAACAAAATCCTTATCGCCAACCGTGGCGAAATCGCCTGCCGCATCCAGCGCACCGCCCAGGCCCTGGGCTACCGCACCGTGGCCGTCTACAGCGACGCCGACGCCGACGCCCTGCATGTGCAGATGGCCGATGAAGCGGTGCCTATCGGCCCCGCGCCCGTGCAGCAGTCCTACTTGAATACGGCGGCGATTCTCGCAGCGGCTCGAATAACCGGCGCCGATGCGATCCACCCCGGCTATGGTTTCCTCTCGGAAAACCCCGACTTCGCCCGCGCCTGTCTGGCGGCAGGCCTGACCTTCATAGGCCCCAGCGCCGAGGCCATCGAGCTGATGGGCAGCAAGCGCCGGTCCAAACTTGCCATGCTCGACGCCGGTGTGCCGTGCATCGCCGGTTACCAGGGCAGTGCCCAGGACGACGCTACCCTGCAACGCGAAGCCGAGCGCGTCGGCTACCCGCTGATGATCAAGGCCAGCGCCGGCGGTGGCGGGCGCGGCATGCGCCTGGTGCACAGTGCCGAGACGTTGCTGGAGAACCTCCACACCGCACGCTCCGAAGCCAGCAACGCCTTTGGCAGCGACGAACTGATCCTCGAACAGGCACTGATCGAGCCGCGCCACGTCGAGATCCAGCTGTTCGGCGACAGCCACGGCCACTTGATCTACCTGGGTGAACGCGACTGTTCGATCCAGCGCCGCCACCAGAAAGTCATCGAAGAAGCGCCCTGCCCGGTGATGACGCCCGACCTGCGCCACGCCATGGGCGAAGCCGCGCTGAAAGCCGGGCGCGCGGTGAATTACGTGGGTGCCGGCACTGTGGAGTTCCTGCTCGACCGCAATGGCCGGTTCTACTTCCTGGAAATGAACACCCGCCTGCAAGTGGAGCACCCGGTCACCGAGCTGATCACCGGCCTCGATCTGGTCGACTGGCAATTGCAGATCGCCGCCGGCCAGCCACTGCCGCTGACGCAACAGCAGGTGAGCCTGACCGGCCACGCCATCGAAGTGCGCCTGTATGCCGAAGACCCGACCCAGGGCTTCCTGCCGCAAACCGGCGAAGTGCTGCGCTGGACGCCAGCGGCGGGGGTACGCATCGATCACGGCGTCAGCGAAGGCCAGCGCATCAGCCCGTTCTACGACCCGATGCTGGGCAAAATCATCGCCCATGGCGCCACCCGCGAAGAAGCGCGGCGCAAGCTGCTGCGGGCGGTGGAAGACACGCTGTTGCTCGGCGTGACCACCAATCAGCGGTTACTGGTGGCGTTGCTCAGGCATCCGGATTTTATCGGCGGCGATTTCAGCACCGGCTTTATCGCCGAACACTTCAACGACATCGCGCGCCCACCCGTATCAGCCGAACAACTCGCCCTGGCCGCCGCGCTGTTCTATCAGCACAGCGCCGAGCGGCATCCCCCGGGCCTGGCGGGCTGGCGCAACAACGTCGGTGTGCCGGGCACTTACCGCCTGGAGGTCAACCACGAGCTGCATAGTGTCAGCGTTGCCCCGCTGGCGCTGACCAGCGACGGCCGCCACGTCAGCGCCGTACTCAACGGCATCCGCCGACGCATCGCCTACCACCTCGACGGCGACCAACTGTGGCTGCCGGGCCTGAGCGTGACCAACCGTACCCAGCAAGTCGCCCGCCGCCAGGCCGACGCGCGCAGCGGCACGGTCAAGGCGCCGATGGACGGGGCCATTGTCGATGTGCGCGTCTGCGCCGGTGACAGCGTCAGCAAAGGCCAACTGTTGCTGGTACTCGAAGCGATGAAAATGGAGCATCCACTGCTGGCCGGCATCGACGGGGTGATCAAGGACGTGCAGGTGATCGCTGGCGACCAGGTGCGCAACCGCCAGGTATTGCTGGAGATCGAATAACGCCTAGGCGGAACTACGCGGCCGGGCTACGCTCTATCCCCATCAAGAAGGGAAGAGACGGGAACCTGCACGATGCCTCATTGGCTTGTTATTGACCTTGAAGCCACCACGGATGACGGCGGCTGGCCCGTGACGGAGATGGAAGTCATCGAGATCGGCGCGAGCCTGGTGAACCGCCAGGGCCGCGAACTGGATCACTTCCAGCGCTTTGTGCGGCCCCTGCGCCGGCCCTTGCTGACGCCCTTCTGCCGCCAGCTGACCCACATCACCCAGGCCAATATCGACGGCGCCGCGCCGATCACCGAGGTGTGGCCGCTGTTCGAGCGCTGGCTGGCCCAGCATCAGGCGCGCCTGGAAGGTTGGAGCAGTTGGGGTGACTACGACCGCAAGCAACTGGAGCTGGAATGGCAGCGCCATGGCCTGGCCAGCGCACTGGCGCAAACGCCCCATGTGAACCTCAAGCAACGCTTCGCCAAGGCCCGGCGGCTGGACAAGCCGCTGGGGCTCAACGGCGCACTGCAATTGGCGGGGATGCAGTTCCAGGGCCAGCAACATCGGGCCCTGGAGGATGCGCGTAACACGGCACGCCTGCTGCCGCTGATTTTGCCGGTCTAGGCAGCTCCCCTGCCCTTGGGCATACTGGCCGACCTTTCCAGACCCTTTTTCCGAGGATTCACCCATGTTTAAAGTCAACGAGTACTTCGACGGCACCGTCAAGTCGATCGCTTTCGGCACCGCAGAAGGTCCGGCGACCATCGGCGTGATGGCCCCGGGTGAATACGAATTCGGCACCGCCCAAGCGGAAATCATGCACGTGGTGTCCGGCGCGCTGACCGTCAAGCTGCCTGAAGCCGGCGAGTGGGAAACCTTCGCCGCCGGCAGCCAGTTCAACGTACCGGCCAACAGCAAGTTCCAGCTGAAAGTCGCCGTAGACACTGCTTACCTGTGCGAATACCGCGGCTAAGCCGTCGCGTGCGGAAAAAAAAGCCCGTCTCGCAGGAGACGGGCTTTTTTTATTCCAGGATCGTTACCGGCATCCCGACGGCCAGTTGGCCGATGCCATCGTTGACCAGGTTCTGCCCGAAGATCGCGCCGTTCTCGGTCTTGCGATAGGTCTCCAGGGTGGCGAAGGGTTCACGGTCGGCGCTGCGCTCGCCGGTCTGCGGGTCGATGGTGGTGAGGATGCAACGCGAGCAGGGCTTGACCGCACGAAACTCCACATCGCCGATGCGCAGGCGTTTCCAACCGTCTTCGGCAAAGGCCGCACTGCCTTCGATCACCAGGTTGGGGCGAAAACGCAGCATTTCCATGGGACGGCCGATGCGTTGCGACAGGTCGTCCAGGGACGCCTGGCCGATCACCAGCAACGGGTAACCATCGGCGAACGCGACCTGGTCATCGTCCTTGCCGTAACCCGCTTCGGTGGTGCGGGCGCGTTCCAGGGGGATCTGTACCAGGCGTGTGGGCTTGCCGATAAAACGGCTGACCCAGGCCGCCGCGGCATCACCCGCATCCGGCACGCGCAGGGTGTCGCGCCAGATGGTCACGCCGCGCAACTCGGCGTCGCTGCCGGGCAGCGTCACGTCCAGCGCGGGGTGGCCGGGTGAGCTGAGGGTCAGGCCACCGGCGCTGTTCCACAGAGCCGACAGCTGGCTCATCTTCGCCACCGCACGCTGGGTGAGGAAACGCCCGCTGGCCTCGTCCACCAGCATCCAGCGTCGGTCGCCGTCCAGCCCGAGTTTATCCAGGCCGATCTGTTGCAAGACCTCGGCCTTGCCGGACTTCAAGGGGTAACGGTACAACGCGCTGAGACGAAGCATGGGCCTGCGTTCCTTGGGACGAAAGCCACTACCCTATCCCAATCCCCACTTCCTGGCACCTTGTGCTGAACCTGTGGCGACAGAGCTTGCTCCCTCGCCTCAGGTCAAACGGGCACTTCGTCCAACATCAGGCGCTGACGCACTACGTCCACCAGCTTGTCGGGCTGGAATTTGGACAGGAAGTTGTCGCAGCCGACCTTCTTCACCATCGATTCGTTGAAACTGCCCGACAGTGAGGTGTGCAACACCACGTAAAGACTGCGCAGACGCGGGTCGCTGCGGATCTCGGTGGTGAGGCGATAACCGTCCATCTCGGGCATTTCAGCGTCGGTGAAGATCATCAGCAGCTTGTCGGTCATCACATGGCCGGCGTCGGCCCAGGCCTTGAGCATGTTCAACGCCTTGAGGCCGTCACTGGCGATGTGCATCTTCACACCCAGTTGGCCGAGGGTATCGCGCAGTTGCGACAGGGCCACGTTGGAGTCATCCACCAGCAGCACTTCGCGGCCACGTGCACGCTCCAGCACCGGGTCTTCGAGTTTTTCCCGCGAGACCTTGGCGTTGTACGGCACGATTTCGGCCAGGACTTTTTCCACGTCGATGATTTCCACCAACTGGTCGTCAACCTTGCTGATGGCCGTGAGGTAATGCTGGCGCCCGGCGCTGGTCGGCGGTGGCAGGATGGCTTCCCAGTTCATGTTGACGATGCGGTCCACGCCGCCCACCAGGAACGCCTGCACCGAGCGGTTGTACTCGGTGACAATGATGGTGCTGTTCGGACCCGGCACCAATGGGCGCATGCCGATGGCCTGGGACAGGTCGATCACCGGCAACGTCTGGCCGCGCAGGTTGACCACGCCGCAGACAAACGGATGGCGCTGGGGCATCAGGGTCAACTTGGGCAATTGCAGGACTTCCTGCACCTTGAACACGTTGATTGCAAACAGCTGCCGCCCGGCCAGGCGAAACATGAGGATCTCCAGGCGATTCTCACCGACCAGTTGCGTACGTTGATCTACCGTGTCGAGAATGCCGGCCATTAAAAGCTCCTGATGCGCTAAGGGTTTGTGTAGCTCACTTATGGCTGTTTATCGGCGGCGACCGCCAGATCTTGACCCCGTTAAAATGCCACGTAATTTAATTGATGTCACACTGACATCATGCTTTACTGGCCTGACGCTTCATATGGCAATCTTGCGACCCACGGCGACACTCAAACCGACGCAAGGTTCCGTCATATAAGGGATTCCCCTATACGCAATCAGGCCCAACCTGATATTCGCAATATCTAATAGCCATTAATGTGACGCCATTCTCACTTGCATGAATGGAGTCAGGCTTTTGTTTGCTATGCCAAGCCCCCCGCCCACGGGTCTTCCAGACATTTACATGCTGGCAACCAAAGCCGCGCAAACGCCGCCAATGATGTGGGTAATGCGCGGTTTTTGTGTGCATTCAAATAAACGTCCTACTAAAAGTTCAGACGCCCCCTACAGACCCAAGTCATATTTCAGCGCTAGTTTTACGCCATTCACCCGATGCGGCATCTCATCGCCCGACCTTACGACCTTACGTTGTGGAGACTTGCATGATGAATAGCGCAAACGAATGGCAAACCGCACTTCCAGAGTTTCTGCTCGAAGCGGAAACACTGCTGGCCAAGTCGGAAGAATGCCTGAGCCACCTGCATCTGATCCGCAACGACAGCGATGCGATCGACTGCATGAAACTCAGCCTCACCAAACTAGCCGAAAAGGCCGATAGCCTGGCCCTGCAGGCCATCAGCGAATTCTCGCGGCACATCCAGTACCTGATTGCCAACGCCGTCAACCCGCTGCAACTGCATGATCAGGCCCTGGATGCGTTGCATGCCTGCCTGACGTTGTTGGCCTGGCAACTGGAACTGATCGACACGCGTACCGGCGAACTGGGCCTGGACGAAAGCGAACAAACCACTTTGATTGCGACGGTGGCCTTGCAGATCCCGCAGAAAAACTTCGGCCATAAACCACAGCAGCGCCTGCATCACGCGTCATGACTGCATGCTGATTGGGTAAAGTTGTCGCTTTTAATCAATGACTTATCCAAAAACGACAACATTAATTAATACGCGACGTGCACTTATATCCCGGCAAAATAACGCCGGTTATAAGCACACGCTTATACAGCGCGAGCGGCGATATATAACCTTCGTTGCTAAAGTGACGTTTGGCGACCAACGGTAATCAAAGTGTTACCATGCAGCCCTCGAAGTGACTCAACTTCATGATGCATAAAAACTGAAAAAGCATCCGCTATGTACGCCAGCCTCAAGTCACTCCTCGCCAAATCCATTTCCCGCAGTCAGGCACGTCGCATCATTCTCGCGTTGTGCCTGTGTTCGCTGCTGATCAGCCTCTGGGCCTACAGCCGCTCTGCGCCGGTGCCGCTGGCACTGCTCCTGCTCAACCTGAGCACCTTGAGCATCGTTGCTCTGCAACAGTGGTCCTCGCGTAAATCCATCAAGTTCCAACCCCAGGAACTGGCGGACCGCCTGCTGCAAGTCCAGGAAAACGAACGCCACCGCCTCAGCCGTGAACTGCACGACGACATTGGCCAACTGCTGACCGCCGCCAAGCTGCAAAGCGAATGGCTGCAACGGCGCATGCCCCAAGAGCTGCAAGGCCAATGCACGGTGCTGTGCAACACCCTGAGTGAAACCCTGGCGAAAGTGCGCGATGTGTCCGCCATCCTCAACCCGCGCCAGCTGGCGAGCCTGGGCCTGGAAGCGAGCCTGCGCGCGCACCTGCTCAAGACCCTGGAAAACACCCCCATCCACTGGAGCCTGGAGTGCCAGCAACGGCTCACCGGCATCCCCGAAGAAATGGCCGTGGCCGCGTTTCGCATCACCCAGGAAGCGGTGACCAACATGTTGCGCCACGCCCAGGCGCGCAACCTGCGGGTGCGTCTGCAACGCTTGCCGGAAGGCCTGTCGCTGAGCATTTGCGATGATGGCCAGGGTTTTTTGCCCGCCTCCAACCCCGGCCTGGAAGGGCAACGGGGCATGGCCGGGATGGTCGAGCGCATCGATCAACTGGGGGGCACCTTGGCGGTGCTCAGCCAGCCAGGCTGCGGCACGCGGATCGACGCCCTTTTCCCCTGGGCACCCCGCGCCCTCGAACGGGCCAGCGCGCCTAAGGTGCTAGAGTGACGTGCAATTTACTGCTGGTGGATGATCACGCGCTGATCCGGGCTGGCGTGCGCGCGCTGATCATGGATATACCCGGCTATGCGGTGGTCGGCGAGGCTGGCGACGGCGCGCAGTTGCTGGCGCAGTTCGACGCGCTGCAACCGGACATCGTGCTGCTCGACCTGTCGATGAAGCACATGGGCGGCCTGGACGCGTTGCAGCAGCTCAAGCGCGCCCATCCCAAGTGCAAGGTGTTGATCCTGTCGATGCACACCGACCCGGAGCTGATCATGCGTGCCCTGGAGTCTGGCGCCCACGGCTACCTGCTCAAGGACACCAGCGCCAGCGAGCTGGAACATGCCCTGCTGGCGCTGCGCAACAACGAACGCTACCTGAGCCCGGCGATTGCCCATACGGTGATCAACCAGGCGCTGGTGCGCAGCCAGGCGCCCACCGCGGCCATCGCCCACAGTCACAACCTCACGGCGCGCCAGTTGGAGATTTTGCGTTTGATCGTGCGCGGCAAGTCCACCCGGGAGATCGCGCACGGCCTGGGCTTGAGCATCAAGACCGTGGAGGCGCACCGTTCGCAGATCATGAAGCGCCTGCAGATTTTCGACGTGGCGGGCCTGGTGTTATTCGCGGTGCGCGAGCAAATCATCAGCCTCGACGACTAGCGGCGAACCCACCGGCAGGTGCACGCGCAAGGCCTTGGGCAGTGCACTGAAACGCAAGTCGTCACCCTTGAGCGGCTCGCCGTCGAGGTTGATATACAGCCCGTCGGCCACCTTGATCTCGACCCACGGCAACCGCGCCCGCACGAAGATATTGTCCAGACCGCCATCGGTCATCAGGGTCAGCAACGTGCCGACCACTTCCTGCGGCGCCGGCAGGATGCTGATGTCGAGCAGCCCATCGTCGGCCATCGCCCCCGGGCACAGCACATGCCCACCGCCCGCCTGGCGACCGTTGCCGATGCCCAGCGCGAGCAGGTCGCCCTTCCAGTGAAAGCCCGGCCCTTCCAGTTCGCCGTAGGCCGCCTTCAGCTCGCTGAAGCGCGTCAGCCCGGTGAACAGATAGGCGGCGCCGCCCAGCACTTTTTTCAGGTCTTCGGAGGTGTTGGCGGTGACCTGGCTGCCGAAGCCGCCGGTGGCCATGTTCAGAAAAATCTGTTCGCCGGCCTGGCCGAGGTCGATGGCCTTGGGCGGCACGTCCAACAGGGCCAGGGCCTCGGCTGGCGCCAGCGGCACACCGGCGGCGCGGGCGAAGTCATTGGCGGTACCCAGGGGCATCAGCACCAGGCTCGCGTCGGTCTTGGCCTGGGCCATGGCTTCGGCGACATCGCGCAAGGTGCCATCCCCGCCGCCGGCGATCAGGTGGGTGTAGCCCGCGTCCAGCGCCTCATGCACCAGGCGCCTGGCGTCGCCGCCCTCCCACGTGACGCGCACCGCCAACTCCCAGCCCTGCTCACGCCGAGCCAGCAACGCGGCGCGCACGTCCTCGTTGAGGGCTTGCTTGCCGTGAAGGATCAACAGTGCCTTGGGGCTGGTCATAGCGGGCTTACTCCTGGATTCAAAGGTGCATGAAGGATGTGGACCTTTGGCAACCGGAAAAAAGCCATCGGCGAGGCAAATTAATCTGCCGCCCTAGAAATTATCCATCGCGTTGCACATCGGGACTTTGCCCACCGGGGTCGGTTCGATCCGCAGCCATTGCTTGCCGTCCACCGGCAACTCGTCGAGCAGGATCGAACAATCTGCCGACATGGACGCCTGCACCATGTAGTCACGCCCTGGCTTGGGGACAAAGGTCATGGTCTTGGCGCACTGGCGAGGGTATTGCAGCCGCCCCAGATAATGGAACGCGATGGGTTTGTTCGCCGGCACCACCAACTCCGACGTGACCGCACCGGCCCACGAGTAGATCGGCCCGGGCATGCCGAGGTTTTCGCCGTTGTGATCGGGAAAACCGGCTTTCACCGACGCCATCACCCCGGCGCCCGGCACGTTCCAGTCCAGGCAATCACGCCCAGGCACGGCGCGCACCAGGCCGTCGGTGACAATGCGCACCCGCGCAGTCTCGCCGCTTTGCGGCGGTACGTAGCCGGTGGACAACGAACGGATGTTCGCCACCTGGCCGCAGCCGCTTAGCGCGAACAACACAACAGCAATAACGCTTGGATACTTCATCAGCACATCCTTGTAGTGAGCGGGCTTGCCCCGCGCCGGGTGGCGAAGCCGCCCCAAAACCTGGCGACACGGTTTAACAGGATAAACGCGGTGTATGGATTGGGGCGGCTTCGCCACCCGGCGCGGGGCAAGCCCGCTCACTACTGGGGCTGGCGGCAGTTCTGGTTGACCGACAGGTGCGGCGCCGGCTCGTAGCTCACGCGCTGCAAGCCATCGGCGCCCTGGAACAGGAAGTACTTGGCGCGGCAATCCTTGAACATCGGCGAATAGCCCTCGGCGCGAAAGCCCTGGCCATCGACTTGCTTGGTCACGGTGTTGTTACGGCTGACCACGGCGAGCACCTTCTGGTAGCTGTCACCCATGTTCACTCCTGGCTCGCCAGTGACGGCGGCCGACGAGGCGCAACCGCCCAGGGTGGTTGCCGCCAGCACCAGCGCGGCGCCGTACAGTCCATTGCGTAGATCGATCATTCCTTGGTTCCTTTTAGTGATGGATTAGCGGCGGCCTTCGCACACCGGCGATTCGCCGATGCGGCCTTCCTTGCACAGGTCCAGGTTGTCCTTGCGGGTAAAACCTGCATCCTTCATGCAGTAGAAGCGCGTCAGCACCACATCAATTGGCGACTTGTCTCCCACACCATCAAGGTTGGTGTACCCGCAAGCACGCATTGCGTCGTCGACGCCCTGCTGGGAGACCCCCTTCTTTTTCCATTGGGTGTAGGACCCAGGCGGAGGCTGGAAGGGCGTACACGCGCCGAGTGCCAAAAGGCACAGACTCAACATAACGGTAATCTTGAACATATTCGGATTCCTCATGATTGCGGGACCTTGACGAACTCTGGCTTGCCCGTGGGGGAGTGGCTCCAGTATTTGCGGCACGCTTCTCCGCCATTGGCGTAGCAGTTATGCACGGTGTTCTCAGCACCAAATACCTTCAACCACTCCCACAAGCGATTACTGCCATCGGGAATGTTGCCGCCAGTCCCCGGGTTGAACCCTACGCCCGGTGTGCGGGCAACGGGGTCGAAGTCATGGTTCTGATACTTCAAGATCAACCCGTCGCGCTGTTCCGCCGAGGTGATTTTTGTACGGTCCTGCAATATCCCCAATAGCGTATCGGCCTTTTTCACCCCATACGCCGCCCCGAAGAAGTTCATCGATGTATCACCCAACAGCCCAACGTTCGCTTGATCACGTACCAACGACTCCATGGCATTGCCCGTGGTCATGGTGCCACGGCTATGCCCGTCGATATGCAACCCGCTCTGACCGAACTGGACCATGTATTCCTTGGTCTGCACCGTCGCGTTGGACAGGCCCCAGAAATCGTTTTCCAGGTTCTTCTGATACGCCGCGATCATCAACTCCGACGTGAAGTTGTTGGCCTTCTCGAAATGGATCAGATACTGCGGCCCAGTGTCGGCCGAACTGTGTTGCTCGGCATATTTGGCGGCACCGTCGGCGTCGTTGAAAATGCCGTTGTTGGCGATATGTACCTTGCCGTCCGGGCCAGGCTTGAGGTGCTGCTTTTCTTCGTCGCTCAACTCGCGGTACTGAACCTTCTTGCCATCGAGCAGCAGCGCCTTGCCATTCTCATCCTTCAACACCTCATACACCCGCGCCTTCTCAAGGAAGATCTTGCGATACGCCTCATCCGCCAGCAGCGACACCTGGTTGTAGAACTCACGCTTGATCTCTTGCTCAGCCTCGACCTTGCGCCCCATTTCCGCCACGTCCAGACGCTCCACGGCAGCATGGGCAGCCTCGGTATTGCGGTTGAGGTTGGCAATCGTCTGGTCGACGCTCATGCCGGCGACCACGCGCTGGCGCTCGGCATTGGTGATGACCAGGGTGCCGGCGCTGATGGCGCTGCGGGTGTCGCTGGCGGCGGAGTCGGAGTCCGAGCCGTTGGCGAGGCTGTTGGCGAGCAGCGCCTTGGCCGTGCCGAGCTTGCCGTCGAGCATGTCCGAACTGAGCTCCACCCCTGACGTCTTGACGCTGGCTTCGGAGGTGTTGTGGATGTCGGCCACGGTCAGCGTGCCGGTGGTCAGGCTGTTCTTGCCGTCGGCGATGGCCTTGTCGGTGCTGGAAATCACGCCGCCCTTGAGGCCGGTGTTGCCGCGTACGTTGAGGTCGAAACCACCGTCGCCGGCGCGAATGCCCGATTGCTCGATGACGCTGGCAAAGTTGGACTTCTGCTTGGTGTTGCTCGAGCTGAAGCTGGCCGTCGCCGCGCCAGCGCAGACCGGCGGGATGCAGATGCTGATGCCGGCACTCATGCTCTTCTGCTCGGAGGCAAATGTGCTGGTGTCTTGCAGGCTCTCGATATTCAAGTCGCCGCCGACGTCGGCCTTGACCTTGTCGGCCGAGACCACTGCACCGCGCAGGGTGGTGTCCTTGCCGGAGATCAGGCTGGCCTGGTTGCCCGCTGTCACGTGGGTGTTGCTCCAGACCAAGTCGTTGCCATCGGCATTGCCACGGCTCTGGGAGGCTGAAGCGTTGAAACTCAGGCCGTTTTTCTCGCTGCCGAAAGAGATCCCAATCCCCAGGCTGCCGTTCACGCTTTTGTTGGTGCTGTGCTGCTCGATGGTGTTCTGCGCACCCGCCAGCAGGATATTGCCGTCGGCCTTGAGCAACGCATCGTTGCCGGCAGTGATCTGGCTGCCCTGCACGGTCAGGTCGTTGTTGCGCTTGCCGCCCGTGGCCACAATCGACACATCGTGCCCCGCCGCCACCGTCGAGCCGGCCGCTGTGTTGGAAGTCTGCTCGCTTTTGTTCTCGCTCTTGTTCATGCCCAGGGCGATGCTCAAGTTGATCCCGCCCGCCGCTGCCGGGTCGGCCATCACCTGGGTATGGGCTTCGCTGGCGGCCCAGGCGGTGTTCAGCGCGGCGAGGGCTTTCATGCGCTTGTCGTCGGTGCGCTCGGCGGCCTTGTTCATGCGCTGGCCGGTTTGCACCGCGTTCACGATGGGGTTGGTCAGGGTCAGGCTCACGCCGGTCTGCTTGAAGCGCTGCTCCTGTTGCTGCGCGGCGAGATTGCGCGCTTCGAGGATATTGACCTCGGATGCGTCAATCGACACATCGCCCTTGGGCGCACTCACATTGCTGCCAACCTGGCGGTATTCGCCGCCCGCGCTGATCAGCACATTGCCGTCGGTGGACCCGACGCTGCTGGCGGCGGCCGTGGTCTGCTGGCTGCTGTCCTTGTTGGTCTGCTGCTGCGAGCCGATGGTGACGGCAATCGCGCCGCCGCTGAACATGCCGCTGGTCTTCACGTCCTTGGTGTGTTTTTCGTCGAGGGTCTCAGTGGCCGCCAACACCTTGATGTCATTGCCCGCCACCAGCGCCGTGCCCGAGGTCGAGACCACGTTGCTGCCGGTGAGGGTGATGTTGTTGCCCGCCTGCATCACCGTCTGCTCGCCGCTGAACGTCGAGCCTTGCGCGGTGGTCTGGGCCACCGTGTCGCGGGTGGTGGTGGTCTTGCTGGAGAACATGCCGTTGCTGCCCTTGACCTTGTGCGCCTCGTCCGCACTGTTGAAGCGCTCGCTGGCCTCGACGTTGATGTCGCGCAGCGCGCTGACCGACACCGCGCCGGCGTCACTGTTGACCAGCGCACCGCGTGCCTGCACGTCACGCCCGGCGCCCAGGCGAATGTCGCCGTTGGCTTGTACCGAACTGCCGACCTCATTGCGCCCGGCTTCCTTGCGCCAGTTGTCGCCGTCCCACTGGTTGGCCTGGGTATAGGACTCTTTGAGCGTGCTCAAGGTGATGTCGTTGCCCGCCACCAGCGCGGTCTTGCCGCCGACGCCCGTGTTGCTGACCTGGGCCGCTTGCAGGTTGATGTCATGGCCCGCCGTGGCAATCAGGTTCGCCGCCGGGGCCGACACGTACAGCCCGGCCACCCGCGACAACGCGGTGCGGATGCCCTGCTCGCTGGTGCTGTCGGTGGTGATCGAACGCACGTTGATGTCATTGCCGGCGCTCAACGCCAGGCGACTGTTGGCGCTGATCAGGCCACCGATGTTGTTCAGGTCCTGGCTGGCATTGAGCGACACGTCGTTGCCCTGGATGCGCCCGCCGAGGTTGTCGAGGTTCTGCACGCTGATGGTCACACCGTCGCGCCCGGCCAGGCTGCCCGAGTTGACCAGGTCACCGCGTACATCCAGGTTCAGGGTGCGCCCGGCCATCAACGCGCCCGAGCCATCCACATCGCCTTCGCGAACCCGCACATACACTTGCGGTACCAGCACCTGGCGCACTTCGCCGCTGGCCAGGGTGACGTCCTTGGACACCAGCCACACGATGTCGCTGGTCAACTGCGCCATTTGCTCGGCGGTCAGCGCCACGCCCGGGATCAGTTTCCACTGGTCGGCCAGGGTCACGGCGCTGTCGATCATGCCGCGGTATTGCGCTTCGTCGCTGGCATAGCCGTCGACAAACCGGCGCCCGGTGAGCTGCGCGACTTGTTCGCGGATCAGCTTCTGCTCGTAGAACCCGTCGCCCAGGCGTTGCTGAGTGCCCGCCGGGTCAAGGTTCAGGCGTTCGAGCATGTAGTCCGACGACAGCCACTTGCCGTAGTTGGCAAACCGCGGGTCGGTCTCCACCAGGTAACCGGCGGTGCTGTTCGGGTTGATCTGGTACAGGCTGCTGTTGGGCAGGTCCGGGTTGAAACCGCCGGTACGGATCTGCTCCACCGCGCCGGTCGCGTTCTGTTGGGTCAGCGCCTGCACCTGGCTGATCGGGCTGACCGCATACGTGCGCCCGGCACCTGCAAGGTCACCGGTACCCGCCGCGCTGTCGGTGACCTTGGCCAGCACCAGCGCGCCGACCTGGGTGCCCGTGCCGTTGATGGCCGCGTACTCGGTAAAGACGGTCGGCGTCAGCGAGATCTGCTCGATCAACGGCGCCGGGGTATACGCCGTGACGTTCAGGCCCTGGCGGTCACGGCCTTTGCGCTGGATGCGGTAGTAGCTGGACAAAGTGCCGCTGTCGGACGTGACTTTCTGGCCGCTCAATTCGGTGTTGATTACCGAACCGACGCTGGCGTTCAACGCCTGGCCGGCGATGATCCGGCTCTTGTCGTTGTACACCTGGTCGGCAATCAGGTTGATATTGCCGCCGGCGAGCATTTGCGCCGGGTCCGAAGCGACGATCTGCGTCTGGGTGACGGTGCGGGTGTAGTCATAGCGGTTCCAGCGCGTGCCGTAGCCTTCCGGGGTGACGAGGTGCAGCACCTCGTCGTTGTACAGCGAGATCTGCCCCGGCAGGTAGCGGTTGGTCGAGCCCGACAGCAGGTATTCCTGCAACGCCTGGGTGGACACCTGCACTTGCTGGGTGGCGAAGTGTTCGTTGGTGTTGTTGATCTGCCTGGCGTTGACAGTCAGGCTGCCCAGCGCTTCGACGGTGGCACTGGCGTTGTTCAACACCTGCGCCTGGCCGCTGGCCTGGTCGTTGGCATCCAGTGCACCGCCGATGAACAGGTTGCCGGTGCTGAAAATCAGCCCGTGTTCGCGGTTGTTGAGGACCTGCGCGCCGATGTCCAGGCGGTTGCGTGCGGCAATGGTCGCGGCCGATGCGCCTTCGAGGGTGTTGTTGAGCGTGCCGGCGGCAATCGCCAGTTGATCACCGTAGATGCGCCCGGTGCCAAGGTTGTTCAGGGTTGCGGTGCCCAGGCGAGTGGTCTCGGCGTCGATCAGGCCACGGTTGTCCAGTTGTGTGGCCGCATTGGCCTGCACGCTACGTGCGCTGATCACGCCAGCGGCGCCGTTGTCGATCACGTTGGCGTCGAGGCGCAGCAGGTTGCCCGCCTGCAAGGTGCCCACGTTGGTCAGCCGCCCGGCGGTCGCCAGTGCCACATTGCCGTTGGCCTGGAACAGGCCGCTGTTGATGAAGTCCTGGGTCAGGCGGAACGTCAGGTCGCCCAGGCTCAACACCTTGCCACTGCCGGTGTAGTTGGCACTGTCGATCAACAGCGATTGGCCGGCAATCAAGGTGCCTGCGCCATTGTTGATGACCTGGCGTTTTTGCGCGAGGTCGCGGTCGGCCACGGTCAGGTTGCTACCGGCCGAGAGAATCCCCTGTTCGTTGTCCACGGTACCGCTGCCGGTGACGCTCAGGGTGGTGTCGGAAACAATCGAACCACTGCGGTTGCTGACAGTGTCTGCATCCATCGCGACAGACTGGCCCTTGATGCCCTGGTTGGCGCCCTGGGTGCTGCTGTTATCCACACTGGCGCTGCTCAGCAACAGATGCCCGTCGGCCCGCAACAGACCGGCCTGGTTACTCAGTTGCTGGGCGTAGACCTGCAAGGTGCTGGCGCTGCCGATAAAGCCACGGTCGTTGAGCAACTGCCCGGCGTGCACGGTGACGTCGCGCTGGCCGAGGATGCCGCCGGTGCTGCCCGAATCGCGGTTGGTCAGCAACTGGCCGTGGGTGTCCACCTTGAGGCTCGACTTGGCCTGCACGATGCCGCCGTCGTTGTTCAGCGCGCCGCTGTCGAGGGTCAGGGTGTCGCTGGCGTTGAGGGTGCCGCCGCTGTTGTCCAGCTGTTGGCCGTGGGTGTCGACGCGCAGTTGCGCGGCGGTGACCACGCCACCACTGTTGGTCAACCCTTGGGCGTTGACGGTCAATGCCTTGGTCGCCTCGAGGCGGCCGCCGGTGTTGTCGAGCGCTGTGGTAGTGCTGTTGAGCAGCAAATCGCCGGCCACCGAACCAAGCGTACCGCCCTGGTTCAATACGCTACCGGCGGTGACTGTCAGGTTTTGCGTGGCGGCGACGGTGCCCTTGGCGTTGTTCAACTGCGCGGCGTTGATACCCAGCGCGCCGCCTGCAGTGATCTGCCCGCTGCTGTTATCCAGGGTGCCGCCGTCGAGGGTCAGTTGCGCGGCGGTCACCAGCTTGCCGTTTGCGTTGTCCAGGTGCTCGCGCGCAGTGACGGCCAGGTCGCCCTGCGCACCGGACTGCACCAGGCCTCCACGGTTGCCCAGGGTGTTGGCACTCACGTCGAGGCGCCCGCCGCTGGCGAGGGTGCCGCCGGTGTTATCGAGGTTGCGCGTGACGGTCACACGCATGCCGCCGTTGCCGGTCTGGACCCATTTGCCGGCGGCGTTGGACAGGTCCAGCGCGGTGACGCTGATCTGCGCCGCGCCCACCTGGGCCGCATCGCTGAGCAAGCTCTGATTGGCGTTGGCGGTCAGCGCCTGGCCTGCGGTGACGCGGCTGCGGCGCAGGTCCAGGTTGCCATTGGTGCTGGTCAGCTCGACGGTCTGGGCCGAGGTCTGGCTGTCGCTCAGGTCGACCTGGGCGGCGTTGGCGGTGAGTTTTTGTGCCGCGAGGTTCTGCCCCTTGGCCGTGATCGTGCCCGCCGAGGTCAGGGTCAGCGAGCCGCTGTTGCCCAGCTTGCCGGCACTGTCGACGCCCGCCGCCAGGGCCGAACCTGTGTGGCTGCGAATCGCTCCAGTGGCGCTCAGGCGTGCATTGCCTTGGGCCGACGCGATGCCTTTGTTGTCGATATCGGCGCCAGTGGTCAGCGCCAGGTTGCCCTGGGCGAACAGCGTGCCGCTGTTGTCGATGCCCTTGTCGGCCGTGGCCGTCAGGTCGGTGGCGCTGCTGATCTGGCCACGGTTTTCGATACGCCCGTCGCTGCTGATCACCACTTCGCCGGCACTGGAGCCGATCTGCCCGGCGTTGCGCACGCCCACACCGGCGCCGTTGCCGACCAGGGTGATCTTGCCGGCATACATGCCGCCCAGCTGCGCCACGTCAATGGCCACTGCGGGCGTGTCTGCCGGCGGCTGGCCGCTGGTGCCGGTCTTGATGGTCAGGTCTTTCGACCAGATCCCGGCGTTCACCTCGACGGTGCGCGCGATGATCTCGGTGTAGTCGGCGCGGGTACTGTCCATGCCTGCGCCGCCGACCGTGACCTTGCCGCCCGAGACTTGATAGCCGCTGATCAAGCCATTCTCGAACTGCGCGCGCCCAGTGGTCAGCGTGGCGCGGTCGGCGTTGATAAAACCGCAGCCTTCACAGGTGATGCCCGACGGGTTGGCAATCACCACCTGGGCCTTGGAACCGCCAACTTCGACAAAGCCGCGCAACTGGCTCGGGTTGTTCGAATTGACCTCGTTGAGAATCACCCGTGCGCTGCCGTTGGCCAGCGCGCGGTTGCCTTCGATCCAGCCGCCCAGTTGGGTCTGGCTGTTGGTCGCGCCGTTGTTGAGGATCACTCCGCGCTTGTCCACATCGAACTGCGAATAGGTGTTGCGCGACACGCCCGCGCCGCTCGGCGCCGTAATGTTCACCACGGGCGCACCGTTACCGGCGGCGCCGATAGTCGGGCGCTGGCCCGCAGGCGCGGAGCCGTCCGCCACGACCTGAGCCTGGACGGGCGCGACCAGCGCGACCCAGCCCATGCCCAGCATCAGCGCAAAGCGCAGGGGCGTGAGCGTCGCCACCAGCGGGCCGGCCTGGGCCACGGCGCGTGTGGTGCCGGGGGCCTTGCAGGCACTCTTGACGTTCTCGGCCACCACCATCAGCAGGCCACGGGCGCGGTTGAAGACAACTCGAAATAGATGCTTGTTCATGCAAATCCTTTGCGCGGTGACCGATCAGAGCGCGTCGCTGGGTAACGGGTGAGTGGCAAACCAGGCTTGCGCCTCCAGGTCCAGGACGGCGATACCCTGGAAGTTCAAGACGCGCAAACCGCGCTCTTCGCCTTTGTGGTGCAGCGCGCGGAACACCTTCGTGGGCCACAGACGCCGCAGCAGCAAGCGGCTGATCCGCCGGGTATGGCCGAACGGCGCAACCCAGTCGTTGACCCACAACCGATCGCCGCTGTCCCAGTCTTCTGCCGGCAGGCACACCGCGGGTGCACGCAGGTAGCGCGCCTCGGCCTCGGCACTGAGGTTGAGCCATGACAGGAAAAACACCGGCCGCCCTTCCTCACTGATCAAGATGAACTGACGCCGCTTGATCGCCGGCAACAACAGGCTCGACAGGCTGTGCAACGGCGCATCGCGATGGGCCGCCGAGTGCATCCACAGCCACACCGCCGAGCCCAGCACCTGGGCTTCGTCGATGGCGCTGTCGGCGCGCTCGGGGGCGAGCACCTCCAGGGTGTCGTGGCGCATGCTGGGCTCCTTCAAAACGACCAGTTGGCGCTGAAGCCACTGGTCACGTCGGCGGTCTGGAAACCCTTGGGTTTTTCCAGGGGTTTGCCGGTGTAGATGTCATAGGAAAACTGCTTGTAGCCGCCGCGCAGGCCCACCACCGCACCAGCCAGGCGTCGGCCCGCGAGGTGCTGGGTGGAATGCCCGCCGACTTCGCCGTAGTCCACGCCCAGGTACAGCTCCTGGCCGGTGTTGGCCAGGCTCAGGCCCAGGTCGTTGCTGAACGTCCAGCCGCGTTCGGCCGACAGGATCTGCTCGCCGTCAAAGCCGCGCACGGTGTAGCGCCCGCCAATCGAAAAGCGGTCCTGAGGGATCAGCGGCGTGCGGTTCCACTGCCCGCGCCAGCCCGCGACGTAACGCAGGCGTTGATCGGCCAGGGTGAACGGCACCTGCAATTGCGCGTTGGCGCTGATGATCTGCGAGCGCGAGGTGCCTTCGCCGGTTTCTTCTTCGGGGGCACGCAGTGCATCGCGGGCGCCGGTGCCACGGCGATAACCCACGCCAAGGTCGAGGGTGCTGGCGCCGATGAATTCACGGTGATTGATCCCGGCCTGCCAACCGGCCATGCGCCGCCGTTGCGATTCGATTTCGGTGTCTTCGACGTAGTTGCTGGAAGTGCGGCTCCAGCCGCCGACCGACACGGTGGTCTTACGCACTGCGTCGCGGTAGATCACCCGTGACAGCTGCACCTCGTTGGTCCGGCTGCGGCCACTGTAGGAATAGGCCTGGTTCACCCCGGCGATCGTCTGGTGGTAGTCGTATTCGCTGGACGTCAGGCTCAACTGCCAATAGTCGTAGGGCACCGAGTAGTGCACGGTGTGGCCCTTCGAGCCGCGATCACCGCTCTGACCGCCGCCCAGGTCGTGGTTGAAGCTGATGTAGAACAGGTCGTTGAGGCTCGCCAGGTTATCCAGCGACAGGGCGACGTTGCCCTGGTACTTGCCGGTCTGTTTGCTGCCGGAGTCGTCCACCGACAGGCTGACGCGCACCGGAATCGCCTGCTTCCAGGCAATCACCACATCGCTCTCCCCCGGCTGCGCGTCCGCGCCTTCGGCCGGCGTGATCTGCACGTCGGCTTCGGCGGTGGGCACGCGCTTGAAGTTTTCCAGCGCCTGTTCGATGTCGCGCAGGTTGAGCACATCGCCAGGCGACGCGGGCATGGCGTTCCAGTAGTTGGCGCGGCTGGAGGTGCCCGGGGCGAAACGGATGTGCTTGATGCGCCCCGGCACCAGCACCAACGCCAGCGTGCCCTGGTTCAAGTCCTGGGCCTGGGCGAGGACGCGGGTGGTGATGAAGCCCTTGGCGATGATCGCGTTCTGGATGCGTTTCATCGTCAGGTTGATACCGGCAGAGCCGATGCATTGGCCCAGCACCGGATCGTCGCTCGGGTTGGCGGCACGCAAGGCCCACTGGAAATCTTCGGATTGCTCGCCGGTGAGGACCACGCGGTCGATCTTGAAGCACGGCGTTTCATTGCGCGGCAGACGCAGGGTGCCGGTGCTGTCTTGCGGAGCTTCGAGACGCACGTCGGGGGACGGCTCCAACTGCTCGCGCTGGGCACGTTCACGTTGTTGCTGCAGGAGCAATTGCTGGGCAGGCACTTGAGGTTCAGCCGCGAGTGCCGCCGCGCTGGTTAGAAAACCGACAAGGGAGCAGGTGGCGACGCAAGACTGCAGCAAAACAGAGGGTTTTGTTCTAGGTAGAGCGTCGAAAGACATTTCGCATCCTTGTGAGTGAAACTTCCTACATGCGCAGGTTGGTCACCACAAAGACATAAAAGTGCCATCGGGATGTATGGCCTTGTGACACATTTCGCAAAAACGGGGGGTGGGAAAGGCTCGGATTTTAGTGTTGAAGGCTCTATCTCGAGGCCTAGAGCTGATTTCTCCAGACTCGACAAAAATTCAACTTTTGTACAGCTTCATATCCCGATCTACACAACTGTAGTGAGCGGGCTTGCCCCGCGCTGGGTGGCGCAGCCGCCCCAAACGGGCCGACGCGGTTTTTCAGGAAGACCGAGGCGCCTGGATTGGGGCGGCTTCGCCACCCAGCGCGGGGCAAGCCCGCTCACTACAGTTGGGATGAAACCAAGGATCAGCTCTTGTGCAACTTGCTCATCAACTGCGCCTCGGCCTGGGTCAGGCCGCAAGACTGGGTCAGCTCATCCACCGTCGCGCCCATGCCCACCAGCTTCGCCGCCTGGGCAAACGACAGGCTCGACGGATCACGCTGCTCGATCTGCGCCAGCTTGTCCGGCAACGGTGCGAGGATCGCGCGCAGTTCATGCACCTCGTCCCCGACCCGCACCGCACTTTGCTGGAAGTGATCGACACGCTTGGCCAGCTCGACCACACGCCGGTCGCGCACGGCGTCGCGCTCGGCCTGTTGCAGGGCCACTTCCCGTTGCTGGCGCAAATAGCGCAGCAGGAAGGCCAACGTCCCGACCCACAACAGGGCCAGGACGATCACTGCCGCTTCAAGAAACAATCAGATGTTCTCCAGATCCGACCATTCTTCTTCGCTCATCATCTTGTCCAGCTCAACCAGAATCAGCAGTTCGCCGTTCTTGTTGCACACGCCCTGGATGAACTTGGCAGATTCTTCGTTACCGACGTTCGGCGCGGTTTCCACTTCCGATTGGCGCAGGTAAACCACTTCCGCCACGCTGTCGACCATGATCCCGACCACTTGCTTGTCGGCTTCGATGATGACGATACGGGTGTTGTCGTTGACTTCGGTCGGCACCAGGCCAAAACGCTGGCGGGTGTCGATCACCGTCACCACGTTGCCGCGCAGGTTGATGATGCCCAGCACGTAGCTCGGCGCACCCGGTACCGGCGCGATCTCGGTGTAGCGCAGCACTTCCTGCACGCGCATTACGTTGATGCCATAGGACTCGTTGTCCAGCTTGAAGGTTACCCATTGCAGGATCGGATCATCCAAACCTTGTGCGGACGCTGACTTGTTGTTCATACCCCTGACCCCTTCAAATGCCGTTGAAACGGCGTGTGTACTTCGTTGGCCGCACTTGCGCGCGGCCCTTATTGTTCAATCAACTGCGTGTGTTACCGGGCATCGACTTGACGGCCCCACTGGCGATCAGCTCGGCCAATTCGGACACGTCGAGCAATGCGCACATGTGTTCGATCACGGTGCCCGCCAGCCAAGGCCGCTGGCCCCGGTGGCTGCGCCATTTGATTTCGTTCGGGTCCAGGCGCAACGAGCGGCTGACTTGATGCACCGCCAGCCCCCACTCGTAGCCCTGCACCGAGATCACGTATTGCAAACCCTGGCGGAAGTCGTCGCGGTAGCGGTCGGGCATCACCCAGCGCGCTGTGTCGAGCACCTTGAGGTTGCCGGCCTGGCTGGGCAGGATGCCGAGGAACCACTCCGGTTGCCCGAACAATGGCGTCAACTCCTGGCCTTCCAAGGAGTAGATCGAGCCCAGGCACACCAGCGGCACCGCCAGGGTCAAGCCGGCGACGTCGAACAGCAGGCACTCGAACGGCTCGGCAGCCCAGCTTGGGCGACCATCACCAGTGACCGGCGGTGGCGTGATGCTCGGCGGCAGGTGCACTTCGACCACCGGCTCGACCACCACCGGGGCGACCACCACGGGCTCAAATGGCGCTACAACCGGGGCAACGTGGGCATCACGGGCTTGTTCTTCGAGCACTGCCAACTGGAATTCATCCAGCGTGCTTTCTGGCTCAAGCACCAGAATCGGCTCGGGCAACTCTTCGGCGGTCGCCTCCTGCAGCAGGGCATCCAGGTAGGATTCCAGTGCCAGTTGTGGCCGGGTCTTAAGTTCGACAGGACGGTTCATCAAGCCACCTGCGCCACAAGTTGCTGGGACAACAGGTGTTTGAGCAGCGCGCGGTAGGCCATCACGCCACGGCTCTTGCCGTCGAACTGTGACGGCGTGAGGCCGGCGCGGCTGGCGTCACGCAGGCGCGTGTCCACCGGGATGTAGCCGTTCCAGATGGTGTCCGGGTAGGCATCGCGCAATACGCGCAAGGTGCCGAGGGACGCCTGGGTACGGCGGTCGAACAAGGTCGGCACGATGCTGTACGGCAGCGCCTGCTTGCGCGAGCGGTTGATCATCGCCAGGGTGCTGACCATGCGTTCCAGGCCTTTGACCGCCAGGTGCTCGGTCTGTACCGGGATCACCAGTTGCTGGCTGGCCGCCAAGGCGTTGACCATCAGCACGCCGAGCAACGGCGGGCTGTCGATGATGGCGTAGTCGAAGTCCTGCCACAGTTGCGCCAAGGTCTTGGCGATCACCAGGCCCAGGCCGCTCTGCCCCGGCGACTGGCGCTCGAGGGTGGCCAGCGCGGTGCTCGACGGCAACAGGGAAATGCTGTCGTTGCTGGTGGGCAGCAGCAGTTGCCCCGGCAGGTCGGCCGGCACACTGCCTTTGTGCAGGAACAGGTCGTAGCAGCTGTGTTCCAGCGCATCCGGGTCGTAGCCGAAGTAGCTGGTCATCGAGCCGTGGGGGTCGAGGTCGACCACGACCACACGCTTGCCCGCCTCGGCCAGCAAGCCGGCTAAGGCGATGGAGGTGGTGGTCTTGCCGACTCCACCTTTTTGATTGGCAACTGCCCAGACTCTCATTCGGTTGGTTCCTCCCGGTGGGCACAGGCGCGACCGAGACATTGCATAGGTTATTGAGCCGGTGACGGAGAATTGACGGAGCTCTGACGCACCGGCGGCTTTGCAGGAGCCGGTGCAGTTTGTGTGCCAGCCCGCTTCAAGGCCGCATCCGGTGTTGCATTGGCGGTGCCGGTGCCGGTCAGGCTGCGGCGCACATCCAGGTTGCGGGATACCACCAGCACTACCCGGCGGTTCTTGGCGCGGCCTTCTACCGTGGCGTTATTCGCCACTGGCTGGAACTCACCATACCCCACCGACGCCAGGCGTCCGGGGTTCACACCCTGCATCGCGAGCATGCGCACGATGCTCGACGCCCGCGCCGAGGACAGCTCCCAGTTGGTCGGGTACTGCGCGGTGCTGATCGGGAAATTATCGGTAAAGCCCTCGACGTGGATCGGGTTCTCGAACGGTTTGAGGATCGCCGCAACCTTGTCGATGATGGTGAACGCCTGGTCGCTGGGCAGCGCATCGGCACTGGCGAACAGCAGGCTGGAATTGAGTTCGATCTCGACCCACAACTCATTGCCGCGCACGGTCATCTGGTTGGAACTGATCAGGTCGCCAAAGGCGGCGCTGATGTCGTCGGCGATGCTCTTGAGTGGATCACTGGTGCCACCGACGCCGGCGGCGGTTTCGTCGCTGTCGTTGACCAGCGGCTTGGCCGGGGTCACGGTCCTGGGCCGCTCTTCGCCAATGGGAATCGGCTTGAGGGCGCGATCGGTGTCGTTGAACACCCCGATCAGCGCCTGGGAAATGACTTTGTACTTGCCTTCGTTGATCGACGAGATGGAGTACATCACCACGAAAAACGCGAACAACAAGGTGATGAAGTCCGCGTAGGACACCAGCCAACGTTCGTGGTTGACGTGTTCTTCAGGCTCGCGACGGCGACGGCTCACTGGCAGTTACCTCTCTGAACACACAATTCCCTGTGGCTGGCGAGCGTGTTGTGGTGGTGACGGGCGAGCTTGCTCGCTCGCCACCAAAGGCCAGTGCGCCACAGATCGATAACCATCGCCATCAGTCCATGAAGCCCTGGAGCTTCAATTCGATGGAGCGTGGGTTTTCCCCCTCGGCAATCGACAGGATGCCTTCGAGCAACATCTCGCGATAACGCGACTGGCGCTGGGCAATGGACTTGAGCTTGCTCGCCACCGGCAGCAACACCAGGTTGGCGCTGGCCACGCCGTAGATGGTGGCGACGAACGCCACGGCAATCCCGCTGCCCAGTTGCGACGGATCGGCGAGGTTGCCCATCACGTGGATCAGGCCCATCACCGCACCAATGATGCCGATGGTCGGCGCGTAGCCGCCCATGCTTTCAAAGACTTTGGCGGCATTGATGTCACGGCTCTCCTGGGTGTAGAAATCCACCTCCAGGATGCTGCGGATCGCTTCCGGTTCGGCGCCGTCCACCAGCAATTGCAGGCCTTTGCGCGCGTAGCTGTCGGGCTCGGCATCGGCCACGCCTTCCAGGCCCAGCAGGCCTTCCTTGCGGGCGGTGAGGCTCCAGTTGACCACGCGGTCGATGCCGCCGGCCAGGTCGACGCGCGGCGGAAAAATGATCCACACCAAGATCTGCATGGCGCGCTTGAAGGAGCTCAACGGCGACTGCAACAACGCGGCGCCCACGGTGCCGCCAATCACGATCAACGCAGCCGGACCGTTGGCGAGGGCGCCGAGGTGGCCGCCTTCGAGGTAGTTGCCGCCGATGATTGCGACAAACGCCATGGTGATGCCGATCAGGCTCAACACATCCATTAGAGGCAGGCCTCCACCAGATGCTTGCCGATGTCGTCCAGGCTGTACACGGCGTCGGCCAGTTCAGCCTTGACGATGGCCATGGGCATGCCATAGATCACGCAGCTGGCTTCGTCCTGCGCCCAGATCGCGCTGCCGCCCTGCTTGAGCAGGCGCGCGCCTTCACGGCCGTCGGCGCCCATGCCGGTGAGGACCACCGCCAGAACTTTGTCGCCGTAGGACTTGGCAGCCGAACCGAAGGTGATGTCCACACAGGGTTTGTAGTTCAGGCGCTCGTCGCCCGGCAGGATTTTGATTGCACCGCGCCCGTCCACCATCATCTGCTTGCCACCGGGCGCCAGCAGCGCCAGGCCAGGACGCAGGATGTCGCCATCCTCGGCTTCCTTGACGCTGATGCGGCACAGCTTGTCCAAGCGTTCGGCGAACGCCTTGGTGAAGGCCGCTGGCATATGTTGGATCAACACGATCGGCGCCGGGAAGTTGGCCGGCAACTGCGTCAACACGCGTTGCAAGGCCACCGGGCCGCCGGTGGAGGTGCCGATAGCGACCAACTTGTAGGCTTTGCGTTTCGGCGCTGGCGAGTACGCCGTGGCGGCCGCAGCACGCGTCGGTGCCGCCACCGCAGGCCGGGCAACCGGAGCGGGTGCCGGGCGACCGAACGTGCTCGCCGATGCGGCAGCCGCCGGTGTCGGCGCAGGCGCGGGGGCCGGTGCGCTGAACAGGCTGCGACGGTTGCTGCGGGAAATACTGTGGACTTTCTCGCACAGCAGTTGCTTGACCTTCTCGGGGTTGCGCGAGATGTCTTCGAAATTCTTCGGCAGGAAGTCCACCGCACCAGCGTCCAGCGCATCGAGGGTTACCCGGGCGCCTTCGTGCGTCAGCGAGGAGAACATCAATACCGGGGTCGGGCAGCGTTGCATGATGTGTCGAACTGCCGTGATGCCATCCATCATCGGCATCTCGTAGTCCATGGTGATCACGTCCGGCTTCAACGCAATGGCTTGATCAATCGCCTCTTTGCCGTTGGTGGCCGTGCCGACCACCTGGATACTTGGATCGGCGGAAAGAATTTCCGAGACGCGGCGGCGGAAGAAACCCGAATCGTCCACCACCAGGACCTTGACTGCCATAAACACTCCGTTAGGCGGGGCGGGCGAACCGCCCTACCCCACCAGAATCAAATACGCCGAGCGGCGTAACGCTTGAGCATGCTCGGAACATCGAGAATCAGCGCGATCCGACCGTCACCGGTGATGGTCGCACCCGACATGCCCGGGGTTCCCTGCAGCATTTTGCCCAAAGGCTTGATCACCACTTCTTCCTGGCCAACCAGTTGATCGACGACAAAGCCGATACGCTGGGTGCCCACGGAAAGAATCACCACATGGCCTTCGCGCTGCTCTTCATGGGCAGCCGAAGCCACCAGCCAGCGCTTGAGGTAGAACAGTGGCAACGCCTTGTCACGCACGATTACCACTTCCTGGCCGTCGACCACGTTGGTGCGCGACAGGTCGAGGTGGAAGATCTCGTTGACGTTGACCAGCGGGAAGGCGAACGCCTGGTTGCCCAGCATCACCATCAGCGTCGGCATGATCGCCAAGGTCAACGGCACCTTGATCACGATCTTCGAGCCCTGGCCCTTGGTCGAGTAGATATTGATCGAGCCGTTGAGCTGGCTGATCTTGGTCTTCACCACGTCCATGCCGACGCCACGGCCGGACACGTCGGAGATCTCGGTCTTGGTCGAGAAGCCCGGGGCGAAGATCAGGTTGTAGCACTCGGTGTCGGTCAGGCGGTCGGCGGCGTCCTTGTCCATCACGCCACGCTTGACCGCGATATTGCGCAGGATGGTCGGGTCCATGCCTTTGCCGTCATCGGTAATCGACAGCAG
This sequence comes from Pseudomonas sp. RP-B7, assembly GCF_059803535.1. NCBI lineage: Bacteria > Pseudomonadati > Pseudomonadota > Gammaproteobacteria > Pseudomonadales > Pseudomonadaceae > Pseudomonas > Pseudomonas sp. RP-B7. Next base: position 91,172 of record NZ_JAPFHC010000002.1, read on the forward strand.
GATATGGTCGCCTTCTTGCTCGGCCGCCAGGATCACCTTGCCGCCACGGGACTTGCCCGAGGCTTCGCGTTCTTCCGGGGTTTCCACGCCGTGGTCGACGGCGTTGCGCACCAAGTGGACCAGCGGGTCGGCCAGGGCCTCGACAAGGTTTTTGTCGAGGTCGGTTTCTTCACCCACCAGTTCCAGGTTGATTTCTTTCTTGAGCTGGCGCGCGAGGTCGCGAACCAGGCGCGGGAAGCGGCCGAAGACTTTCTTGATCGGCTGCATCCGCGTTTTCATCACGGCGGTTTGCAGGTCGGCGGTGACCACGTCGAGGTTCGACACGGCCTTCTGCATGGCCTCGTCGCCGCTGTTCAGGCCCAGACGCACCAGGCGGTTACGCACCAGCACCAGTTCGCCGACCATGTTCATGATGTCGTCCAGGCGTGCGGTATCAACCCGCACGGTGGTTTCGGCTTCACTGGCAGGTTTTTCAGCGCCAGCCGGTGCAGGTGCCGCGGCACGTGCAGGGGCGGCGGCGGCGGGCGCCGCAGCAGGCGCGGGAGCCGGTTTGGCGGCTGCCGGAGTCGCAGCTTTCGCCGCCGCTGCTGGCGCTGGCGTGGCGACCTTGGCCGTCGCACCCACTTCGGTGAACTTGCCTTTGCCGTGCAGTTCGTCCAGCAACGACTCGAACTCGTGATCGGAGATCAGTCCGTCGCCGGCAGGTGCGGCAGGGGCAGCAGGCGTGGCAGCCGCCGCGGTTGGCGCGGTGGCTGCGACGGCGGGCAAGGCGTCGGCCGCAAACGTGCCCTTGCCATGCAGCTGGTCGAGCAACGCTTCAAATTCGTCGTCGGTGATGTCGGTGCTGGTCGAGGCGGCTGGCGTTTCGGCAGGCGTTTCGGTCGGCGCGGCAGGTGCCACCGCGTCGGCGGCGAACTGGCCTTTGCCGTGCAGCTGGTCGAGCAGCGATTCGAATTCAGCGTCGGTAATGTCTTCACCCGTCGGCGCCGCAACGGGCGCTGCCGGAGCTTCAGCCTCGGCCTTGACCGCGCTGAGGGAGTTGAGCAGTTGCTCGAACTCGCTGTCGGTCACGTCCGCTTCGGGCTCTGCCACAGGTTCCGGCACAGCTTCAGCCACCGGTGCCGCCGACATGTCGGCAGGCTCGGCATAGCGCGCCAGGGCGGCCAGCAGTTCCGGCGTAGCTGCGGTGATCGGGGCACGTTCACGCACTTGGCTGAACATGCCGTTGACCGCATCCAGTGCTTCGAGAATCACGTCCATCAACTCCGAGTCGACGTGCCGCTCACCCTTGCGCAGGATGTCGAACACGTTCTCGGCGATGTGGCAGCACTCCACCAGCTCATGGAGCTGGAGGAAGCCGGCGCCCCCTTTTACAGTATGAAAACCGCGAAAAATTGCATTGAGCAGGTTCGCATCATCCGGTCGGCTTTCCAGCTCGACCAGTTGCTCGGACAACTGCTCTAAAATTTCGCCGGCCTCTACAAGGAAATCCTGAAGGATCTCTTCATCGGCGCCGAAGCTCATGTGGGTGCTCCTTAGAAGCCTAAACTGGATAACAGGTCATCGACATCATCTTGACCCGATACAACGTCTTCACGTTTATCGGCATGAATCTGCGGACCTTCACCCTTGGCGAGATGTTTTTGTGGATCTTTTTCCGAGAGGATCGCTTCGCGGTCATGTTCGATGCCGGCAAAACGGTCAACCTGGCCTGCCATGAGCACCAATTTGAGCAAATTGCTTTCCACTTCGGTGACCAATTGGGTCACACGCTTGATCACCTGACCGGTGAGGTCCTGGTAATCCTGGGCCAGCAGAATGTCATTGAGGTTGCTGGAAACCATGCGGTTTTCCTGCTCACTGCGTGACAGGAAACCTTCGACCCGACGTGCCAACTCACGAAACTCTTCGGCCCCGACTTCGCGGCGCATGAAGCGACCCCAGTCGTGGCTCAAGGCCTGGGCTTCGGTGGCCATGCCATTGACCAGAGGCGTGGCGTTTTCCACCAGGTCCATGGTGCGGTTGGCCGCTGCCTCAGTCAGCCTGACCACATAGGACAGGCGCTCGGTGGCATCGGTGATCTGCGAGATCTCTTCGGCCTGGGGCATGTGCGGGTCGATCTGGAAATTGACGATCGCACTATGCAGCTCACGCGTGAGCTTGCCCACTTCCTGGTACAGGCCGCGGTCACGGGTCTGGTTGAGCTCATGGATCAACTGCACCGCGTCGCCGAACTGGCCTCTCTCAAGGCAGTCGACCAACTGGTGAGCATGCTTTTTCAGGGTCGACTCGAAGTCTCCCTGTGATGTTTCTTTATGCTCCATAGCTCCCCCGCGATGGCATTAGCCGTGGATGCGTTCGAAGATTTTTTCGATCTTCTCTTTCAAGGCCAATGCAGTGAAAGGTTTGACCACGTAACCGTTTACCCCGGCTTGGGCGGCTTCGATGATCTGTTCACGCTTGGCTTCGGCGGTCACCATCAACACGGGCAGGCCGCGCAGCTTTTCGTCGGCACGCACGTGACGCAGCAGGTCGATACCGGTCATGCCCGGCATGTTCCAGTCGGTTACCAGAAAGTCGATGCTCCCGCTGTTGAGGATCGGAATCGCCGTAAGGCCGTCATCCGCCTCGACCGTGTTTGTGAACCCAAGGTCACGCAACAGGTTTTTAATGATCCGCCGCATCGTTGAGAAGTCATCAACGATGAGGATTTTCATGTTCTTGTCCAATTCGACCTCCAAGCAGTCTTAAACGCGCCCAGCACCTGGACGCGCCATTTCAATCAACAGGCGTTACACAAAAAGGACTGCCCAGGGCACCACGGCGCAAAACCGCAAAAGCGTCACGCCTTCACGGTCTCGTCTGCAGTGTCCCCACACTGCCTGTCAGCGCGCGCGCCACTCTCCCAACCGCCCCCGCAAGCGGGCTGCGCACTGGCTATGCAGCTGGCTGACACGCGATTCGCTGACCCCCAGGACCTCACCGATTTCCTTGAGGTTCAGCTCTTCGTCGTAGTACAGCGCCAACACCAGTCGCTCACGCTCCGGCAAATTGGCAATCGCGTCCGCCAACGCGCCCTGGAAGCGTTCATCCTCCAGGTCGCGCGACGGCTCAAGATGTGCACTCGCGCCGTCCTCGTGCAGCCCTTCGTGTTCGCCGTCCTGTAGCAGGTCGTCGAAGCTGAACAGGCGGCTGCCCAAGGTATCGTTCAAAATCCCGTAATAATCGTCGAGACTCAATTGGAGTTCGGCCGCAACTTCGTGATCTTTAGCGTCGCGACCGGTTTTTGCTTCAATTGCACGAATTGCGTCACTGACCATGCGCGTATTGCGGTGTACCGACCGCGGCGCCCAATCACCTTTACGCACCTCATCGAGCATCGCGCCACGGATACGGATGCCCGCGTACGTCTCGAAACTGGCACCCTTGCTCGCATCGTATTTGGTCGACACTTCAAGCAGGCCGATCATGCCGGCCTGGATCAAGTCTTCGACCTGCACACTCGCCGGCAGGCGCGCCAGCAGGTGATAGGCGATGCGCTTGACCAGCGGCGCATAGCGCTCGATCAATTCGCCCTGGCTGTCACGTGCCGACTTCTTGTAAAGGTTGTAGCCGCTGGATGTCATAGCACAGGTCCCGCGCTCGTCTGATGCACCAATCGCTCGACGAAAAACTCCAGATGCCCCCGGGGATTGGCGGGCAATGGCCAAGTATCGACCTTCTGAGCAATAGCCTTGAACGCCAGTGCGCACTTCGAACGAGGGAACGCTTCATAGACCGCACGCTGCTTTTGCACGGCCTTGCGCACGCACTCGTCATAGGGAACTGCGCCTACGTATTGTAAGGCGACATCAAGAAAGCGATCCGTGACCTTGGTCAACTTGGCGAACAGGTTGCGCCCTTCCTGCGGGCTCTGGGCCATGTTGGCCAGGACGCGGAAGCGGTTCATGCCGTAGTCACGGTTAAGCAATTTGATCAGGGCGTAGGCATCGGTGATCGAGGTGGGTTCATCGCAGACCACCAGCAAGACTTCCTGCGCGGCGCGCACGAAGCTGACCACCGACTCGCCGATCCCGGCGGCGGTGTCGATCACCAGCACGTCGAGGTTGTCGCCAATGTCGCTGAACGCCTGGATCAGGCCGGCATGCTGCGCCGGGCTCAGGTGCACCATGCTCTGGGTGCCGGAGGCAGCCGGTACGATGCGGATCCCGCCAGGGCCCTGGAGCAGCACATCACGCAGCTCGCAGCGGCCCTCGATCACATCGGCGAGGGTGTGTTTGGGCGTCAGCCCCAGCAGAACGTCGACGTTCGCCAGACCCAGGTCAGCATCCAGCAACATGACCCGACGGCCAAGCTCTGCCAGGGCCAGGGACAAATTCACTGACACGTTAGTTTTCCCGACGCCACCTTTGCCGCCGGTCACCGCGATCACCTGTACGGGATGCATGCTGCCCATTTTATTTCTTTACCTTGTCTTGCTTAGACGCAGGCTACATGGCTTGGCCGCGTGAATCGCTTGCAGACCAACGATGTAGATACATTTCACGGTGTTCGCCCTGCCCTCAACCCACCCGCTTTGCCGGGTTGTGGTAGAGGTCGGCGAACATATCGGCCATCGCTTCCTCGCTAGGCTCTTCTTGCATTTGCACGCTGACAGCGCGGCTGACCAACTGATGACGGCGCGGCAGATGCAAATCATCCGGGATCCGCGGCCCGTCGGTCAGGTAGGCGACCGGTAATTCATGGCTGATCGCCAGGCTCAATACTTCGCCCAGGCTCGCCGTCTCATCCAGTTTAGTCAGGATGCAGCCGGCCAGGCCGCAACGTTTGTAGCTGTGGTATGCAGCGGTAAGAACCTGTTTCTGGCTGGTGGTTGCAAGCACCAGGTAATTTTTCGACTTGATGCCACGCCCGGCCAGGCTTTCCAGTTGCATGCGCAGCGCCGGATCGCTGGCCTGCAGGCCGGCGGTGTCGATCAGCACCACGCGCTTGCGCAGCAGCGGATCGAGGGCGTTGGCCAGGGACTGGCCCGGGTCGACGTGGGTTACCGACACATTGAGGATACGGCCCAGGGTCTTGAGCTGCTCCTGGGCGCCGATGCGGTAGCTGTCCATGCTCACCAGCGCGATGTTGTGCGCGCCGTACTTGAGCACATAACGCGCGGCCAGCTTGGCCAGCGTGGTGGTCTTGCCCATGCCGGCAGGGCCGACCATGGCGATCACACCGCCCTCTTCCAGGGGCTCGATTTCCGGGGTGACGATCATCCGCGCCAGGTGCGCCAACAGCATGCGCCAGGCTTGGCGAGGCTCCTCGATTTCGGTGGTCAGTGCCAGCAGGTCGCGGGACAACGGGCCGGACAGGCCAATGCGTTGCAGGCGGCGCCACAGGTTGGCCTGGGCCGGCTTGCTGCCTTGCAACTGTGTCCACGCCAGGGAGCCCAGCTGCACTTCCAGCAGCTCACGCAGGCCATTGAGTTCAAAGCGCATCGAGTCGAACACACGCTGGTCGACTGCGCCCGCCGGTGGCGGCGCTGCAGGACGCGGTGGTTCGGTGAAGGTGGGCTCAACCAAGGGCTCCGCAGCGGTCAGCGGCAGGCCGGCGAACAACTGGCGATTGGTGGTGGCATCGCTGTCGCCGCGCATGCTCAGTTCGGCCTGGGCCGACACAATGCGCGAGGCGGTCTTGCGCAGCTCGTCTTCGAGTTCCATGTTCGGCACACGCGGCGCCAGCGCCGAAGGCGTGTAATCCAGGGCAGCCGTCAGCTCGACACCGCCGGCAATACGACGGTTACCGATAATCGCGGCATCGGCGCCCAGCTCATCACGCACCAGTTTCATGGCCTGACGCATATCGGCGGCGAAAAAACGCTTCACTTGCATAACCCACTACCTCAGCCGTTGGGCCCTACTGTCGCGACGATAGTCACTTGCTTGTTGTCAGGAATTTCCTGATAAGCCAAAACGTGCAAATTCGGAACTGCCAGGCGCCCAAACCGCGACAACATCGCCCGGACGGGGCCGGCCACCAGCAGAATCACCGGATGGCCCTGCATTTCCTGGCGTTGTGCGGCGTCGATCAACGAACGCTGCAGTTTTTCAGCCATGCTTGGCTCCAGCAGAACGCCCTCTTCCTGGCCTTGTCCTGCCTTCTGAATACTATTGAGCAATATTTGTTCCAACCTTGGCTCCAAGGTGATCACAGGCAGCTCAGACTCAGTCCCTACAATGCTTTGCACGATGGCGCGAGACAATCCGACACGCACCGCCGCCACCAGCGCGGCGGTATCTTGACTCTTGGCGGCATTGTTGGCGACGGCCTCGGCGATGCTGCGAATGTCGCGCACCGGCACCTGTTCGGCCAGCAGCGCCTGCAACACCTTGAGCAACTGCGACAGCGACAGCACGCCTGGCACCAGCTCTTCTGCGAGTTTTGGCGAAGCCTTGGCCAGCAAACCCATCAATTGCTGGACTTCCTCGTGGCCGATCAGCTCGTGGGAGTGCTTGTACAGGATCTGGTTGAGGTGGGTGGCGACCACGGTGCTGGCGTCAACCACGGTGTAGCCCAGGGACTGCGCCTGGCTGCGTTGGCTGATTTCGATCCACACCGCTTCCAGGCCAAAAGCCGGATCTTTGGCGGTAATGCCGTTGAGGCTGCCGAATACCTGGCCGGGGTTGATCGCCAACTCGCGGTCCGGGTAGATCTCGGCTTCGGCGAGGATCACGCCCATCAGGGTCAGGCGGTAGGCACTGGGGGCCAGGTCGAGGTTGTCGCGGATGTGCACGGTGGGCATCAGGAAGCCCAGGTCCTGGGACAATTTCTTGCGCACGCCCTTGATCCGCGCCAGCAGCTGGCCGCCCTGGTTGCGGTCCACCAGCGGGATCAGGCGGTAGCCGACTTCCAGGCCGATCATGTCGATCGGGGTCACGTCGTCCCAGCCCAACTCCTTGGTTTCCGAGGCGCGGGCCGGGGACGGCAGCAGTTCCTGCTGGCGCGCCACCTCTTGCAGGGCCTGGACCTTGACCGCGTTTTGCTTTCTCCAGAACAGGTACGCCGCGCCGCCTGCCAGGGCCGCCATGCTCAGGAACGATACGTGGGGCATGCCCGGCACGATGCCCATGATCGCCATGATGCCCGCCGCCACGGCCAGGGCCTTGGGCGAGGCAAACATCTGCCGGCTGATCTGCTTGCCCATGTCTTCGGAGCCCGAGGCACGGGTCACCATGATCGCGGCAGCTGTGGATAACAACAGTGATGGCAATTGCGCCACTAAACCGTCACCGATGGTCAGCAAGGCGTACACCTTGCCCGCATCGCCGAAGGTCATGCCGTGCTGGAAGATACCGACGGCCATGCCACCGATCAGGTTGATGAACAGAATCAGCAGGCCGGCGATGGCGTCACCGCGCACGAACTTGCTGGCACCGTCCATGGAACCGTAGAACTCGGCTTCCTGGGCGACTTCCAGGCGGCGAGTCTTGGCTTGGTTCTGGTCGATCAGGCCGGCGTTGAGGTCGGCGTCGATCGCCATCTGCTTGCCGGGCATCGCATCGAGGGTGAACCGTGCGCTCACCTCGGAAATCCGCCCGGCACCCTTGGTCACCACGACGAAGTTGATGATCATCAGGATCGCGAACACCACGATACCGACCACGTAGTTACCGCCGATCACCACCTCACCAAAGGCCTGGATCACCTTGCCGGCGGCGGCGTGGCCGTCCTGGCCGTGAAGCATCACCACGCGGGTCGACGCCACGTTGAGCGCCAGGCGCAACAGGGTTGCCACCAGCAGGATCGTCGGGAATACCGCGAAATCCAACGGCCGCAGCGCGTATACGCAGACCAGCAGGACTACGACGGACAGGGCGATGTTGAAGGTGAAGAACACGTCCAGCAGGAACGGCGGCATCGGCAACATCATCATTGCCAGCATCACCAGTAGCAGCAACGGCACACCCAGATTGCCCCGCGACAGGTCAGTCAGGGTGCCACGGGCCGTGCTGAACATTTGAGAGCGATCTACCACCGGTATTCCTCGTGTTCCTTGAAGCAAAGTTTTGACGCCGGGAGGCGACTTGAAGGCGGTATTGCAAGAAGCCTTCCAACTTTTACCCAAGTCAGACGAGTACCGTTTTTTTACACGACCCGTACGTTTGCAGCCTGCGGCCCTTTTTGTCCGGGCGTTATCTCGAACTCGACCTTTTGCCCTTCAGTAAGGCTCTTGAATCCGCTGGCCTCAATCGCCGAATAGTGGACAAAAACATCCGTACCATCTTCCTGCTGGATAAACCCAAAGCCCTTTTCTGCGTTGAACCACTTCACCGTGCCTGTCGCCATTGCCGCTCTCCCGACATCTCATTCAAAAACCCGAGATCAGTGTGACGTTGACTGCAAAGATGCCCCGGGGACGATGAATCCTGCCAAATCGCACCCGCTGCCCAACCTTGAGCCGAACCCCGGCCGAGCTGGTGAGGTCTACCCGCACCTGCTCACTCCCGCCATCCATTGCGATGACCCCTTCCCCTGTCTCACTGCTGTAAAACCTGACGGTTCCGGTCACCCACTTCATTGCTACCTCGCTGCTTGTTCCTACACGCAGTTTCTGCTGCCATGGAAACGCGGGACGCGCAGGCTGGCTACTGTCAGAGTTGACAGGTCAGCAAGGATTTACGACGAACGGTACGCATGCGATTGCCGTAGTGAGCGGGCTTGCCCGCGCTGGGTGGCGAAGCCGCCCCAAACGGGACGCCGCTATGTTTCAGGAAGACCGAGGTGTCGGGATTTAGGGCGGCTTCGCCACCCAGCGCGGGGCAAGCCCGCTCACTACAGGGTAAGGGGAAATATCAGGAGTCGCGGCGTAAATCCGGGGGAATCGGCAGGTCCTTGAGCGGATCAGGCCGCTTGCCTTTGCCCGCGCGGTATTGGCGGATCTGATAGACATAGGCCAACACCTGCGCCACCGCCAGGTAAAGCCCGGCCGGGATTTCCTGGTCGAGGTCGGTGGAGTAGAAGATCGACCGCGCCAGTGCCGGCGACTCCAGCAGCAGGATGTCGTTGGCCACGGCGATTTCGCGGATTTTCAGTGCGGTAAAGTCACTGCCCTTGGCCAACAGCATCGGCGCGCCGCCTTTTTCCGGGTCGTACTTGAGCGCCACGGCGTAGTGGGTCGGGTTGGTGATGATCACGTCGGCGTCGGGCACCGAGGCCATCATCTTGCGCTGGGACATTTCCCGCTGCAGTTGGCGAATGCGCTGTTTGACCTCGGGACGCCCTTCCTGGTCCTTGTGTTCATCGCGCACTTCCTGCTTGGTCATCAGCAGTTTCTTGTGGCTTTCCCACAGCTGGATCGGCGCATCCACGGCAGCAATGATGATCAGCCCGGCGGCCATCCACAGCGCGCTCCACCCCACCACCTGCACGCTGTGGATGATCGCCGACTCCAGCGGCTCGTGGGCGATGCGCAGCAGGTCGTCGATGTCGGACGTCAATACCATCAACGCGACGAACAGGATCAGGATGAATTTGGCCAAGGCCTTGAGCAACTCCACCAGCGCCTTGGCCGAAAACATGCGCTTGAGCCCGGCAGCGGGGTTCATGCGGCTGAATTTGGGCGCCATGCTGCCGGCCGCGAACAGCCAGCCGCCAAGGGCGACCGGGCCGATCAGCGCGGCCAACAGCAAGGTGATCAGGATCGGCTGCACCGCCAGAATCGCGATCTTGCCCGAATGCAGCAGGTACTGGCCCATCGCGCCAGGGTTCAGCAGCACTTCGCGGGGCAAGCTGAAGTTGTGTTTCATCAACTCCATCAAATCCAGCGCCAGGCCACCGCCGTAGATCAGCAGGGCGCCGGCGCCGGCCATCATGGTCGCCACGGTATTCAGCTCTTTCGAGCGGGCGATCTCGCCCTTTTCCCTGGAGTCCTTTTTGCGTTTCTCCGTGGGGTCTTCTGTCTTGTCCTGACCGCTCTCGCTCTCGGCCATGGCTCAGCGCGCCCGTGCCAGATCACGTAAGAACTGCAAGGCGTCGGACGCCAGCGGTTGATACTGATTGAGAATGTCGGCCAGGCCGATCCAGAAAATCCCCATGCCCAACACCAGGGTCAACGGGAAACCAATCGAGAAAATGTTCAGTTGCGGCGCTGCGCGAGTCATCACGCCAAACGCGATGTTGACCACCAGCAGCGCCGTGATCGCGGGCAACACCAGCAGCAGCGAGGCGCCCAGCACCCAACCGAGACGCCCGACCATCTCCCAGAAATGGTTGACCACCAGCCCCGAGCCCACCGGCAAGGTGGTGAAGCTCTCCGTCAGCACTTCGAACGCCACCAGGTGGCCGTTCATGGCAAGGAACAACAAGGTCACCAGCATGGTCAGGAATTGCCCGATCACCGCTGCCGATACGCCGTTGGTGGGGTCGACCATGGACGCGAAGCCCATGCCCATCTGGATCGAGATGATTTGCCCGGCGATCACAAACGCCTGGAAGAACAGTTGCAGGGAGAAGCCCAGCATGGCGCCGATCAGCACCTGCTCGGCGATCAGCAGCAAGGCGCTGAGATCGAGCGCATTCACAGGTGGCATCGGCGGCAAGCCGGGGACCAGCACCACGGTGATCGCCACCGCGAAATACAGGCGCACCCGGCGCGGCACCAGGGTCGTGCCGAACACCGGCATGGCCATCAACATCGCCGTCACGCGAAACAGCGGCAGAATGAAGGACGCCACCCAGGTACTGATCTGGGTGTCGGTCAATGCCAGCAAGGATTGCATCGGCTCAGCCGATCAACTGCGGAATACTGCCGTACAACTGCAGGATGTATTCCATGAAGGTTTGCACCAGCCACGGGCCGGCGACGATCAGGGTGATCAGCATCACCAGCAGGCGCGGCAGGAAGCTCAAGGTCTGTTCGTTGATCTGGGTCGCGGCCTGGAACATCGCCACCAACAGGCCCACCAACAAGCTTGGTACCACCAGCACGGCAACCATCATGGTGGTCAGCCACAGCGCTTCACGGAACAGGTCAACGGCGACTTCTGGCGTCATGGCGCTATACCCCTCCGAAACTGCCGGCGAGCGTGCCGATAATCAGCGCCCAGCCGTCCACCAGCACAAACAGCATGATTTTGAACGGCAACGAGATGATCAGCGGCGACAGCATCATCATCCCCATGGCCATCAGCACGCTCGCCACCACCAGGTCGATGATCAGGAACGGGATAAAGATCATGAAGCCGATCTGGAACGCGGTCTTCAATTCGGAGGTGACGAACGCCGGCACCAGAATGGTCAACGGCGCCTGGTCCGGGGTGGCGATGTCGGTGCGCTTGGACAGGCGCATGAACAGCTCCAGGTCGCTGGAGCGGGTCTGCGACAGCATGAAGTCCTTGATCGGCCCCTGGGCCTTGTCGATCGCGACTTGGGCAGTGATGGTTTCGGCGAGGTAAGGCTGCAGGGCTTGCTGGTTCACCTTGTCGAACACCGGCGCCATGATGAACATCGTCAGGAACAGGGCCATGCCGGTGAGGATCTGGTTCGACGGCGTCTGCTGCAAGCCGAGGGCCTGGCGCAGGATCGAGAACACGATGATGATCCGCGTGAAACTGGTCATCAGCATGACAAACGCCGGGATGAAACTCAGCGCAGTCATGATCAGCAGGATCTGCAGGCTGACCGAATATTCCTGGGCGCCGGCGGCGTTGGTGCCCAGGGTAATCGCCGGGATCGACAACGGGTCGGCGGCGAACGCCAGTGGCGCAGCCAGCAACAGCATGAGCGTCAAGAAAACGCGCATTACTTCTTATCCTTCTGATCCTTGCCCAACAACTCCATCAGGCGCTGGGCGAATTCTGGCGTGGCGGACTGGGTCTGATCCACGTTGACGGGCGTCTTGAGCACATGCAGCGGGGTGATGCGGCCGGGGGTGAAGCCGAGCAGGATCTGCTCCTCACCCACCTGCACCAGCACCAGCCGATCACGCGGGCCCAGGGCGCGCGAGCCGATCAGTTCGATCACCTGGGCGTTGCCCGGGCCGACGTTCTGCACGCGGCGCATCAGCCAGGCGAGCACGAAGATCAAGCCGACCACCAGCAACAGGCCCAGCACCAGTTGGGTCAACTGGCCACCGACGCCACTGCCGACCGGTGCCGCCGCGGCCTGGGCCACGGGCTCCGCCGCCAACACGCTCAACGGCAGCGCGAGCAACAGTGCGAGCATCAGCCGCTTCATATCAGCGCAACTTCTTGATGCGTTCGCTCGGGCTGATCACGTCGGTCAGGCGGATGCCGAACTTTTCGTTGACCACCACCACTTCGCCGTGGGCGATCAGGGTGCCATTGACCAGTACGTCCAGCGGCTCGCCGGCCAGGCGATCGAGCTCGATCACCGAACCCTGGTTGAGTTGCAGCAGGTTGCGGATGTTGATGTCGGTGCTGCCGACTTCCATGGAGATCGACACCGGGATGTCGAGGATCACGTCCAGGTTCGGGCCATCGAGGCTCACCGGCTCGTGGTTCTTCGGCACGCTGCCGAATTCTTCCATCTGCAAGCGGTTGCCGGCCGGCGCGGTGGCGGCGTCAGCGGCCAGCAGCGCGTCGATGTCGTCCTGGCCGACTTCGCCAGTTTCTTCCAGGGCCGCAGCCCATTCGTCAGCCAGGGCCTGGTCTTCGGCGGAAGTGTTTTCGTGTTCGGTAGCCATTACATGTCCTCGGCGGAGCAAGCATTCATAAATTAGGGTTGGATCAGCGACGGTTGATCGGCTCGATCACTTGCAGTGCCAGGTTGCCCTTGTGGGAACCGAGCTTGACCTTGAATGACGGCACGCCATTGGCGCGCATGATCATTTCTTCCGGCAATTCCACAGGGATCACATCACCCGGCTGCATGTGCAGGATGTCACGCAGGCGCAGTTGGCGACGGGCCACGGTGGCGCTGAGCGGCACGTCCACATCCAGCAGGTCTTCGCGCAGGGCCTTGACCCAACGCTCGTCCTGATCGTCCAGGTCGGACTGGAAACCGGCGTCGAGCATCTCGCGCACCGGCTCGATCATCGAGTACGGCATGGTCACGTGCAGGTCGCCGCCACCGCCATCGAGTTCGATGTGGAACGTGGACACCACAATGGCTTCGCTGGGGCCGACGATGTTGGCCATGGCCGGGTTCACTTCCGAGTTGATGTACTCGAAATTGACTTCCATGATCGCCTGCCAGGCTTCCTTCAAGTCGATGAAGGCTTGCTCCAGCACCATGCGCACCACCCGCAGTTCGGTGGGGGTGAATTCACGGCCTTCGATCTTGGCGTGACGGCCGTCGCCGCCGAAGAAGTTGTCCACCAGCTTGAACACCAGCTTGGCGTCAAGGATGAACAGCGCGGTGCCGCGCAGCGGTTTGATCTTGACCAGGTTGAGGCTGGTGGGCACGTACAGCGAGTGCACGTATTCACCGAACTTCATCACCTGCACGCCACCGACCGCCACGTCCGCCGAGCGGCGCAGCATGTTGAACATGCTGATGCGGGTGTAACGGGCGAAACGTTCGTTGATCATCTCCAGGGTCGGCATACGTCCACGGACGATGCGATCCTGGCTGGTCAGGTCATAACTTTTGACGCTGCCGGGTTCGGCAGCCATTTCGGTCTGCACCAGACCATCGTCGACGCCATGCAACAGCGCGTCGATTTCATCCTGGGACAGCAGGTCTTGCACGGCCATGTCGTGATCCTACTGCAATACGAAGTTAGTGAAGAGCGCCTGCTCGATCACGACTTTGCCGAGCTCTTTCTGGGCCACTTCCTGCACGCTGGCAGTGACCTTCTGGCGCAGCATTTCCTGGCCGACCGGGGTGGCCAGGGCATCGAAGCTCTGCCCGGAGAACAGCATCACCAGGTTGTTGCGGATCACCGGCATGTGCACCTTGAGGGCTTCCAGGTCAGCCTGGTTGCGCGCGAGCAAGGTGATGCTCACTTGCAGGTAGCGCTGGCGGCCGTTCTGATTGAAGTTGGCGACAAAGGCCGGGAGCATCGGCTCGAAGATTGCCGGTTGCTTGACGTTGCTGGCGGTTTCGGCCGCAGGCGCCGGTTTGCTCGCGCTGCTGTGCATGATGTACCAAGTGCCACCCACCGAGGCGCCAATGGCCAGGATCAGGCCCACGACAATCATCAGGATAAGCTTGAGCTTGCCTTTGCCTGCGGGTGGTTTTGCTGCGTCGTCGCTCTTCGCCATGCCAATAATCCGTCACTATTCGGGGATTCATAGATCTACGGAAAGGCAAGAGCAAGTGTTATGCCAGAGTTGTCTGGTAATTGGGCAGAGCCAGCACCACCAATCAAATGTGGGAGCGGGCTTGCTCGCGAATGCGGTGTGTCAGTGACAGATGTATTGACTGACACACCGCATTCGCGAGCAAGCCCGCTCCCACATTTTGTCCCGCGACAGGTTCAGGTCAGGCGTAGTAGTCGACGGCGCTGGAGCCGATGACGTTGGAGATCACAGGCGTCACTGCTTCAGCCACTTCGGCATGGGCAGTGCTGTCGCCACTGTCACCACGTCCGCTGCTGCTGATACCCCGCGCCTGATTCTGCTGTTGCTGCTGCTCCTGGCCACGGGACTGGTCCGACACGTTCACATCCACCTGCCCCATGCCCTGCTGGGCAAACATCTCACGCAAGCGCCCGGATTGGCTTTCCAGCGCCTCGCGCACCACCGCATGGCCGCTCATGAAGCTGACCTGGGCTTGCTGGTCCGCCGTCATATTGACTTTGATGTCCAGGCGCCCGAGTTCGGCCGGTTGCAGTTGGATCTCCGCCGACTTGAGGTTGGCGCTGGACAGGTACATCACGCGGTTGACCACTTCCTCGGTCCAGCCGCTCTGGTGCATGGCCAGCGGTGCGTTGGTCACCGGCGGCAGGGCGTTTGCGGTTTTCGGCGTGGCGGCCTGGGTCAAGGCAGCCAGACGATTGGCGAAGTCATCGACGCGGGTGTCGCTGCTGGCGCCCTTGAGGTCTTTGAGGCCGTCTTCGATCAGCCCGCCGAAGGCTTTGTCACCACCCTGGTCAGTGCTGTCCTTGGCGGCTTGCTGGTCGACCATACTGGCCAGGCCGGCACTGAAATTCTGGGCGGCGGTCGGCTGGTCCAGGTCCGGCGGCGGTGCGCTTTTCTGGGGGGCCTGGCTACTGGCCGAGACGTGACCGCCCTGCTCCATCGCCAGGCGCACGGCCGGCATTGCGTCGAGAGGGTCGCTGGCGGGGTCGAACGCTGGTGCCTTGACCTCATCGGTCACGGCAAGCGGTGCTGCGGCCACGGGCTGAGCCTTTTCATCAACCACAGGCGCGACGGTTGCCGGAGCCACCGGCACTGGCACTGGCACGGCGACTGGCGTGACCGTCGCCACCAACGCCGGGTCTACGACCGGGTCAACCACCGGCTGTTGCACCAGGCTTGGGTCGGCGGGCTTGTCGTCATCACTCTTGCTGGCGCTGTCATCAGCCTTGGCCGGCGGGTTGGCAGGCAAAGGATTGCCGCTATCGGCAACTGCCGGTGTGCTGGCGGCAGGCTTGGCGCTGCTGTCGGCAGGCTTGTCACGGCTGGTTTTCGACGGGGTATCGTCGGCCTTTGCCACAGGTTTGGAACCCTGATTGGCGAACACCTGAGCAAAGCCGGCGCCCTTGTCACGCGGCTCCGCAGCCGCTGCCGGCGGGTTGGCGGCAGGCGCTTGAGGCTTGGCCGCAGGGGCAGCCTGAAGAAGCGAATTAGGGGCGACTGGCATAGGTAAAGGTCTCCACTGCATGAGGGTCGGGGATGCAGTATCTGGAGGTAGAGCAAGAGTCGGGCCAGGTTGCCGAGCGCAGCTGAAAAATGTGGGAGAGGGCCCGTTCCCACATTTGGATCTTCAAATCTCTATCAGCACATCAGAGCTGGAAGCGCTGGCGCTCCGATTCGTACAGCGGCCGCACCAAGGCAAACTCATGATCAATCTGATCCACCAGAACCCCCAGGTCAGCGCCAGGCGCTTGCGCAGACTCAGCCTCCAGCCGCTGGCACAACTGCGCCAGCCGCACCGCACCGAGGTTGCCGCTGCTGCCCTTGAAGCTATGGGCGATACGCCCCAGCGCCTTGGCGTCATCGCGCGCCTTGCGCAAGGCTTCGACGCGTTTTTGCGAATCATCGAGGAAGGTATCCAACAGCCTGGGGTACTCGCCCTCCATGACTTCCTGCAAACCCGACAGCACGTCGGGGTCCAGATGAATCTCAGCCACTTGTTCGCTCCTTGATCAAGAATCGGCGGATTATGCCTGAGCCGGCCATGAAAACTCCACGCAGACACTGCGCCCACCATCGGACCAGCGCACATCGCCGCTCAATTGACGGACCAGATTCAAGCCGCGACCGGACAGCCGATCAACGTCCAGGGGCCGCGCCAACACTTGATCCACGTCAAACCCGGCGCCGCTGTCTTCGATGCGCAAGGACAGCTGCCCGCCGCTCAGCGTCGGCACCACCTGCACATGCACGCGCACATAGCCACTACTGAGCTGCGCCAGCCGCTCGTTGCGCTGGCGGTAGTAGTCGGCAAAACCGTGCACGTCGCGCTTGAGCCGCGAGTCCAGGCCCAGCACGCCATGCTCCAGGGCGTTGGAATACAACTCGGCCATCACGCTGTACAGCGCCCCGCTCTGCTCGCGCAGGCCATGGACCTCCAGCAGCAACTGCAACAGGTAGGGCAAGGGGTTGTAACGCTTGAGGGTTTCAGCGCGGAACTCGAAACTCACCGACCAATCCAGCGGGCACGACTGGCCGCTATCGGTATACAGCGGCCCCGTCGCACGCAGGGATGGCCCATCTTGCAGGGTGATTTCCACCATGCTCACATCGTCGCGCGCCTCACCGCGAAACGCGGCCAAGGCCTGCTCGATCTCTTCAAACAGCCGGTCGGGCTCGCGATTGGCGGCGAATACCTGATGTAAACGTTCGACACCAAACAGCTGATCAGCGGTATCAGCCGTGTCGAGTACGCCGTCGGAGAGCAAAAACACCCGGTCACCCAGGGCCATCGGCCAGACTTCGGTGCTGTCGTCAAACGCCTCGGCCGACAACACGCCCAACGGCAAATGCCGTGGCTCCAGCGCCGTACGCTTGCCGCTGGCGACTTCATGTACATAACCTTCGGGCATGCCGCCGTTCCACACCTCCACCACACGCCGCTGGGTGCTCAGGCACAACAGGGTGGCGCAACAGAACATGTCCACGGGCAGGATGCGCTTAAGCTTGACGTTCATCTCCCGCAGGATCTGCGCCAAGCCGTAGCCCTTGGCGGTCATGCCGTAGAACACCTCCGCCAGGGGCATGGCGCCGACCGCCGCCGGCAGGCCGTGGCCGGTAAAGTCGCCGAGCAGCACATGCATATCGCCCGACGGCGTATACGCGGCCAGCAGCAGGTCACCGTTGAACAACGCATAGGGCGATTGCAGGTAGCGGATATTCGGCGCGGCGTTGATACAGCCCGAATGCGCGACTTTGTCGAACACCGCCTTGGCCACCCGCTGCTCGTGCACCAGGTAGTCGTGGTGCCTGGAGATCAGGTCGCGTTGCTGCAGCACCGTGGCCTGCAAGCGGCGCAGGCGGTCCATGGCGTTGATCTTCGCCGCCAGGATCAGTTGGTTGTAGGGCTTGGCCAGGAAGTCATCACCGCCGGCATCCAGGCACTGGGCCAGGGCCGCGCTCTCGCGCAGGGAGGTCAGGAAGATGATCGGCACCAGCGCCTCACCGGCCAGTTGCTTGATCTGGCGCGCGGCTTCAAAACCGTCCATCACCGGCATCAGCGCGTCCATCAACACCAGTTGCGGGCGTTCGCGGGCAAACACCTGCACGGCATCGAGGCCGTTGCTGGCCGTGAGCACGCGGTGCCCCTGGCGCTTGACGATGGTCGACAACAACAGCACGTCGGCGGCGCTGTCTTCGGCAATCAGCACCGTCAACGGCTCCAGCACAGTGGCCAGGCCGCTCAACTGATGTCGAACAGTTTGTCGAAGTTGGAGATGGCGAGGATCTTGCGCACATCGGAGTTGCTGTTGACCACCTGCACTTCCGAGTTGTCACCGCCGGCATGATCGCGCAGCAGCAGGAGCATGCCCAGGGCCGAGCTGTCCATGTAGGTGGTTTCCTTGAGGTCCACGACGTACAGCTCGGGCACCTTGTAGAAACGCTCATAGGCATCACGAAACACTTGGTGGCTGCCAAAATCGAAACGACCTCGGATCGCGATCGTCAACTTCTTCCCATCCAGGGATACTTCGGACTCGACTGACATGTGACTGCTTCCTTGTCATAGGCGGTAGACAAAGGTTTAGCAGCTGAAGTGGATAGCAGCAACACAGCAGTTCAAATGTGGGAGCGGGCTTGCTCGCGAATGCGGTGGATCAGTCAATGAGTTTTCCGACTGATACACCGCATTCGCGAGCAAGCCCGCTCCCACACAAGCCCTCATCCACATTCAGTATTGCGACGGCCTTGGGAGACGCTGGGAGAGTTCATCCAGCAGCTTTTGCTCGCGCTTGTCTTCCAGCGCCCGCGCTTCGTCGATGTAGCGCTGCACCAATTTGCGCAAGCCCTCGACCCGCGCATAGGCCTGCTGCCAGCTGTCGCGGGCCTTTTCGAAGTTGTTCTGGTGCCAGAGCAGGCTTTGGCGCTGCTGGTCGACGGCGGTTTCCAACTGGTTGAGGAAGCCCTGGTAGCCCATCAACCACTGGCCCGACACACCTTGGGTCCCGCGCTCGATCCACTGCTGCTGGTACTCGCTGCGAAAGCGCTCCAGGTCGCCCAGCTTGCTTTCCGCCAGGCGCACCTGGCCCTGGAAATAGCCCAAACGTTGCACGGCGGTTTTTTCGGCCTTTTCGGCCATGTCCACCACCGGCGCCAGGCGTGAAGAGCGCGTACTGGCCATGGCTTAGCCGCCTGGCGCCGGGGCGAAGATCGAGCCCAGGTGCGCTTCGCTTTCACCCATGCTGATCTTGTCGTTGAGGCCCTGGCGCAGGTAGGTCACCAGTTGCGGTTGCAGGGCAATCGCCAGGTCGGTGTCGCGGTCGCCACCGGCCACATAGGCGCCGACGCTGATCAAGTCGCGGCTCTGCTGATAACGCGACCACAACTGCTTGAACTGTTGTGCACGGGCCATATGCTGCGGCGTGACCACCGATGGCATCACCCGGCTGATGGACGCTTCGATGTCGATGGCCGGGTAGTGCCCCTCCTCCGCCAGGCGCCGCGACAGCACGATGTGGCCGTCAAGCACGCCCCGCGCCGAGTCGGCGATGGGGTCCTGCTGGTCATCGCCTTCGGACAACACCGTATAAAACGCAGTGATCGAGCCGCCACCGGCCTCGGCATTACCGGCACGCTCCACCAGTTTCGGCAGCTTGGCGAACACCGACGGCGGATAGCCCTTGGTCGCTGGCGGCTCGCCGATGGCCAGGGCGATTTCCCGCTGGGCCTGGGCGAAACGGGTGAGCGAGTCCATCAGCAACAGGACGTTCTTGCCCTTGTCGCGGAAATATTCGGCGATGCGCGTGCAATACATCGCGGCGCGCAAACGCATCAACGGCGCATCGTCCGCCGGAGAGGCGACCACCACCGAACGCTTGAGGCCTTCTTCGCCAAGGCTGTGCTCGATGAACTCCTTCACCTCGCGACCCCGCTCGCCGATCAGCCCGACCACGATGATGTCGGCCTCGGTAAACCGGGTCATCATGCCCAGCAATACCGATTTACCCACACCCGTACCGGCAAACAGGCCCAGACGCTGGCCGCGCCCGACCGTCAATAATCCGTTGATGCTGCGAATGCCCACGTCCAGCGGCTGGCTGATCGGGTTGCGCTTGAGCGGGTTGATCGTCGGGCCGTCCATCGGCACCCAGTCTTCAGCCTTCATGCCACCCTTGCCGTCCAGCGCACGGCCGGCGCCGTCGAGTACGCGGCCGAGCATGCTGATGCCCATCGGCAGGCGGCCGGTGTCGGCCAGGGGCACCACGCGGGCGCCAGGGGCGATACCGGCCAGGCTGCCAACGGGCATCAGGAAAATCTTGCTGCCGGAAAAGCCCATCACCTCGGCTTCAACCTGCACCGGGTGGTAGCTGTCGTCGTTGATCACCAGGCAGCGACTGCCCATGGCGGCACGCAGGCCTTCGGCTTCGAGGGTCAGGCCGACCATGCGCAACAGGCGCCCTTCGAGGATCGGTTGGCCGGGCAACTCGGTGGCCTCGGTGTAACCACTCAGGCGCTTGGCGAAGCTGGTGCGATCAAGGCGCATCGGGGGCGTCCAGGTCAACGCTCAGGTCGGGTTCGGCGGGGTTGAGCACCTGCTCGTGGGCTTGGTCGAGCAGCTTGGCCATGATCTGGCTGACGCGCGTCTCCACGGTGGCGTCGATGCGGCTGTGCTCGGTCTCGACCCGGCAGCCACCGGGCTGCAACGCCGCATCTTCAACGATGCGCCAGGTTTCCTCATGGCGCTCGCGCAGGGCTTTGACCTGCTCGAAATCCTGCGGGTTGATGTACAGCCGCACATTGCCGACGCCCAGAGGCAGCAGCTTGAGGGCTTCGCGCATGACGCTTTCGATTTGGCTGGAGTCGAGCACCAATTCGCGCTGGATCACCTGGCGCGCAATGTGCTCCACCAGGCCGACCATGGTTTTTTCGATCTGCGAATCCTGCTCGGCAATCGGGTCGAACAACCCGACCATCAAGCGCTCCAGGCTGGAAAGCTTGACGGCCAGCGCAGCCTCGGCCTCCTGGCGCACCTTGAGCGTGGTGGCGCGAAAGCCGTCCTTTTCCCCGGCGGCAAAGCCTTCGTTGTAGGCTTCCTGGCGGATGCTTTCCAACTCTTCGAGGGTCAGTGGCTGGACTTCCTCCAGCGGCACTTCTTCCATTTCCGCCGGCACTTCGGGTTCCGGCTCGGGCTCGGGTTGCGGCACATGCGGATCGAAGCTGGGCAGCGACCAGATGTCGAACCCGCCGACATCCCGTGCGCGAATCAGATCGCTGGGTGCCTCATCTTTGTTCGACATCAGGGGCGCCTTAGATCATTTCTTCGCCGCCCTTCCCACCGAGAACGATTTCTCCGGCTTCGGCCATACGGCGGGCAATGGTGAGGATTTCTTTCTGTGCGGTTTCCACGTCGCTGACGCGCACCGGGCCCTTGGCTTCGAGGTCGTCGCGCAACAGTTCGGAGGCACGCTTGGACATGTTCTTGAAGATCTTCTCTTTGACGCCTTCGTCCGAGCCCTTGAGGGCCAGCACCAGCACGTCGGAGGAGACTTCGCGCAGCAACGCCTGGATGCCACGGTCGTCGACATCGGAGAGGTTGTTGAACACGAACATGAGGTCTTCGATCTGGCCGGACAGGGTGTCGTCGATCTCGCGGATCGAGTCCATCAACTGGCCTTCGACCGAGCTGTCGAGGAAGTTCATGATGTCGGCGGCACGCTTGATACCACCCAGGGTGGTGCGCGCGGCGTTGGAGTTGCCGGAGAACTGCTTCTCCAGGATGGTGTTCAATTCTTTCAAGGCCGCCGGCTGCACAGTGTTCAGCGACGACACGCGCAGGATGATGTCCAGGCGCACTTTATGGTCGAAGTGGCCAAGCACTTCACCGGCCTGGTCCGGGTCGAGATACGCGACGACGATGGCCTGGATCTGCGGGTGCTCGAAGCGGATCACGTCGGCGACGGCGCGCGGTTCCATCCACTTGAGGCTGTCGAGACCACTGGTGTTGCCACCCAGCAGGATGCGATCGATCAGGCCGTTGGCCTTGTCTTCGCCCAGGGCCGAGGTGAGCATCTTGCGAATGTAGCTGTCGGAGCCGACGCCCAGGCTGGTCTGGTCGCCGACGATCTCGACGAACTCGCTCATCACCTGCTCGACTTGCTCGCGGTGCACATTGCGCATCTGCGCCATGGCCACGCCAACCCGCTGGACCTCTTTGGGGCCCATGTGGCGCAGCACTTGGGCGGCGTCGGTTTCACCGAGGGACAGCAGCAGCACGGCGGCTTTGTCGACCTTGGTCAGTTTGGCAACAGCGGCTCGATTATCACTCATCTGCGTTGATCCACTCTTTCACGACCTGGGCCACACGACCCGGGTCTTCTGCCACCAGACTTTTGATTGCGTTCAGCTGAGCGTCGTAACCTTCGCTCGGGCTTGGCAACAGGATGCTTTGCGGGCCGCCGAGGCTGACGCGGTCGTTGGCCAGTTCGCCATCCAGGCCGCCCATGCCACCCAACTCCACGTCGCCGCCACCGAAGGCCGCCAGTTGTTTCTTGCTGCCATTGCCGGTGATGTTGTTGAGCACCGGGCGCAGCACGCCGAACACCAGTACCAGGATGAACAACACACCCAACACTTGCTTGACGATGTCCCAGAACCACGGCTGCGTATAGAACGCCGCTTCGGCAATCACTTCGCCACGCTCGGCGGAGAACGGCATGTTGATCACGCTGACGCTGTCGCCACGGCTTGCGTCGAAACCGACCGCGTCCTGCACCAGGCGGGTGAAGCGCGCCAATTCGTCGGCGCCCCATGGGGCACGGGTAATGGTGCCGTCAGCGGCATTGACCTTGACCTGGTCATCGACCACCACCGACACCGACAGGCGATTGACGCGGCCCTGTTGCTGCTTGGTGTGGCTGATGGAACGGTCGAGCTCGAAGTTCTTGGTGGACTGGTTACGCTTGTCCGCCGGGTACGGTGCGAGCATTGGCTGGCCGGTGGCCGGGTCCATGATCTGCTGGCCGTTGGCGTCCAACAGCGGTTGGCCCGGGGCGATGGCGCCTGCGGTGGCTGCGGCGCCGCCGGTGGTTTGCGGGGCCGAGGCCGGGGTTGGTGGCTGGTTGCTCAGGGCACCCGGCACACCTTGCGGGCCACTGCTGGCGGTGCGTTGTTCGCTGGTGGACTGCTCGCTGCGCAGCGCCGGCTGGTCCGGGTTGAATTGTTCGGAAGTCGACTCGACGGCACTGAAGTCCACATCGGCTGACACTTCAGCCTTGTAGCGGTCGTTGCCCAGCACAGGTTGCAGGATGTTGTGCACACGCTGGGTGAGCATGCTTTCCATGCGGCGGCTGTAGTCGAACTGCTTGCCAGCCTGGGTCAGTGCCGAGTTTTCAGCCATGTCCGACAGCAGGTTGCCCTTCTGGTCGACCACGGTGATTTGCGACTTGCTCAGCTCGGGAACGCTGGTGGCCACCAAGTTGATGATCGCCATCACTTGGCCAGGCTCCAGGGAGCGGCCGGAGAACAGCTCCACCAGGACCGAGGCGCTTGGCTTGCGTTCGTCACGCACAAACACTGAGCTCTTCGGGATGGCCAAGTGCACGCGGGCGCCCTTGACGTTGTTCAGGCTGGAGATGGTGCGAGCCAGCTCGCCTTCCAGGCCACGACGGTAGCGGGTGGCTTCCATGAACTGGGAAGTGCCCAGGCCCTGGTCTTTGTCGAGAATTTCAAAACCGATGTTGGCGTCGGACGGCGTCACGCCGGCAGCGGCGAGCTTCATGCGCGCACGGGCCACGTCGTCGGCCTTGACCAGCAAGGCGCCGGAATTGGGCTCGACGGTGTAGGCGATGTCGGCGGCGGCGAGGGTTTCCATGATCTGCTTGGAGTCCATGCCCGCCAGGCTGCCGTACAACGGCCGGTAATCCGGTTGCTGCGACCACAGCACCACGGCAAAACCAATCGCCACGCTGGCAGCCAGGCCGACCATCAGGCCTACCTGACGCAGCATGGTCATTTCGGAGAGGTTTTCCAGGAACGACAGGCCAAACAGCGGCGGTTTGCCGTCTGCCTTGGCGGGTGCGTTGTCCACGACTGCTTCTGCCATGACTTAAATCTCGTCCTTAAACCGGCATCTGCATGATGTCTTGATAAGCCTGAACCAGCTTGTTACGCACCTGGGTCAACGCCTGGAACGACACGCTGGCTTTTTGCGAGGCGACCATCACATCGGTGAGGTCCACGCCGCTTTTGCCGATTTCGAACGCGCTCGCCAATTGGTTGGACGCTTGTTGGGTGTCACTGACTTTATTGATTGCCGAACCGAGCATGTCGGCGAAACTGCTTTGGCCCAATTCCGGCGCTGGCGCGACGGATTTCGGTTGAGCCATGGCATCCATTTGCATGGAGCGCATATCCAACATCAACCGATTGAACTCAATACCCTGGCTCATGACCTTCTCTCTCCGACAACCCGCATTTTTTTTGACACTACGCCGCAATTACCAAGGGAAGTAGCAACAAGGGTGCCAGCTCTGTATCGATTCGTAAGAAAAGGCGACAAACCTTGTCGGTCTTAATACCGACTAGGTGGCAAACAGATAAGCTTCCACATCCATCCCCGCATCGCGCATCTGCGCCAGCTTGTAGCGCAGGGTGCGCGGGCTGATGCCCAGGCGTTCGGCAGCCTCTTTGCGCCGGCCGCGCTCGGCGCGCAGGGTGTCGATGATCATCTGAAATTCGCGGCGGCGCAGGTCGTCACCCAACGCTCCGGCAGACTCGGCCTCGGCCACCACTGGCGCGGGCGCCAAGGTCGGCACTGGCGCGGCACCGCTGCCCATGGCCAGGCAGAAATCCTGGGGTTGGATCAGGCCGCCCTGTTGCAGGATCAGCGCGCGCTGGATCGCGTTATCCAACTCGCGCACGTTGCCGGGCCACGGGTAGGCGATCAGGCAGGCCTGGGCCTCGGCCGACAGGCGCGCCTGGGCGTGCTTCATTTTTTTGACGTGGTTATTCAGCAGGCGCTCAGCCAGCGGCACGATGTCGGCCGGGCGTTCACGCAGCGGGCGCCAGGCCAGGGGGAACACCGAGAGCCGGTAGAACAGGTCTTCACGGAAGCGCCCCGCCGCCACTTCACCCGCCAGGTCGCGGTTGGTGGTGGCGACCACGCGAATATCCAATTGGATCGGTTTGCGCGCGCCGACCCGCTCCACCTCGCGCTCCTGTAGCACCCGCAGCAATTTGGCTTGCAGGCCCAGGGGCATTTCGGAGATTTCATCGAGCAGGATGGTGCCGCCGTCGGCCTGTTCGAACTTGCCGGCCTGAGCCGCGATGGCGCCGGTGAACGAGCCTTTTTCGTGGCCAAACAGGGTGGCTTCAAGCATGTTGTCCGGGATCGCCGCGCAGTTGATCGCAATGAACGGCTGGCTGGCGCGACTGGATTGCTGGTGGATGTAGCGCGCCAGCACCTCCTTGCCGGTGCCGGACTCGCCGGAGATCAGCACCGTGGAATCGCTGCGCGCGACACGGGCCGCCAGTTCCAGCAACTGGGCGCTGGCCGGCTCGAAGGCAATCGGGCCTTCGCCGTCGCTGGCCGAGACCACCCCAAGGGCATGGCGCGCGACCAGGTCGATCAAGGCCTTCGGCTCAAAAGGCTTGACCAGATAGTCCGCCGCCCCCTGACGCATGGCATCCACCGCGCGCTCTACCGCGCCGTGGGCCGTCATCAGCAACACTGGCAGCTGTGGCTGGCGCGCGCGCAGCAGGCCGAGCAATTGGTGACCATCCATGCCAGGCATGTTGACGTCGCTGACCACCAGGCTGAAGGACTCCTGCTCTACCGCCTCCAAGGCTTCCTCGGCCGAGCCGACCGCCCGATAGTCATGGCCCGCCAACAGCAGCGTGTCAGCCAGTGCTTCACGCAGGGCGCGGTCGTCTTCTACCAATAAAACCTTGATTGCCATGTTCGTTTACTCCGTGCTTGCCACGCCTGAAAACAGCGGCAAGGTCATCAATGCACAGGTGCCACGCCCCACACGGGAACGCAGCTGCAATTCTCCCTGATGGGCGCGTGCCACGGCCTTGACCACGGTCAGGCCGAGGCCCGTTCCGTTGGTCTTGGTGGTGAAAAAGGGTTCGCCCAGGCGCCGCAGTACCTGCGGGTCGATGCCGCTGCCACTGTCGCTGATGCACAGGCGCAGGGTTTGTTCGCGGCAGTACAGGTGAATCTTCAGGCGTGCGCCGGGGGCGCTGGCCTGGGTGGCGTTTTCGATCAGGTTGAGCAGCGCGCCGACCAGGGTGTCGCGATTGCACAGCAGTTCGCCGAGGTGGCTATCGCACTGCCAGCGCACCTGGACGTCCTGGATATGGGTACTCGCAGCCGCTTGCAGGGCACGCATCAGCTCGGCCGGGGTGATGCGATCGGTGAGCGGCAACTCGCCACGGGCGAACACCAGCATGTCGCGCACTTGGTGTTCCAACTCGTGCAGGCGTTCCTTGAGGCGCCCGGCAAACCGCTGCTGGGTCTGTGGTGGCAATTGCTCATCAGTCAAATGACTGGCGTAGATCAACGCGGCCGACAGCGGCGTACGGATCTGATGCGCCAAAGAAGCGACCATCCGCCCTAACGACGACAAACGCTCATGCCGCGCCAACTGGTCTTGCAGGTGACGGGTTTCGGTCAGGTCGTTGAGCAGCACCAACTGGCCGGGCTCGGCATCAAGCGAGCGGGTGGCGATGGACAGGCGGCGCCCGTCTTTCAGGGAGATTTCATGGCCGTCGTCTTCACGCGGGGCGAAACAGCGGGTGATGACGTGGCGCCACAGCTCGCCTTCCAGTGGCAGGCCGAGCAGGTCGCAGGCAGCCGGGTTGGCCTCGCGCACGCGGCCGTCTTCGTCGATGACGATCACGCCACCAGGCAACAGCGACAACAGGTTTTGCAGACGGTTGGCCAGGCGCTCTTTCTCGGCCAACTCTTCCATGCGCTGCGCACTGACCACGGCCAGCTCGCCTTTTAGCTCGGAAACCCGGGCTTCCAGCAGGCTGTAGGAGTCTGTCAATTGGCTGGACATCTGGTTGAACAGCGAAAAGGCCTGTTCCAGGCCATTGCGGCTGAGCTGCTCGGCGTCAGGCACCGAAGATAGTTGGGCGGCGTGGGGCATCATGCTCTCTCGCTTGGCTGACCGTCAGTTAAACGGAACGTTGCGAGGGCTGTAGCAATACCCGTGCCTAAAAAAAACCACTGAAGTTTCAGTGGTTTAAAAAACAGGCGTCAATCATCCGCCTGTTCATCACCTTCTCGACGGCTCATGCCGTACTTGCGCATCTTCTCCACCAGGGTGGTACGGCGGATACGCAAGCGCTCGGCGGCGCGGGCGACGATGCCGTTGGCGTCGTCCAGGGCCTGTTGGATCAGGCCTTGTTCCAGGTTGCCGAGGTAATCCTTCAGGTCGAGGCCTTCCGGCGGCAGCATGGCGGTGGAACCGAAGTCCGGGGTATGGCCGTTGATGGCTACACGCTCTTCCATGTCGCTGCGCAGGCTGTCGAGTTGCTCGTCTTCGTCGTCGACATAGCGGAATTTCTTCGGCAGCTCGACCACGCCGATCAC
Organism: Pseudomonas sp. RP-B7; assembly: GCF_059803535.1. NCBI lineage: Bacteria > Pseudomonadati > Pseudomonadota > Gammaproteobacteria > Pseudomonadales > Pseudomonadaceae > Pseudomonas > Pseudomonas sp. RP-B7. Next base: position 118,520 of record NZ_JAPFHC010000002.1, read on the forward strand.
ACCGTAGGGGTGCATGATCGCCATGCGCTCGACCAGGTTGGCCAGCTCCCGCACGTTGCCCGGCCAGCCGTGGCGACACAGGGACATGATCGCCGCGGAGTTGAACCGGATCGAGCCGCGCTTTTCGTGCTCCATGCGCGAGATCAGTTCGTTCATCAGCAGCGGGATGTCTTCGACGCGCTCGCGCAGCGGGGCCATCTCGATCGGGAAGACGTTGAGGCGGTAGTACAGGTCTTCGCGGAAGCTGCCGACCTCGATCATGCTTTCGAGGTTTTTGTGGGTCGCCGCGATGATGCGTACATCGACGCTCTGGGTCTTGTTGCTGCCCACGCGCTCGAAGGTGCGCTCCTGCAACACGCGCAGCAGCTTGACCTGCATCGGCAGCGGCATGTCGCCGATTTCGTCGAGGAACAGGGTGCCGCCGTTGGCCAGCTCGAAACGCCCGGCACGGCTGGTGATCGCCCCGGTAAAGGCGCCCTTCTCGTGGCCGAACAATTCGCTTTCGAGCAGCTCTGCCGGGATCGCCCCGCAGTTGACCGGCACAAAGGGCCCGTCACGACGCTTGGAGTGGTAGTGCAGGTTGCGCGCCACCACTTCCTTGCCGGTGCCCGACTCGCCGAGGATCAGCACGCTGGCGTCGGTATCGGCCACTTGCTGCATCATCTGGCGCACATGCTGGATCGCACGGCTGGTGCCGACCAGGCTGCGGAACAGGTTGGGTTCACGGTGGCGACCGCGCTCGCGGGCCTGGTCGTACATCTCGCGATAGACCTGGGCGCGGTGCAGTGAATCAAGCAATTTGCTGTAGCTGGGCGGCATTTCCAGGGAGGAAAGTACCCGGCGACGCTGGTCTTCGGGCAGGTCGACGGGAGAAATTTCGCCAATTAGCAAAACTGGAAGGAACTCATCCCAGGTGGACAGTGTCTTTAACAAGCCCAAAACAGCGCCAGGAGCGTTTACCGTCCCGATCAGCACACAAATGACTTCACGGCTCGATGACAATGAGCTGACCGCCTGCTGCCAGTCATGGCTGCCGCAGGGCAGATTTTCTTCGCCAAGAAAATTCAAAATCACCGCTAAATCGCGGCGGCGGACGCTATCGTCATCAATCAGCAGAATTTTGGTTTCACGCCACATGCAATAGCAACTTCCCTAGTAAAACTTCCTGCCCAAGAATGAGGGCAATCAAGACGCTTGTACGATTTTGTACCTTACTAGACGTCTGAAATCTGAAAACAGCACTAGTTAAGTCAAAAATGCTGGCACAGTCAAATATATGACGCACCGTTCGGACCAACTGACGCTATTCAGCCGAACAGATGGTAAACCTTTGACGCATTTTTAGCTTGGTTGATCTGCGACATCTCTTCAAAAATCGCCTGTCTTTCGCCCGTCGTCACTTCCAGCAACTGCTGATATACCGCCAGCAGGCTCTCGAGTTTTTCGCGCAACATGCTCTCGTCTTCCGGCGCTTCGCTGAGCGCCTCATCGATCACACTGCGGCAACCCAGATCGAGCTCGCCAATAGCGTCCCAATTGCGTTCCGCCAGCGCGCCCATCAGCGCCTCGCGAGTTTCATCAATGCGTTGCAGTGCATGGCTCATGACGTGATCCTCAAGGCCCTCAGGCCTTATTCAGCGGCGGCCTGCGGCGCGCCAATAGCATCCCAGCCTTCTTTTACGGTAATCAGCAAACGGGCGACTTCGTCGATCATGTCCGCATCGTTATGCAGGTTCGCTTCCATCAGACGGTTGGTCATGTAGGCGTACAGGCTTTCCAACTGCTGGACGTAAGCCGGGTTGTCACTTTTCTCGGCGTCAAGCCCATCACGCAGGCCGATCACGATGTCGATGGCCTTGCCGAGCATCAAACCCTTTGCCGCGATGTCACCACGTGCCAACGCGCCTTTGGCCTGGGCCATGCGGTCGAGCCCACCTTCCATCAGCATCTGCACCAGACGATGAGGGCTGGCTTCGGAGATCTGAGCATGGGAATTGACCTTCTGGTATTGGCGAAGGGCTCTCATGGGATTCATGTTTCTACCTCGTGACGGGCGACAGCGGAAAGTGGTTGAGTAACCAATATGTCGACTGGCTCGCAAAAAGCTTTAGCGCCAGTCGTCTCTCGATAAAAAAGGCCAGGCAGGTCGCCTGGCCTTTTTTTATGACGCGGAATCAACTATTGGTCTTTACGTTGTTCAGCGCATTGAGCGTGGTCATGACACTGGTGCTTTGCTGGCGCAATTGGGCGACCAGGGTGTCCATGGCGTTGTATTTGGCCGACAGGCTGTTGGTGAGCAAGGTCATGCGCTCGTCCAGGGTGGACTGCTCCTTGGTCAGGTCCTTGAGCGTGTCCGACAAGGAGGTCGAACGCGTCGCCAGGATGCCGGTGCTGGCCTTGGCGAAATCGTCGGTGGCGCTTTTCATCCGCGCCAGCATGCCGTCCTTGCCGGAAAACATGCTGTTGATGTCGGCCGCGTTGGTTTTAACCGCTGCATCCCACTTCTTGTCATCGATCGTCAGCAGGCCAGTGGTCGAACTGGTGCTCACGCCAAATTGTGCCAGGGACTTCAACGCCCCTGTGCCCGACAGCGTGTTGAACTCGTTGCGAATCGCGCTCTGCAGGGAGCGCATGGTCGAGTCGCCCGTCAGCGTTGCCGCCGTGGTGCTACCGTCCAGGTTCTTGGTGACCTTGGTTTCGGCGTTCATCGCAGTGATCAAGGCGTTGTAGGTATCAATGAAACCCTTGACCCCGGACTTGAGCGCCGTGGTGTTGGTGCTCACCGTGATCAGCGTGGCGTTTCTCTCCGGATTCGGACTGACATCACCTGCCGTCTTGAGCGCGGAAACCGACACCAGCTTGATGTTCACGCCACTGAGTGCCCCTTCAATGTTGTTGGTCTTGGACACCGAAGAAACACCATCGATGCTGTACAACGCATCCTTGGGCTCATCAACGACACTAGCCCCGACATCCAATCCCGAATTACCCGAAAGCGTCAGGTCAGAGCCCGTACCCATCTTGGTCGACGTCAGGATCAACCGGGAACCATTGGAGTCGGTCTGGATGTTGGCGCTCAAACCCGACGTACCAAACTGGGTGTTGATCGAATCCCGCACCTGCTGCAAGGTCGCACCGGCCGGGATACTCACGTCATAGTCTTTGCTGGACTGGGTAATCGTCAGCGTCGTCGGCTTGTTGGTGGCATTCACCACCGAAGAAGTACCACCGGAAAAATTGGCACTCGACAGCTTCGACGCCTGGGCCAATTGGTTGACGATCAGTCGGAAGCTACCTGTCGAAGCGGTATTGCTGGAGGTCATGGTCGCGACTTTTTCATCCGAGGATGAACCGGTCAGGCCGGTAAAGCTGCTGTCCTTGGCCATCGTGTCGAGCGCACCACGAAACGCGTCCAGCGCCGCTTGAATCTTGCCGATCGAAGACAGCGTGGTGGTCGCTTTCGCTGATGCGGTATTGATCTGCGTCTGCTTGGGCACCTTTTCGGCGTTCACCAAGGACGTCACGATCGCCTGCGTATCGATATTAGAACCGATACCACTTACCGTTGAACCCGCCATCTTCGTATCTCCTGTTCGGTGGCTGCCGTTATCTTGACTTATTGCGCCTCAAGACCTGACAGCAACAAGTTTCATGCCAGCTCAGGCCTTGTCGTCGAACAACAAGCTGCTGGCGCTGGAAAGGCTCTGTGCCAGTTTCAATGCCGTTTCCGACGGAATCTGGCGAATCACTTCACCACTGTCGGTGGCGATGACCTTGACCACCACGCGATGGGTGGAGTCATCAATGGAAAAATCCAGGCTGCGCTGGGCAGCTTGAACGAATTCTCGAATATCGGTTACTGCTTGTTCCAGGTCGGCACGCTCAGGCTGTTTTGCTGTGGCGGCGGCTTCCTGGGCTTTTGGAACGGCTTTATCAGTCACTACCTGGGCAGATGCGCTTAGGGGTGCAACCGGCGGATAAGACTGGTTCAGCTTTACACTCATGTCCATGTCCAATCTCCTCTAAACCGAAAAAACGGAAGGGCACGTAGACGCACCCTTCCGTTAGTTACCAAGCGCTGGGATTACTGAAGCAGCTTCAGTACAGCGGATGGCAGCTGGTTAGCCTGCGACAGGATCGCGGTGGAAGCCGACTGCAGGGTTTGTTGCTTGGTCAGTTCGGCGGTTTCGGAAGCGAAGTCGACGTCCTGAACGGTGGAACGTGCAGCGGTGGAGTTCTTCTGAATGTTCTGCAGGTTGTCTGCAGTGGTAGTCAGACGGTTCTGAGTAGCACCCAGGCCCGAACGAACGCCGTCGATGGTGCCGATGGCCTTGTCGATAACAGCCAGCGCGTTTTGAGCGTTGGTAGAGTCGGTCACGTCGGTGTTAGAGATGGTGGTCTTGGTCGACGAAACGGTAGCAGCCGCGAACAAGTCCGATACACCAGTACCAGCGTCGCTCAGGGAGTAGCCTTTAGCCGAATCCAGGGAAACCTGACCGGTCACAACGATTGCAGCAGCACCCAGAGCAGCCGGGGTGGCGAATGCGCCAGCGCCGTCTTTTGCGCCAACCAGGATGTTGGTCTGAGCGTTGGCATCAGCACCCGAGAACGACAGGTTTTCGCCGGAATCCGACTTAACCGACAGGGTTTTGTTGGATTCGTCGTAGTTAACGCTGATGCCCAGTTTGGCAGCGTTCGATTTCAGCTGGTCAGCCAGGCCGGCCAGGTCCTTCACGCCGACGAAATCAACAGCATTACCGCCACCTACAGCCAGCTTGAAGTTCGACGGAGTGGCAGCGCCTACTTCCAGTTTGACTTCAGTGCTGGCGGTAGCGGTCAGGCCACCGATCGAACCGTTCAGGCCCGCAGCGATGTCTTTAGCCGAAGCGCCTGCAGCGTAAGTTACGGTTTTGGTCTGACCGTTGCCGGTAACAGTGATGTCGCCGCCAGCCAGGCCAGTGGCGCTAGGTGCGATGGCCTTGGTTTTGATCTGCTGCGAACCAATGTTGTTGGCTGCAACGTTTTCCAGGCTCAGGTTGATGGTTTCGTTAGCGTTGGCGCCAACCTGGATGGCTTTGGTACCGTACGAACCGTCCAGCAGCTTCTGGCCACCGAAAGTAGTGGTTTGCGAGATACGGGTCAGTTCCGAAGTCAGAGCCTGGTATTCGTCGTTGTTCGACTTACGGTCGTCAGCGCTCAGGGAACCGGTAGCGGAGGACAGAGCCAGGGTACGCATTTTTTGCAGGATGTCGGTCGAAGCCTGCATCGCGCCTTCAGCGGTCTGAGCGATGGAGATACCATCGTTCACGTTTTTTACTGCTTGGCCCAGGCCGTTGATTTGGCTGGTCAGGCGGTTAGCGATCTGCAGGCCTGCAGCGTCGTCTTTAGCGCTGTTGATACGCAGGCCGGAAGACAGGCGCTGCATGGAGGTGGCCAGGGCGCCGCCGGCTTTGTTCAGGTTGCCCTGAGTAGTGATCGAAGCAATGTTGGTGTTTACTGTTAAAGCCATGACGAAATCCTCGTTGGATGGATACTGCGGCTTCCGGCCCTGGCAACCGCCGGGTGTGGCCTGAGAACCTACGTAATAGTTATCGTCGTGCTGGGCAGTTGCTTGAGGATTTTTTTTGATTTTTTTGCTGGCGACGTGCCACCCCTTGCAATTCAAGGGCTTACGCAGGCAAAAAACCCCGGATTCATTGGCTTTTCTGGCGCCAAATAAAAAACGCCGATGATCTTTCGATCATCGGCGTTTTTTTTGTGCTATGCGCTAAAGGCTCACGGACGATGCAAAATCGCCGAACCCCACGACAGGCCCACCCCAAAACCGCTGATGGCTACGCGCTTCCAGGTCGCATCCATCACGTGCTTTTCCAGCAGCAATGGAATGCTCGACGACACGGTGTTGCCGGTCTCGACCATGTCCTTGATGAACTTGTCCACCGGCGCATCTTCAAACCGACGCGCCACGGCATCGACAATCGCCGCACTGCCCTGGTGGATGCAGAACGCATCGATGTCATCCGCTTGCAGATCCGACTCATTGAGCAGCTCGTGCAGATGCGCAGGCACTTTAAGCAGGGCAAAGTTGAACACCTGGCGACCGTTCATGAAGAACACGCCGTCGCTGACCTTCAGGTGCGGCGCGCCGGAACCGTCGGTGCCGAACTTGGACTTGCCCAGCAGCCAGGACGCGTCTTCGCCCATCCAGGTCGCGGTGGCAGCGTCACCGAACAGCATGGTGGTGTTGCGGTCTTCCGGATCAACGATCTTCGAATACGGGTCGGCGGTGATCAGCAGGCCGTTTTTCAGGCCAGTGGCTTCCATGAAGCCCTTCATCGCGTAGATGCCGTAGACGTAGCCGGAGCAGCCCAGGGAAATATCGAACGCCGCGACGTGAGTCGGCAAGCCGAGCTTGTCCTGGACGATGGCGGCCGTGTGGGGCAAACCCTCTTCATCACCGTTCTGGGTGACGACGATCAGCGCGTCGATGGACTCACGCTTCAAATCGGGGTTATTGGCAAACAAAGCGTTGACCGCCTCGACACACAGATCGGAGGTTTCCTGCGCGGCTTCCTTGCGCGGCAGGAACGCCGAACCGATCTTGCCAATGATGAACTCTTCATCCTTGGCGAATTTGGCACCCTGGGCGTAGTTATCGATCCCGTCGGCCGGCACGTAACTGGCGATGCTTTTTATGCCAATCATTGTGGCTTCCCAATACTAAATAGCTGGAGATCACCCCGCGAGTCGCCTCGCCGGGTGCTGACAATAAAGGGGGCAACCCCGCAAAAAACTCGCTGAAAGCCGCTGCGCAAGGACTCTGAGACGACTTATCCTTTTCACACGATACAGTGAAGATGCGCTTTATGACTCACAGGTCACTCAATTCTGTGTGGTTTATGCAAAACCTTCAAACAATTAAACCGCGTAAACGACAACGGCCCAGCCTGTTTCCAGGCTGGGCCGCTGGGGATGACGCCGTTTACATCTTGTTGAACAGGCTCAACTGCGAGACTTTCACAAATGCCAGCTGCGAGGCTTCGAGCATGGTTTGCTGCAAGGTCAGGTTGATCGCGGCCTCACCCATATCGACGTTGGCCAGGGCACTCATAGTGCTGGTATTGGCCAGACCGACACTGGTGTTTTCGCTGGACTGCACATTCAGCGCATTCTGCCGCGCACCGATGGAACCACGCACGTTATCCACCTGGTCGGTTGAGCTGGTCAGGTTACTGACGGCAGCGTTCAAGGCGTCCTGCAGCTTGACCCGTGCACCGGGAATTCCATCCGCCGGTTGCTCCAGAGCAATGCGCAGCTGACTCAAGGTATCGAGGGCGCTCTGGGTTTTCTGGGTACTGGCACCGACCGAAAACTGATCGCCGACATTCGGCGCGCCGCTCAGGCTGAACGTAACGCCCGCCGCCGTGATCGTCGGGCTCGGCGTGGCGGTCGCATCGATGACACCCGAATCAATCGCCTTGCTGTTGGGGGTGTAGGGCTGCGAAAACACCTCGTAGGCGTTCGGATCGGTATCGCTGAACTTGATCAGCACGCCACTGTTGGCCGGGAAGGTGCTGGCGTACTTGGCCGGGCTACTGACCGTGGCATTGGTCAGTTGCGTCGGCGACGTGTTACTCGCGGTGCGGGCGACGTTGAACGTGTCCGGCTTGGCCGAGAGCGTGAACTCACGCCCCTTGACCATCGCATCGGCATCCGGCCCGGAGGCCTTGTCGGTCAGGTCGACACTGATGTCGAACTTGACCCCGCGCAGGTTGACGCTGGCACTGCCCTCCTTGGTAGAGTCGAACGTCCCGTTGCCCGGAAGCTGCGAGGTAATGTCGTTGCCGCCTTTATCCGTCACCACATACTGGGTGCTGCTGGTGAAGGTCAGCTTGTACGGCTGGCCGTCGGCGTACGACTTGTTGTATTCAATACCCGACGTCACTAGGCCCGCCGAAATGGCGACCTTGTGATCGTCCACTTGCGACGGAGTAGTCGCGGGCGGCACGGGTGCAGGCGTGGTGTATGTGGACTTCGTGCGGCTGTTGTTGACCGCGCCTTCCAGGATCGTCTTGCCCGTATCGCCGGTGCGTACGGTCAGCGTCTCGGACACTTGCAGGCTCAGCTCATTTTCGTCGCCCTGATAGTTGTAAGTACCATCATTGTTGCGCGAATACGGCGGCGTGTCGGTCTTGGAACCGGAGAACAGGTATTTGCCCGCCGCGTCCTTGCTGTTGAGCAAGCCCAGCAACTGATCCTCAAGAGCACCCACTTCAACGGAAATGGATTTGCGGTCCGCATCGCTGGTCACGCCACCGGCCTTCAAGGCCAACTGGCTGGCCGCCTGGAGGGTGGTGTTGATCGCATCCAGCACGCTTTCTTGGTTGGTCAGCGAACTCTGGATATTGGTGATGTTGCCGCTGTACTGCGCCAGCATGTCTTTCTGTTGTTGCAGCATCAGCAAACGCTGCGCGGCAACCGGATCATCGGCGGCGGTCTGCACACGCACGCCTGAACTCGCCTGCTGCTGCGCCTTGACCACGCTGGAATAGTTATCCGTATAGCGAGTCGCGCTGGTGTCGAAATACTGCTGTGTCGAAATGCGCATCGTCCCAGGCTCCCTTAAAGACTATTGATCAGCGTGCTGAAGGTTTCTTGCGCGGCCTTGATGATCTGCGACGACGCGGTGTAGTACTGCTGAAACTTGATCATGTCGCCCGCCTCTTCGTCCAGGTTGACCTGGGACACCGAGTTGCGCGCATTCTTGTTGGCCGTCAGCAGCGCGTTGGTCGCGGTGGTGTCGGTGGTGGCCGCGGCCGCCTTGGCGCCGACGGTGGACACCAGCTTGCTGTTGGCCCCCACCAGGCTGGTGCCACCGCTGCCATCGGCGGCTGTACCGACGGTCGCCTTGGTCTGCAGGTCCAGCAGTTTCTGGGCGTTGCGGTTGTCGGAAACGCCCGTGGCATTGAACGAAAACGAGGTGCTGTCACCGTCGGTCGGCGAGCCGCCTACCGTGGTGTCGAAGCTGAAGCTCTTGGCCGGGCTCACCAGCGTGCCATCCGCAGCGCGCATCGGCACGTTGATGGTGATCTTGTTGGCCTGCCCCGGGACGATGCTGCCGGAGCCGATCGGATCGCCCTGGGCGTTATTGATCGTGTAGCTCTGGGTGCCATCGGCCGCCGGTTTGCCAAAGACCATTTTCACTGGCATCGAGTGCTCGATACCCACTTGCAACTGCGCGGTCGCGGCACCGCCGGCGATGTCCAGAGGCACTGTCAGGGTCGGCGGCGTGAAGGTGCCGGTGCCCTGGTTGGTCTTGCTGCCCTCGCCGGACAATGGCGCGGCAAAGGCAATCTTGCTCGGGTCGGTAAGGACCGTGCCGATTTCCTTGGCGCCGTTGGCGGTCGGGCTGACCTTGAAGCTGTCGCCCGGCTGCATGGTGCCGGTCTTGAGGGTCAAGGCGAAACCGTCGATCACCGGCGCCGGCTGGGTCGGGTCCAGGGTGAAGTTACCCATGGCCTTGCCATCGGAACGCACCACGCTGTACTTGTCGGCTGCGGTGAAGGTCACCTTGTAATCGAAGTTGGTCAGCTTGCTGCTGTCCTTGATCGTCACGTTCAGGCCACCGTCGCCGGTGTTGGACGCCGATGCCACGCTGCGCTGGGCAATCGAGGCGACACTGTTGATGTCCTTGAACATCGCGGCACCGAACTCGCCGTTGAGGTCCAGGCCCTGGCCCAACTGGCTGTTGATCACGTCGGACGTCACCGTGGCGATGCGGCCCAGGTCATTGATGGCCGGCGTCAACACGTCGCTGCGATACCGCAGCAGGCCGCCGATGCTACCACCACTGATCACGTTGCCCAGGTCGACCTTGGTGTTGCCGGCCATGTTCAACTGGATGGTGTATTGGCTTGCATCGCTGTCGCTCGGCACGGCGGAGATAGTGTTGGACTGGTCGCCCATCACCAGCGATTGGCCGGTGCCGGTGCTGACGCTGAACACGCCGTTCTTCTCGCTGGCGGTCACGCCGATCAGCTCATTGAGCGAGCGCACGGCTTCGGCACGCGCGTCCAGCAGGTTGGCCGGGGTAACGTTGCTCGAACCCTGAACCTGGTTGATCTGTTTGTTGAGGGACGCAATCGACGAGGTCAGCTGGTTGACCTGATCGCTCATGGAGGTCAGCTGACCGTTGATGGTCTCTTTCTGCGTGCTCAACTGGGTGGAAATCGCGTTGAAACGGTTGGTCAGGGTCTGCGCATTGGTCAGCAGGATCTGGCGCGCCGACGCATCGCTCGGGTTCGCCGAAGCCGTCTGCACCGCGGCGAAGAACGAACTGAGCACAGCGGACATGCCGGTGGTCTTGTCCGACAGGGTCTTGTCGACCGCACTTACCTGGTCCAGGTAGGCCTTGGCATCGCTGTTGAGCGAGGTGCTGTTCTGGTAGGCCGCGTCGAGGTATTCGTTATACACCCGGCGCACGTCGGCCAGGGTGGTGCCGCTGCCGATGAACACGCCGCCGTAAGGGTTCGACGCGTTGGCGCTCTGGGTAGTCTGCTGACGCGAATAGCCCGAGGTATTGGCGTTGGCAATGTTATTACTCAAGACCGACAACGATCCTTGAGCGGCATTGAGCCCTGACATCCCGATACTGAGCAAACTCATGGTTCAGACCTTATAAATGTGTGGTTGCGCCAGCGGCAGCGTAATTCTGGTAACTGTCCATCGTTTTGGCGATCTGCGAAATCTTGCTGGCATAGGCCGGGTCGGTTGCGTAACCGGCTTTTTGCAACTCGCGTACAAACTGTTCGGGGTTATCGGCCGATTTCACAACTTCTTTATAGCGATCATTGCTTTGCAGCAAGGTCACGAGGTCGTGGAAGCTGTCCTGGTACGAGGCGTAGGAACGGAACTGCGCCGTTTCCTTGACCATCGCGCCATCGCGGAACTCGCTGGTGATCGCACGGGCCTGACCGCCCTGCCAGCTCTGGCCGGCCTTGATGCCAAACAGGTTGTGGCTGCTGCTGCCGTCTTCGGCACGCATTACCGATTTGCCCCAGCCGGTTTCCAGGGCAGCCTGGGCCACCAGGTACTTCGGATCAACGCCAATCCGCGCGGCGGCGGCCTTGGCCATCGGCAACATGGTGGCGACGAACTCATCCTGGGAACTGAAGGCTTTTTTCGCTGGCGCCAGCGGCGGCTGGGCGATGGCGCGGCTGTAGATCTGCATGCGATCGCTGGGCACGGCAAAGCTGCGCGTGGTGCTGTTGACCACATTGTCATCGGCAGCGCTGTTACGCAGCGGTGCAGCCTTGGCGACCGTGGTGTCGGTGCTGGGCACGATGCCGGCCAGCAGGCGGTCGGTGAGTTTGCTCGGCAAGGCGATGCGGCGCTGGTTCATCAGCTCCATATCGTTGACGTGAGCGCTGGCAGTGCCTTCGGGCACCGCGACGCGATAGGCCCACAATGGACGCTGGCCATTGGAGCGACCGAGTGCACCGTCGGCCTGGGTACCGGCACCAATTTCCGTCGGCACATCGACCTTCTTCACCGGCTCTGCCGCCGCCGGGCCCTGCAAGGTGGCCGCCTGGGCGTCCACCGGCTTGTTCTTCTGCATCTGGCGCATCAACACATCGGCCAGGCCGATACCGCCGCCTTCGCGGGACATCGACACCGCCAACTGCTGGTCGTACATTTCCTGATACTGCTTGGCCGCCGGCGTGTTCATCGGGTTGTCCTTGCCCAACGCCTCGGTGGCCGAACGCATGGACTTGAGCATTTCGCTGACGAACAACGACTCAAACTCCTGCGCCACCTTGCGCATGTTGCCTTCGCTGTTCTTGTCGGCGCCGACCTTGAGCTGGTTAAGCCTGCCCAAGTCGGAGTAAGACCCCGAGTCCGCCGTGCTGCTGATCCCGCTCTTGCGCATATCCATGGCCATGGCCTCAGATCACGATCAGGTCGGCTTGCAAGGCGCCGGCCTGTTTCAATGCTTCAAGGATCGCCATCAAGTCGCCGGGCGCTGCGCCCACCTGGTTCACCGCACGGACAATCTCATCCAGGGTGGTGCCGGGGCCGAATTTGAACATCGGCTTGGCTTCTTGCTGAGCGTTGACACGCGAGCGCGGCACCACTGCCGTCTGGCCGTTGGACAACGGCCCAGGCTGGCTGACGATCGGGTCTTCGGTGATGGTCACGGTCAGGCTGCCGTGGGTCACCGCCGCCGGCGAAACCTTGACGTTCTGGCCGATCACGATGGTGCCGGTACGCGAGTTGATGATGACTTTGGCCACCGCCTGGCCCGGGTCGACTTCAAGGTTTTCCAGGATCGACAGGTAGTCCACCCGCTGGCTTGGGTCCAGCGGCGCGGTCACGCGGATCGAGCCGCCGTCGATGGCCTGGGCCACGCCAGGGCCGAGCATGTCGTTGATCTTGTCAACCACACGCTTGGCGGTGGTGAAGTCGGAACGGTTGAGGTTCAGGGTCAGGCTATTGCCTTGGTTGAAGCCGCTCGGCACGGTGCGTTCCACCGTGGCGCCGCCAGGAATCCGCCCGGCCGACGGCACGTTGACGGTGATCTTCGAACCGTCGCGACCTTCGGCGTCAAACCCGCCCACCACCAGGTTGCCCTGGGCAATGGCGTAGACGTTGCCGTCGATACCTTTGAGCGGCGTCATCAACAGGGTGCCGCCACGCAGGCTTTTCGAGTTACCGATGGACGACACGGTGATGTCCACCACCTGGCCCGGCTTGGAGAACGCCGGCAGGTCGGCACTGATCGACACGGCCGCGACGTTTTTCAGTTGCACGTTGCCCGAACCCGCCGGCACCTTGATGCCGAACTGCGAGAGCATGTTGTTGAAGGTCTGCAAGGTGAACGGGGTCTGGGTGGTCTGGTCACCCGTACCGTTGAGCCCCACCACCAGGCCGTAACCGATCAACTGGTTGGAACGCACGCCGGAGATGCTCGCGATGTCTTTCAGGCGCTCGGCCTGGGCGACGGCGCTCAGGGACAGCAAGAGTGCCGCTGCCATCAGCTGTTTGAGGTTCAAAGTCATCACCTAGAAAGGGAACAGCGGGCTAAGGAAGAAACGGTCGAACCAGCCCGGCTGACTTGCATCCGCAAACGAACCCGTACCCGAGTAGGTAATGCGTGCATCGGCAATCCGTGTGGACGGCACAGTGTTGTCGGTGGAGATGTCATCGGCACGGACCATGCCGGCAATGCGCACCAGCTCGTCACCGGTGTTGAGGGTCATCCACTTTTCACCGCGCACGGCGATGATGCCATTGGGCAGCACATCGGCCACGGTGACGGTGATCGAACCGGTCAGGCTGTTGCCCTGCCCCGCCGAACTCTTGCCGTTGGTGGCGCGATCACCGCTGTAGCCGGCGCTCAGGCTCAGGTCGCCATCGCCCAGTGGGTTGTTGGTGTTCGGCACGGCACCGAACAACGAGGTCAGGCCGATACCGGTCTTGCTGGTCTTGCCCACTTGGGAGTTGGCATTCTTGCTGGCCTGAGTCTTCTCGTTCAGGGTGATGGTGATGATGTCACCGACCCGGAACGCCTTGCGGTCGCTGTACAGGTTCTGTTCGAAACCGGCCTGGTAGATCGAGCCATTGTTGGCCGCCGCCGGCAGCGGCGTGCGTGGCAACACCGGCGCGTAGTACGGGTCATTGGGTTTTGGCGTAGGGGCGACACAGCCCGCGAGCACGGTGATCCCACTCAATGCCAGAACAGAAACGTAGCGATTCATGACCCTTACCTCACGGTGTTGCAGGCGCCCTCAAGAGCGCCCCATAGACTTGATTACAGATTCTGCGTGACAAACGAGAGCATCTGGTCGGCGGTGGAAATCACCTTGGAGTTCATCTCGTAGGCGCGCTGGGTGGTGATCATGTTGACCATCTCCTCAACCGTGCTCACGTTGGAGGTTTCCAGGGTGCTTTGCAGCGTGGTGCCGAAACCGTTCAGGCCAGGGGTGCCGATTTGCGGCGCGCCGCTGGAGGCGGTTTCGAGGAACAGGTTGTTGCCCATGGCTTGCAGACCGGCCGGGTTGATGAAGTCGGCGGTTTGCAGGTTGCCGATCACTTGCGACGCCGGGTTGCCGGCTACGGTGATCGACACGGTGCCGTCGTTGCCGACGGTGAAGGTCTTGGCATCTGCTGGCACGACAACCGCAGGCTCCAGGGCGAAACCGTTGGCGGTCACGATCTGGCCGTTGGAATCCAGGTGGAAAGTACCGTCGCGGGTGTAGGAGGTAGTGCCATCCGGTTGCAGGATCTGGAAGAAACCACGGCCGTTGATCGCCATGTCCAGCGGCTGGCCGGTCTGTTGCAGGTTACCGGCACTGAAGTTCTTCTGCGTGCCGACGATCTGCACACCGGTACCCAGTTGCAGGCCCGATGGCAGTTCGCTGTCCTGGGTCGACTGGGAGCCCGGCTGCTTCTTGATCTGGTAGAGCAGGTCCTGGAACTCGGCGCGGTCACGCTTGAAACCCGTGGTCGACACGTTCGCCAGGTTGTTGGAGATGGTGGTCAGGTTGGTGTCCTGGGCGGACAGACCGGTTTTGGCAACCCATAGAGCCGGAAGCATGCTGTTCTCCTCTGTGCGCCTGTTTGTTGGCGCGGCGTGGCAAATTAATTAGTGGGCTGCAATCAGCTCATCTGCATGACGCGAGTCATGGCCTGGTCGTCTTCTTTGGCGCTGTTCATCATCTTGATGTGCAGCTCGAACTGCTTGGAAAGCGCGAGCACTGCGGTCATTTCTTCCACCGCATTGACGTTGCTGGCCTGCAAGAAGCCCGAGGTCAGCTTGACGCCCGCATCGGCCTGGGCCGGCTGGCCATCCTTGGTGTGGATGGTGCCGTCGAGGCCTTTGGTCATATTCTTCAGGTCAGGCTGGACCAGCTTGATCCGGTCCACTTCAGCCATGACGCGCGGGCCTTCGCCCATGGCGCGGATGCTGATGGTGCCGTCGGCGCCCACTTCGATTTTCTGCTGGGGTGGCACCGCAATCGGGCCACCGTTGCCCATGATCGGCATGCCGTTGCCGGCACGCAGCACGCCCAACGCATCGACGTTCATGCTTGCGCTGCGCACGTAGGCCTCGCTGCCGTCAGGGGTTTGCACGGCCATCCAGCCGTCGCCGCTGACGGCCACGTCAAGGTCACGGCCGGTTTCGATCATCGCGCCAGGGGTGAAGTCGGTGGCCGGGCGTTCGGTCAGGGCAAACGCCCGCGCCGGAAAGCTGTCACCAAACACCGGCATCGAACGCGCCTGTTCCAGGTCGCGTTGGAAACCATTGGTGGAAATGTTCGCCAGGTTGTTGGCATGGGCCTTCTGCGCCAGAGCATTCTGGCTGGCGCCGGTCATTGCCACATAAAGGTACTTGTCCACGCTCTATCCTCTTTCTGACGGACGCTTGCCGCCCACCGCTGTACTGATAAGGGATAAGCAATTTGCGAACCAACTTTCAAAATGGCGTAAAAAGCCAATGAACACAGGGGGTTCAGGATTTTCCTCAAGCGTCGCGCCCAACAGATGAGTCGAAAAAACGGCGGAGTTATGCCGCTAACGGCAAACACCGGCGCCAAGGACCATCCCCCTCAAAAGATCTCGCCGCCCCAGCACAAACCAAGCCCGCGCATCCCGCAAAGTTGACTTGACTAATGCAACACAACCGAGACTTATTGATATAAATCTCAGGCCCTCTCTATTTATTATTTCAAAAATCACACGCACTGCGAAAACCGCCACCTCCACACACTCGCACAATTAGTTAAGGCATGTGTTTTAACTTGCATTCCACGACGCGCTGATAAGGCGCACTATTTTCCAATCGCGACCGGCACATAATTACATTTCCTCAAAAAAGCTCCCTTGCCGCACTTTTCCACCCGGCGTAACTTCCTCCCACCGCCTAACCGGCGGCGACCACTTACAACACCCAAGTCACTCCGCAATACACACTTATCCTCTTATACAAGGCCCACAAACATGTTTAGAGTTAACGACAACCCTTCAATCTATTTCAGGGAGCCTTACTTCCCAAACAACCACGACAGTCACTACGACCGACGCGATACTTACCGCACGTATACCGAACCCCATTACCACCGCTGCGATCGCGACCATAACGCAAACGGAGACTTTCCGGAGTTCGGACCGGATCGCGGGTACCGCCACGACCGTAGACTCCCCGACACCCATCGTGACTGGGACCACCGTTTCGACCGTCGACTGCCCGAAACCCGCCATGACCGGGACTACCACCCCCATCGTCGACTGCCCGAAACCCGTCATGACCGGGACTACCACCCCGACCGTCGACTGCCCGATACCCGCCATGACCGGGACTACCACCCCCATCGTCGACTACCCGAAACCCGTCATGACCGGGACTACCACCCCGACCGTCGACTGCCCGAAACCCGCCATGACCGGGACTACCACCCCGACCGTCGACTGCCCGATACCCGCCATGACCGGGACTGCCACCCCGACCGTCGACTGCCCGATACCCGCCATGACCGGGACTACAAACCCGACCGTCGACTGCCCGACTCTCGTCGCGACCCGGACGTTCGCCCTGCCCTCGACACATCTCAAACCACCCGGACCATTGAGGCAATAGGTCAATTACTCGACCGTATACCCAATCGAAAAACAGAGTTCGACCACGGTATTACGTCCGATGACATCCGAGCCGGCAAGTATGGAACGCTCCCACCAAACGCAAGGAAGGAGCTTGAAAAACTGGACGAAGGTCAAAACTACCGACTGGTCATTCTAAGTAGCGAAAAAGGTTTGGAGTCCGCCTGGATACCCACTGACGAGAACAAGCCCACCTTGACCCAACCGCTGAACGACGACGCTTCCAGGAAAAACATCGGACACCCAATATGGGACTTGCCAAACATAATTAAAACCAACGCAAACTCCATCAATCTTGGTGTAACTTCAGACGACTTAAAAAAAGGCGTACATGGCAAACTTTCACCAGAAATAAAGAAGAGCATGGACCTACTGACGCAAGGTAAAAACTATTCACTGGTCTCACTCCCCGATTACATGGGAAATGATACCTCCCTGCTCGTATGGGAAGAAAAAGGCAATCGAGACAACTACGTGCCCATTGGTTCTGTAGATGAGCGCTCACACTGATACCGCTCACGCACGCTAATTTGAACACTGCGCACCTTGCGTAGTGTTCAGCGCGCAACCCTATGGAACCGTTACTTGGTCACATGATGGTCCCGCAACTTATTGGCAATCGTGGTATGCGAAACCCCTAGCCGTTTACCTAACTGCCGGCTGCTGGGGTGTTCTGCGTACAGCGCCTCCAGCACCGCCTTCTCGAACCGTCCGACAATCTCTTCCAACCCACCCTCCAGGGAAAAATCGCCAAGGGGTTGACGCACCCCATAGTCCGGCAACCGAATATGCTCAACCTTCACTGTACCGCCCTCGCACAACGACACCGCCTGGAACAGCACGTTTTCCAGCTGCCGCACGTTGCCCGGCCAGTGGTAATGGCTGAGGCGCTCCATGGCCGCCGGCGCCAGCTTGGGCAGCGGGCAACCAATCTGGCGGCTGGCCTGGTCAAGGAAGTGATCAACCAATGGTGCCAAGCCATCCAGGCATTCGCGCAGCGGCGGGATATGCAGCGACAGCACGTTGAGCCGGTGGTAAAGGTCCTGGCGGAACTCACCACGGGCGCAGAGTTCCGACAAGTCCACTTGAGTCGCGCAGATCACCCGCACATCCAAGTAGACCTCTTCATCACTGCCCACACGCCGGAAGCAACCGTCCTGCAGGAAGCGCAGCAACTTCACCTGCAAGCGCGCACTCATTTCCCCGACACCATCGAGAAACAACGTCCCCCCCGCCGTCAGCTCCAGCAGCCCCAGCTTGCCTTCAGCCCGTGCGCCTTCAAATGCACCTGGGCCGTAACCGAACAATTCGGTCTCGGCCATCGACTCCGGCAAACCCGCGCAGTTGAGGGCCATCAACGGCGACTGCCCACGCGGGCTGGCCAGGTGGCAGGCACGCGCGAGCAATTCCTTGCCGGTGCCGGTTTCGCCTTCTATTAATAGCGGCGCATCCAGCGGTGCCATGCGCCGGGCCTCGCGGACCACGGCGGCCATGACCTTGGAGCTTTGGAAGATGCTGTCGAAACCGCGCAGCTCCTGCTTGCGTACGTTATAGATGCGCTCACCGACCCGATCGGCTCGGTGCAGGGTCAACACGGCACCGGCCATGGCTTCGCTGTCATCGTGCTCGGAAGATTGCAGCGGCGCGATGTCCGCCAGAAACACGTCGCCCTTGACCTTGACCCGCAGCCCGTTGATCCGCGATTTGCTCGCGCGCACCAGCTCCGGCAAATCGAAATCCTCGGCGTAGCGCGACAGCGGAATGCCCGGCACCTCATCCACCCGCACGCCCAGCAACTGCGCCGCGGCGCGGTTGGCGGCGACGATGGAGCCGCCCATGTCGATGGACAGCACCGGGAACTCCAGGGCGCCAAGCAGCGCATTGAGCTCCATATGCCGACGTTCGCTGGGCATCAGCCCTACCCTTTTCACACCAAACACCCCGGCAATCGCCTCGAATTGCGGGCGCAATGCCTGGAACTGCATGTTCACCAGGTTCGGGCAGAACAGATAGATGGCGTTGCCATGCTCACCGCCCACCTCGCCTTTGGCGACGTTGACGCCGTACTCCACCAGCAGGTTGAGGATGTCCCGCAGGATGCCGATGCGGTTCTGGCAGTGCACTTTGATACGCATGAAAAGACCCGAAAGGTGGGGAGGCGCCGCGTCTTTTTGTCGCTGGGCGCAGATAGTCGTCAAGATTATGTGACAGCTTGTGAGCTTTTCCCAGCCCAATGCAGCGCAAGATGCCACAAGCGTAACGATTACTTTACGAAAACCAGCGTATTTTCCTACACACCGTCGTCAGAGGCGGATGGATTCTTGCCCACGCCGGGTTATCAATAGAGGCACAGCAGGACATAACAAGAACGAATGCCTAGCAGGAGAGCCGTATGAAGCAGACGCAGTACGTGGCCCGCGAGCCCGATGCGCAAGGTTTTATCCACTACCCGCCGGAAGAACACGCGGTGTGGAACACCCTGATCACGCGCCAGTTGAAAGTGATCGAGGGTCGCGCCTGCCAGGAATACCTGGACGGCATCGACAAGCTCGGCCTGCCCCTGGACCGTATCCCGCAGTTGGGCGAGGTCAACAAAGTGCTGGCCGAGACCACCGGCTGGCAAGTCGCCCGCGTGCCGGCACTGATCCCCTTCCAGACCTTCTTCGAATTGCTCGCCAGCAAACAGTTTCCGGTAGCGACGTTCATCCGTACCCGTGAAGAGCTGGACTACCTGCAAGAACCGGATATTTTCCACGAGATCTTCGGCCACTGCCCGCTGCTGACCAACCCCTGGTTCGCCGAATTCACCCACACCTATGGCAAGCTCGGCCTCGCGGCCACCAAGGAGCAACGGGTGTACCTGGCGCGGCTGTACTGGATGACCATCGAGTTCGGCCTGGTCGATACGCCCGCCGGCCTGCGCATCTACGGTGGCGGCATTTTGTCGTCGCCCAAGGAGACGGTGTACAGCCTGTCGTCCGAACCCGAGCACCAAGCCTTCGATCCGCTGGAAGCGATGCGCACGCCGTATCGCATCGACATCCTGCAACCGCTGTACTTCGTATTGCCCGAGCTCAAGCGTCTGTTCGAAGTCGCGCAGGAGGACATCATGGGCATGGTCGAGCGCGGCATGCAGCTGGGTCTGCACGCGCCCAAGTTCCCGCCCAAACCCAAAGCCGCCTAAACCTCGGTTTTTTGCGCCAGGTGAGTCTGTTCCCTGGCCCCGCGTTGCTTTAGGGTGACGCCACTGACCTTCAAATACTCGAATTCAGGACACTTTCACATGACCACCTTGAACCAAGCCCACTGCGAAGCCTGCCGCGCCGACGCCCCGCAAGTCAGCGACGAAGAACTGCCGGTTCTGATCAAGCAGATCCCCGACTGGAATATCGAAGTGCGCGACGGCGTGATGCAGTTGGAAAAGGTCTTCCTGTTCAAGAACTTCAAATTCGCCCTGGCCTTCACCAACGCCATGGGTGAAATATCGGAAGCCGAAGGCCACCACCCAGGCCTGCTCACCGAGTGGGGCAAAGTCACCGTGACCTGGTGGAGCCACTCCATCAAGGGCCTACACCGCAACGACTTCATCATGGCCGCGCGCACCGACGAAGTGGCCAAGGACGCCGAGGGCCGCAAGTAATGCATTTTGATGCGATTGACCGCGTGCCCGGCGACCCGATCCTCGGGCTGATGGACCTGTATGCCCAGGACAGCAACCCGCACAAATTCGACCTCGGCGTTGGTGTGTATAAAGACGACCAGGGCCTGACGCCGATTCCCCACTCGGTAAAACTCGCCGAACAGCGCCTGGTGGACACGCAAACCACCAAGACCTACATCGGCGGCCACGGCAATGCCGCCTTCGGCACGTTGATCAGCCAACTGGTGCTCGGCAGCGACTCCACGCTGATCCACGCCCGCCGCGCCGGCGCTACCCAGACCCCGGGCGGCACCGGTGCCCTGCGCCTGAGCGCCGACTTCATCGCCCACAGCCTGCCCGGCCGTGGCGTATGGCTGAGCAACCCGACTTGGCCGATCCACGAAAGCATCTTCGCCAAGGCCGGGCTCAAGGTCAGCCACTACCCCTACGTGGGCGCGGACAATCGCCTGGATGTGGCAGCGATGCTCGCGACCCTCGCCACCATCCCCCACGGTGATGTGGTGCTGCTGCACGCGTGCTGCCATAACCCGACGGGGTTCGACCTGTCCCAGGATGACTGGCGCCAGGTGTTGCAGATCGTGCGCGAACGCCGGTTACTGCCCTTGATCGACTTCGCCTACCAGGGCTTTGGCGATGGCCTGGAGCAAGACGCCTGGGCGGTGCGGTTGTTTGCCGCCGAGCTGCCGGAAGTGTTGATCACCAGTTCCTGCTCGAAGAACTTCGGCCTGTACAGCGACCGTGTCGGCGCGCTGATCGTGTGCGCGGCGGATGCCGAAAAGCTGACGGATGTGCGCAGCCAACTGGCGAATATCGCGCGCAACCTGTGGTCGACACCGCCGGATCACGGCGCCGCGGTGGTCGCGACCATCCTCGGTGATGCTGGCCTGAAACAGCAGTGGAGCGAAGAAGTCGAAGCCATGCGTTCACGGATCGCGCACCTGCGCTCCGGTTTGGTCGAGGCCTTGGCCCCCCACGGTCTGGCCGAGCGTTTTGCTCATATTGGTGCGCAGCGCGGGATGTTTTCCTACACCGGTTTGAGTGCCGAGCAGGTCAAACAGCTGCGCGAGAAGCACAGCGTGTATATGGTCAATTCGGGGCGGGCCAACGTTGCCGGGATTGATGCGACGCGGTTGGCGCTGCTTGCCAAAGCGATCGCCGACGTTTCCAACTGACAAAACCCAGAGCTGGCCTGTGTGGGGGCTGGCTTGTGTGGGAGCTGGCTTGCCTGCGATAGCGGTGTGTCAGCCCCACATTTTTCACTGATAGACAGCTATCGCAGGCAAGCCAGCTCCCACATTTGGACCGAGGACAACCTCTCAGCCAGCAACCATTTCGGCCTTGAGCTGCGCCTCTTTGGCCTGCGCATCCGCCAACCGATACAACTCGATCTGCCCATCCCAGTGCTCGATCAGCGCCGTGCACGACTCCACCCAATCCCCGCAATTGAGGTAGTCCACCTCGCCCACCTTGCGAATCTCCGCATGGTGGATATGCCCGCACACCACCCCGTGCAGCTCACGCTTGGTGACCTCATGGGCGATGGCTTCTTCGAAATCGCTGATGAAGTTCACGGCCGTCTTCACCTTGTGCTTCAGATACGCCGACAGCGACCAGTAACCGTAGCCATACCGCGCGCGCCAGTGATTGAGCCAGCGGTTCAGCGTGAGGGTGAATTCGTAGGCCGAATCGCCAAGGAACGCCAGCCAGCGGTGATAACGGGTGATCACGTCAAACTGGTCACCGTGGATCACCAGCAGATGGCGACCGTCGGCCGTCACGTGCACCGCTTCGTCGACCAACTGGATATTGCCCAGGATCAGCTTCGAATAACGGCGCAGGAATTCGTCATGGTTGCCGGTGACGTAGATCACTTCAGTGCCACGCTTGGCCATGGTCAGCAGGCGACGGATCACATTGGTGTGAGCCTGGGGCCAATACATGCCGCCGCGCAGTTTCCAGCCATCGATAATGTCGCCCACCAGATAGATTTTGTCGGCCTGGTAGCCCTTGAGGAATTGCGACAGATGTTCGGCCTGGCAATCCCGGGTGCCCAGGTGCACGTCGGAAATCCACAGGGTACGCACCCGTTGCTTGCGGCTGGGCTTGATCAACTCGGCACTGGTCATGGGTGTCCCTCGACGGTGTTTTCGCGAGCTTGCGCCAGGGCGATTAATAGCCCATGACAACTGTGCGTCAGTCTGATGACAGCGCCCGCAAGACGCGAAGCGTTGTAGACTGCGACAGCCTGCCCCAGGAGACCGCGATGAGACCGATCCTCACGCTACGCCATTACACCACCGCCCCGATTGCCCACAGCCACGAGCATGCGCAACTGGTGTTCGGCCTGTCCGGGCACCTGGATTTCGAGGTCGATGGCCGTGGCAGCCAGGTGCGGGAAAGCAGCGTGATGGTGCTGCCCTACGACGCCCACCACGCCTGCGACAGCCGCGACGGCAGCCGCTGCCTGGTGCTGGACGTGCCCACCGAGCACTGGGTGCTGCAATCCTTGGGCGAGCACGCCGACGCCAGCCGCCGCCTGCTCGATCAACCGGCGCGCCTGGCCTTGGACGCCCGCCAACACCAACTGGTGCAATGGCTGGCCCGCAGTCCGGTGGACGACCCGCTGATCGTGCAGCAAGGCGCGGTGTTGCTGCTGGCCAGTCTCAATCATCCCCAGGAGCAGCCGCTGGCGGGCAAGCGCCTGCCGTATGCCGCGTTCAATGCGCACATCGAACGCCATGTCGCCCATCCCTTGCAGGTCGCCGACCTCGCACGCATCGCCGACCTGTCGGTGCCGCGCCTGCATGCGCGGTTCGTGGCTGAATGCGGGCAGACGCCCATGGACTACATCCGCAGCCGACGCCTGCAACTGGCCCTCGGTTTGCTGCGAAGTACCCCGCTGCCCATCGGCGAAATCGCCGAGCGAGTCGGCTACAGCTCGCAAAGCGCGTTTGCCGCCGCGATGCTGCGCGAGTTTGGCGCTTCGCCAGGCGCGCTGCGACGTTCAGCGTAGAAGAGTCCTGCGCTAAAAATCGCGAGTCGTACGACAGACACCCACGCCTGCAACCCCCTAGACTGGGCTTCTGTCACCTCGTTGTTTCAAGGATCGCAATGACTCCCCGTTCAGCCCTTGGCGCTCTGCATATCGGCGCATTGATGTTTGGCCTCACCGGCGTATTCGGCAAGCTGGCGGCGGCGTCGCCGGCCATTATCGTGTTTGGTCGCGCCGCGTTCGCCGTGCTGGCCCTGGCGGTGTTCGCGCGTTTCGCCAGCAATGCCCCCTGGAAACACCTGGAAAGCCGCGACTGGCGCCGGCTGCTGGTCAGCGGCGTATTGCTGGCGGCGCATTGGGTGACGTTCTTCATGGCGGTCAAGGTCGCCGGCGTGGCCGTTGCCACGCTGGGCTTTACCGCGTTCCCGGCGTTTACCGTGATCCTCGAAGGGCTGATCTTCCGCGAACGCATCCGCGCCAACGAAGTGCTGCTGGTGGTGCTGGTCAGCATCGGCCTGGTGTTGGTCACGCCAGACTTCAACCTCGCCAGCGCGGCCACCGGCGGCTTGCTCTGGGGCATCGCGTCGGGGCTGCTGTTTTCCCTGCTGTCGCTGAACAACCGCGCCAGCTCCGGACGGATTCCAGCGGTGCAGGCGGCGCTGTGCCAGAACGTGGTGGTCGCCGCCCTGCTCTTGCCCGTGGCGGCGCCTGGTCTGGCGGACGTGCGGGGCATTGATTGGCTGTGGATCGGCCTGCTCGGGGTGTTCTGCACCGGCCTGGCCCACAGCCTGTTTGTCGCCAGCCTCGCGGTGATCAAGGCGCGCACCGCGTCGGTGGTGTTCGCCATGGAACCGGTCTATGGCATCACCGTGGCCTGGCTGCTGTTCGCCGAAACCCCGACCTTACGCATGTTGCTCGGTGGCCTGCTGATCATCGTCGCCATTGTGCTGTCGGGGCTGATGGGCAGTGCGAGCCAGGCCAAACAACCCGCGACAACGGCCTGATCTATACTTTAAACATCCGCAACAGCCAGTAGTCGTTCAACGGGTACCCGACAGCTCGATGACAGCCCTGGTGTTTTCCGAAGTTGCTGCAAGCGAGTGGTCACCCCATTAACGCGATGCAGGAGCTTTACCATGGAAATGCTCATCAACTTGTTGGTTCAAATCATCAGCGGCGCAGTCGGTGGCAACATCGCCGGCATGACCAAACAAAGTATGGGGACCGGGCTCAACACCTTTCTCGGCGGTATCGGCGGATTGGTACTGGGCCAGATTGTTTCGGCACTGACCGGCACCGCCGGCACCGAAGCACTGGATGTGGCAGCGGTCGGCAGCAATATCGTCGGCGGTGGCGTCGGCGGGTTGGTGCTGACGTGGGTCATCGGCTTCATCAAGCAAAAGCTCGACGCCAAATAGGTGCCCGGCCACCGCCCTCTGGGGCGGCGGCCTTTACGGCGTGCGGTCGTTGTGCCCGAGGTCGCGTTGCGGGTCGATCCTGTCGCGCACGCGCTGCTTGAGTACCTTGGCTTCGGGGAAACCGCCATCAAGCTTGCGCTCCCAGATCTGCACGCCGTCGCAGGTGATGCGAAATGCGCCACCTGTGGCCGGCTCCAGCGCCACCCTGCCCAAGTCATCGGCGAAGGTGCTCAACAGTTCCTGGGCCAGCCACGCGGCGCGCAACAGCCACTGGCATTGGGTGCAATAGGTGATGACGATCTCGGGTTTGCACGTGGACATTTTTTGACAGGCTCCTGGCGTAACGGGCTCGGGGGTTCGGGTGGCTATAATACCGGCCTTTATCGCCCAGCCCCGAGATTCACGATGCGCCGCCTGTTGTCCTGCCTACTGCTGTGCCTGCTCCCCCTCCTCGCCCAAGCCGTTGAAAGCCCACGCCCGAAAATCGGCCTGGTGCTCTCCGGCGGCGCCGCCCGAGGCTTGTCGCATATCGGCGTGCTCAAGGCCCTGGAAGAACAGGGCATCCAGATCGATGCCATTGCCGGCACCAGCATGGGCGCTGTGATCGGCGGGCTGTACGCCTCCGGCTACAAGATCGACGAACTGGAAAAGCTCGCGCTGAGCATCGACTGGCAACAGGCCCTGTCCGACGCGCCGCCACGGGAAGACGTGCCGTTCCGGCGCAAGCAGGATGACCGCGATTTCCTGATCAAACAGAAACTCAGCTTTCGCGACGACGGCAGCCTGGGCTTGCCACTGGGTGTGATCCAGGGCCAGAACCTGGCGTTGCTGCTGGAAAGCATGTTCGCCCACGCCAGCAACACGCGAAATTTCGACAAGCTGCCGATCCCGTTTCGTGCCGTAGCCACCGACATCACCACCGGGGAAAAGGTGGTATTTCGCAAGGGCCATCTGCCCCAGGTGATCCGCGCCAGCATGTCGATCCCGGCGGTGTTCGCCCCGGTGGAACTGGACGGCCGACTGCTGGTGGACGGCGGCATGACCGACAATATCCCGCTGGATGTGGCGCGGGAGATGGGCGTGGATATCGCCATCGTGGTGGACATCGGCACCCCGCTACGTTCGCGCAAACAACTGGCAACGGTGGTGGACGTACTCAACCAATCCATCACCCTGATGACCCGGCGTAATTCCGAAGAACAGCTCAAGGACCTGCACCCCAAGGACGTGCTGATCCAGCCGCCCCTGGCCGCCTACGGCGTGACCGACTTCGGCCGCGCCAAGGACATGATCGACGCCGGCTACCGCGCCACCCGCGCCCTCGACTTACGCCTGGCGCACCTGCGTCCCGCCGCCCCCATCGACGCGCAATTGATCGCTGCACGCACGCCGGGCGAGCGCACGCCAGTGATTACCGCGATCAACGTGGAAAACGACTCCAAGGTCAGCGACGACGTCATCCGCTACTACATTCGCCAACCCTTGGGCGAACCGCTCAACCTGGGGCGCCTGCAAACCGACATGGGCACCTTGTACGGCCTGGATTACTTCGAGCAAGTGCAATATCGCGTGGTGAAAAAGGGCCAGGACAACACCTTGGTCATCAGCGCACGGGGCAAGCGCGCCGGCACCGACTACCTGCGCCTGGGCCTGAACCTGTCGGACGACATGCGCGGCGACAGTGCCTTCAACCTCGGCGCCAGCTACCGCATGAACGGCATCAACCGCCTCGGCGCCGAATGGCTGACGCGCGTGCAGATCGGTGATCGCCAGGAGCTGTACAGCGAGTTCTACCAGCCACTGGATACCGGCTCACGCTACTTCGTCGCGCCTTATATCAGCGCCCAGGCGCAGAACGTGGAACTGATCCTCGATAACGACCCTATCTCCGAATACCGCCTGGAACGCTACGGCTTTGGCTTGAACCTGGGGCGCCAGATCGGCAACAGCGGCGAAATCCGCTTTGGCGTCGGCGAAGCCTGGGGCAAGGCGGATGTGCGCATCGGCGACCGCGACCTGCCGAGCGTGAGCTTCAGCGAAGGCTTCTATGAGCTGAAGTACTCCTTCGACTCCCTGGATAACGTGTACTTCCCCCATACCGGCGAAGACATCGGCCTGGCCTACCGGGAATTCGAACCGGGGCTCGGCTCGGACCAGCGCTACCGCCAGTGGGAATTCAAGCTGGACAAGGCCATGAGCAGCGGCCCGGACACCCTGATCCTGGGCGGGCGCTACGGGCGTACGCTGGATAAATCCGACGTGGTGATTTCCAGCTTCCTGCTGGGTGGCGCGCGACAGTTGTCGGGGTTTCGCGAGGATGCCATCTCGGGACAGAACATCAGCCTGATGCGCGCGGTGTATTACCGCCGGCTGACGCCGCGCTCGTACTTGCCGCTGGATTTCCCACTGTACCTGGGTGCGTCAGTGGAACGCGGGCGGGCGTGGAACAACGACAACGAGTTCGACAGTGGGTATATCAACGCGGCGAGCGTTTTCCTGGGCTTCGATACGCCGTTGGGGCCGCTGAATTTCAGCTATGGGTTCAATGATGACAATCAGAAGGCGGTGTACCTGAACCTGGGCCAAACCTTCTAGAAAGCCGAACACAAAACCAAATGTGGGAGCGGGCTTGCCCGCGAAAGCGGTGGCTCAGCCAATGAACCTGTTGACTGACACACCACATTCGCGAGCAAGCCCGCTCCCACAGTTTGATCAATTAGTCGTATCCGAAATCAGGACTTTTCCAGGTTCGCCAGGATGTGCCCGTGCACCCGCATGCACACGCGCATATCCTCTTCATCCACACCTACAAACAGCTCACGGCGCAATTGAGTGGCAATTGTCTCGATCTGGTCGATCAACGGGCGCGCGGTATCACACAGCAGGATACGCTTGGCACGGCGGTCTTCGACCACAGCCTGGCGTTGCACCAGGCCTTGGCTTTCCAGGCTGTCGAGCAGCCTGGCCAAAGTTGGCCCTTCTACGCCGACACTTTGTGCGAGCTCACGCTGGGTAGGGGCTTCTTCGAACCGGGCCAGGTGCAACAGCACCAGCCAGCGTGCCTGGGACAACCCCAGCCCCGCCAGACGGCGATCCAGTTCGGCGCGCCAACCTCGGGACATTTGCGCCAACTGCATGCCAAAGCGGTGTTGATCGGTTAACGGCATAAAAAACTCATGGTTTAGACTGAAAATAAAGTGTGGCTAATTATTAGTCAGCTAAGCATGAGCCCTGCCAACAGGCAAGAGGTGCTATGTACTGATTCGTTACATTGTCGTAATTGGCACACTAAATTTCGAATTCAGACTGCAATGCGGCACGTACGCAGTACAAAACCCCTTCAGGCACACGCCCGGTGAACAACGGCGCGATCTCCGCCACAGGTGGCAATTCGCCCTCTCCGTCAAGGAACGCGTCCTGGATTTCGCCGAGCAGATCCTCCGGCAGATCAAGTGCCTGTTCCAGCGACAGCTGCTGGGCGCCAATGGACTCCGCCAAAAGGGTGTAGACGTTCTTCTCCGAACATTGCAACTGGCCAGCGATCTGGATCGGCGTCATGCCGGCGCGCGCCAGGCTGATCAGTTCGTGGCGAATATCCGCGACTTCCTTCGGCGCTTCGGCCTGGCCACCGAGCACTTCGAGGAACGCCTGCCCATAACGCTCCAGCTTGCGCGCACCCACGCCACTGACCCGGGCCATTTGCGCCATCGTTGTCGGCTGCTCGCGCAGCATCTCCAGCAAGGTGGAGTCGGGGAAGATGACGTACGGCGGCACGCTGTGTTCCTGGGCCAATTTGCGCCGCAGGGTGCGCAAGGCTTCCCACTGTTCACGCTCTTCGCCACGCACCAGTTGGCTGGCCTGGCTGGTGCTGGTCTTCGCAGTGGTTTGCGGCTTGAGGTCGCGGCGTAATTCAAGGCTGACTTCGCCCTTGAGCAGCGGCCGGCAACTGTCATTCAAGCGCAGGCCGCCATAGCCCTCGATGTCGATGTCCACCAGGCCACGCGCGACCATCTGCCGGAACAGCGAGCGCCACTCCCCTTCGGCGCGGGCCTTGCCAACGCCATAGACCGAGAGTTTTTCATGACCGAAGCTGCGGACCTTTTCGTTGTCCTTGCCCAGCAGTACATCCACCAAATGGCCAACGCCATAACGCTGGCCGGTGCGATAGATGGCGGACAAGCCCTGGCGTGCCGGCTCGGTGGCATCCCAGGTCTGCACGCCATCGGTGCAGTTGTCACAATGGCCACAGGGCTCGGGCATGTCTTCGTCGAAATAGGCGAGCAACGTCTGGCGGCGGCAGCGGGTTTCTTCACACAGCGAGAGCATGGCGTCGAGCTTGTGCTGTTCCAGGCGCTTGTGACGCTCGTCGCCTTCGGAGTTTTGCAGCATCTGCTTGAGCATCACCACGTCTTGCAGGCCGTAGACCATCCACGCATCCGCCGGCAGGCCGTCACGGCCCGCACGGCCGGTTTCCTGGTAGTACGCCTCAAGGGACTTGGGCAGGTCCATGTGCGCCACAAAGCGCACGTTGGATTTGTCGATCCCCATGCCAAACGCAATGGTGGCGACCATGATCAGGCCTTCCTCGTTGAGGAAGCGCTTCTGGTGCGCCGAACGCGTTTCGTTGGGCAGGCCTGCGTGGTACGGCAACGCCGGGTAGCCCTGCTCGCAGAGGAACGCCGCGACTTCATCGACCTTCTTGCGCGACAGGCAATAGACGATGCCCGCATCGCTGCGCCGCTCGGAGAGGAACGCGAGCAGCTGCTTGCGCGGCTGCTCCTTGGGCACGATGCGGTAGAAAATATTCGGGCGGTCGAAGCTCGACAGGAAACGCTCGGCGTTCTGCAAATGCAGGCGCTCGACGATTTCTTCGCGGGTCCGTTTGTCGGCAGTGGCGGTCAGGGCGATACGCGGCACATCGGGAAACAGCTCGGCCAACTGGCCCAGTTGCAGGTATTCGCGCCGGAAATCGTGGCCCCATTGCGATACGCAGTGGGCTTCATCGATGGCGAACAGGGCGATTTCCAGGCTCTGCAGGAACGCCAGCATGCGCGGCTGTACCAGGCGCTCGGGCGCCAGATAGAGCATCTTCACCTCGCCGCGCTTGATCCGCGCGGCCAGGTCGCGCTGCTGTTCGGCGCTGAGGGTGGAGTTCAAGGACGCTGCGGCGACGCCCAGTTCTTCGAGGGTCGCAACCTGGTCGTCCATCAACGCGATCAGCGGCGACACCACCACCGCCAGCCCGTTGCGCAACAGCGCCGGCACCTGGAAGCACAACGACTTGCCGCCGCCGGTAGGCATCAGTACCAGGGCATCACCGCCACTGGCCACGCGCTCAATGATCGCACCCTGGCGGCCACGAAAACTGTCGTAGCCGAAGATGTCCTTGAGGACGCGTTGAGCCTGCTCGAGCATGTAAAACTCCAAAATATCGCCGAAATCCCTCTGTACAGGCTGGCCGAAAAAATCCGTCCTCACGGGAAATAATCCGTAAGCGAAGTTTTCGCGGGTTGGCGCTTGGCCTGCAAGGGCATCACAAAACGCGGCAGTATACCCGAGCGACACCCGGCAAAGGGCGCGGCTGACGAATAGCGGCGGCGATCTAATCTGCCATGCGGCTGGCCTGGGCGCTCAAGAAAGCCTAGAATTCAGCATCGTTTATTCCCAAGGTAGTCCTTCAATGTCCTTCGCTGAGCAACTAACCCGCCTGCAAGCCTTCCTCGACGCCGATGAGCTGCATGACGAGGCGCTGGACTACGTGGCCGCCCACGGCTACCTGACCGCCCTGTCCATCTGTGCCGAGCCTGTTCCTGATCGTGAATGGATCGACGCCCTGTTCGCCGAAGAGCCGCACTACGCCGACGCCGCCCAGCGCGAAGAAATCGAATCGACCCTGATCGCCCTCAAAGCCCACATCGGTCGCCAACTGGCCTCCGACGAGGAGTTCGAGCTGCCGTGCGACCTGGACCTGGGCGAAGAGCCGGACGACTCCGACTTGCGCGGCTGGTGCATCGGCTTCATGGAAGGCGTGTTCCTGCGCGAAGCCGCCTGGTTCGAAACCGCCGAGGAAGAAGTCAGCGAGATGCTGCTGCCGATCATGGTCGGTTCGGGCCTGTTCGACGACCAGCCAGAGTTCGCCGACATCGCCTCCGACGCCAACCTGATGGACGACATGATCGTACAGATCCCGGAAGCCCTGACCGCCCTGTACCTGCTGTGCAACGCCCCTGACGAAAAACCGGCGATCCTCAAGCCACGTCACCACTGAGTCGTTTGCCCGTGACACCCATGGGCAATCGCTCGCCTCTCCTGCGTTACGTGCTGCTGGCCATCGGCTGGCTGAGCGTAGCGCTGGGGGTGATTGGCATTTTCCTGCCGGTGTTGCCGACCACGCCCTTCCTGCTCCTCGCCGCCGCCTGCTTCGCCCGCAGCTCTCCGCGCTTCTACCACTGGCTGGTGGAACACCCGCGCCTGGGCCCGTGGATTCGCGATTACCTGGACGGCAACGGCATCCCCCTCAAAGGCAAGGTCTACGCCATCGGTTTGATGTGGCTGAGTATCGGCCTGTCCTGCTATCTGGTACCTCTACCGTGGGCACGCGGCTTCATGCTGACCAGTGCCGTGCTGGTGTCGATCTACATCCTGCGCCAGAAAACCCTGCCGCCGCGCTAGACACGCCCTGCGACATTCTCCCTCACACGACCTTGGTCGACACTGACTAACCCCATGCATCATGCGAGACTGTCCAACCGGGCCTGAAATGCCCGGGCGTTCTTATGCTCGGAGTTACCATGACGCTGTCCAGCGGGCTGATCGCCGCCGTTGCCCTGGCCTATATGGCCATTATGTTCGCCATCGCCTTTTATGGTGACCGCCGCCGTGCGCCGCTGCCGCCCCGCATGCGTGCCTGGGTGTACAGCCTGTCGCTGGCAGTCTACTGCACCAGTTGGACCTTCTTTGGCTCTGTAGGGCAAGCTGCCGAACAGTTGTGGGCGTTTTTACCGATCTACCTGGGACCGGTGCTGCTACTGGTGCTGGCACCTTGGGTGCTGCAAAAGATGATCCTGATCAGCAAGCAGGAAAACATCACCTCCATCGCCGACTTTATCGCCGCACGCTACGGCAAATCCCAATCCCTGGCCGTGGTGGTGGCGCTGATCTGCCTGGTCGGCGTACTGCCCTATATCGCCCTGCAACTCAAAGGCATCGTGCTGGGGGTGAACCTGCTGATCGGCGCAGGTGCCGACACCACGGGCACCCGCGCCCAGGACACGGCGCTGATCGTGTCACTGGTTCTGGCCCTGTTCACCATCGTCTTCGGCACCCGCAACCTCGACGCCACCGAGCACCACCGTGGCATGGTGCTGGCGATTGCGTTTGAGTCGCTGGTCAAGCTGTTCGCCTTTCTCGCGGTCGGCGCGTTTGTGACCTACGGCCTGTATGACGGTTTCGGCGACCTGTTCAGCCAGGCGATGCTTGCACCGCGCCTCGACGAATACTGGAAAGAGACAGTCAACTGGCCGTCGATGGTGGTGCAGACCGGCGTGGCCATGATGGCGATCATCTGCCTGCCCCGGCAGTTCCATGTGACGGTGGTGGAGAACATCGACCCGCAGGACCTGCGCCTGGCCAAATGGGTATTCCCCGCCTACCTGATCCTCGCCGCACTGTTCGTCGTCCCTATCGCCCTCGGCGGCAAGATGCTGTTGCCCGGTTCGGTATTGCCGGACTCCTACGTAATCAGCCTGCCCATGGCCGAAGCGCATCCGGCCCTCGCCGTACTGGCGTTTATCGGCGGCGCCTCGGCAGCCACCGGCATGGTGATCGTGGCGAGCATCGCCCTGTCGACCATGGTCTCCAACGACATGTTGCTACCCTGGCTGTTGCGCCGTTCCAGCGCCGAGCGGCCGTTCGAAGTGTTCCGGCACTGGATGCTCTCGGTACGCCGGGTCAGCATCGTGATCATCCTTCTGCTGGCCTACGTGAGCTATCGCTTGCTGGGCTCCACCGCGAGCCTGGCGACCATCGGCCAGATCGCCTTTGCCGCCGTGACCCAACTGGCACCGGCGATGCTGGGTGCGTTGTATTGGAAGCAGGCCAACCGGCGCGGCGTGTTTGCCGGCTTGGCGGCGGGGACTTTCCTGTGGTTCTACACCCTGGTCCTACCTGTGACGGCGAAAAGTCTCGGCTGGTCGCTAAGTCTTTTCCCTGGCCTGACGTGGATGCACTCCCATCCGTTTGGCTTGTCCGTGACCTCATTGACCCTGGGCACCGTGTTCTCCCTGGCAGGCAACTTCACGCTGTTCGTGTGGGTGTCGATGCTGTCGCGCACACGGGTGTCCGAGCACTGGCAGGCTGGGCGTTTTATCGGCCAGGAAATCAGCCAGCGCGCCAACGCACGCTCGATGCTGTCGGTACAGATCAGCGACCTGCTCAGCCTGGCCGCACGTTTTGTCGGCGAAGAACGCGCCCAGCAGAGTTTTATCCGCTTCGCCTATCGCCAGGGCAAAGGCTTCAACCCCAACCAGAACGCCGACAACGATTGGATCGCCCACACCGAACGCCTGCTGGCCGGTGTGCTCGGCGCTTCGTCGACACGCGCTGTAGTAAAAGCCGCGATTGAAGGTCGGGAAATGCAACTGGAGGACGTCGTACGTATCGCCGACGAAGCCTCCGAGGTGCTGCAATTCAACCGGGCCCTGCTGCAAGGTGCGATTGAAAACATTACCCAGGGCATCAGCGTGGTGGACCAGTCTCTCAAGTTGGTGGCGTGGAACCGGCGCTACCTGGAGCTGTTCA
The DNA here is from genome assembly GCF_059803535.1 of Pseudomonas sp. RP-B7. Lineage (NCBI taxonomy): Bacteria > Pseudomonadati > Pseudomonadota > Gammaproteobacteria > Pseudomonadales > Pseudomonadaceae > Pseudomonas > Pseudomonas sp. RP-B7. Next base: position 152,046 of record NZ_JAPFHC010000002.1, read on the forward strand.
ACTACCCGGAAGGCCTGATCAGCGTCGGCCGGCCGATTGCCGACATCATCCGTTACAACGCCGAGCGCGGCCTGTGCGGGCCGGGTGAGGCCGAAGTCCATGTGGCGCGTCGCCTGCACTGGATGCGCCAGGGCCGCGCGCACACCTCAGAGCGCTTGTTCCCCAACGGGCGGGTGATCGAGCTGATCGGCAACCCGATGCCTGGCGGTGGTTTCGTCATGAGCTTCACCGACATCACCGCGTTCCGCGAAGCCGAGCAAGCGCTCACTGAGGCCAACGAGGGCCTTGAGCAGCGGGTGACCGAGCGCACCCATGAACTGTCGCAGCTCAACGTGGCACTCACTGACGCCAAGGGCGTGGCCGAATCCGCCAGCCAGTCGAAGACCCGTTTCCTCGCGGCGGTCAGCCATGACCTGATGCAACCACTCAACGCCGCCCGGCTGTTTTCCGCCGCGCTGTCACACCAGAACGACGGCATGTCCAGTGAAGCCCGGCAATTGGTGCAGCATCTGGACAGCTCGCTGCGTTCCGCCGAGGACCTGATCAGCGACCTGCTGGACATCTCGCGCCTGGAAAACGGCAAGATCAACCCGCAGCGCCAACCCTTTGCACTCAATGAGCTGTTCGACACCCTCGGCGCCGAGTTCAAGGCCCTGGCCCAGGAACAAGGCTTGCGCTTTCGCGTGCGCGGCAGCCGTTTGCGGGTGGACAGCGACATCAAGCTGCTGCGGCGAATCTTGCAGAATTTTCTCACCAACGCCTTCCGCTATGCCGACGGCCCGGTGCTGCTTGGCGTACGTCGCCGCGAGGGCGAGCTATGCCTGGAAGTCTGGGACCGTGGCCCCGGCATTCCACTGGATAAACAGAAGGTGATCTTCGAAGAGTTCAAGCGTCTCGACAGCCACCAGACCCGCGCGGAAAAGGGCCTGGGCCTGGGCCTGGCAATTGCCGATGGCTTGTGTCGCGTACTGGGCCACCCGTTGCGCGTGCGCTCCTGGCCGGGCAAGGGCAGTGTGTTCAGCGTCAGTGTGCCGTTGGCGCGCAACCAGGCCAGCCCACGGGTGTTGGCGACACTGGAGAACGGCCAGCCGCTGAGTGGCGCGCAAGTGCTGTGCGTGGACAACGAAGAGAGCATCCTGATCGGCATGCGCAGCCTGCTGAGTCGTTGGGGCTGCCAGGTGTGGACGGCTACCGACCAGGCGCAATGCGCGGCACTGCTGGCAGACGGCGTGCGTCCGCAACTGGCCTTGGTGGATTACCACCTGGACCATGGCGAAACCGGCACCGAGTTGATGGGTTGGTTGCGCGCGCAATTGGCCGAGCCGATTCCCGGCGTGGTGATCAGCGCCGATGGCCGTCCGGAGATGGTGGCCGAGGTGCACGCGGCCGGGCTGGATTATCTGGCCAAGCCGGTGAAGCCGGCGGCGTTGCGCGCGTTGCTGAGTAGGCATTTGCCACTGTAGCCAGGCCGTGCTCGATCGGAATTGTGGGCGGGGTTTATTCAGGCAGATGGGCAACGCCATCGGAATCGGTCATTGCCCGTTCCAGCAGGTCGGCAGGGAGACTTTTGCTGGCACGCGCACCAAGCAACTTTAACTGCTCGGTACGGCTGACCAGATTTCCGCGGCCATCTGTAAGCTTGTTCCGCGCCGAGCTGTAAGCCTTATCCAACTGCTGCAGACGATTGCCTACTTCATCCAGGTCCTGGATAAACAACACGAACTTGTCGTACAGCCAACCGGCACGCTCGGCGATTTCACGGGCGTTCTGGCTCTGACGCTCCTGCTTCCACAGGCTGTCAATCACCCGCAAGGTGGCGAGCAAAGTGGTCGGGCTGACGATCACGATATGGCGGTCGAACGCTTCCTGGAACAGGTTCGGTTCAGCCTGCAGCGCGGCGGAAAACGCCGCCTCGATCGGCACGAACAACAATACGAAATCCAGGCTATGCAAGCCTTCGAGGCGCTTGTAATCCTTGCCGGCCAAGCCTTTGACGTGATTGCGCAGGGACAATACGTGTTGCTTGAGCGCCGCTTGGCCGATCACTTCGTCGTCCGCGCCGACATACTGTTGATAGGCGGTCAGGCTGACCTTCGAGTCGACCACCACCTGCTTGTCGCCGGGCAACATGATCAGCACGTCGGGCTGGAAGCGCTCACCGTCCGGGCCCTTGAGGCTGACCTGAGTCTGGTATTCACGGCCCTTCTCCAGGCCAGCGTGCTCCAGCACCCGCTCAAGGATCAGTTCGCCCCAGTTGCCCTGGGTTTTCTGGCCCTTGAGGGCGCGGGTCAGGTTGGTGGCCTCGTCCGACAGACGCAGGTTCAGTTGCTGTAGGCGCTCCAGTTCCTTGGCCAGGGAAAAGCGCTCGCGGGCTTCATTCTGATAGCTTTCTTCCACACGTTTTTCGAAGGATTGAATGCGTTCCTTCAACGGGTCGAGCAACTGGCCGAGGCGTTCCTGGCTGGTCTCGGCAAAGCGCTGTTCGCGCTCATCGAAGATCTTGCCGGCCAGTTCGGCGAACTGCGCACGCAGCTCGTCACGCGAACCTTGCAGGTCAGTGAGGCGTTGCTGGTGGCTGTCCTGTTGCTCGCGCAACTCGGCGCGCAAGGCCGCCGACAGTGCATCGAGGCGGCGTAGCTCGGTGTCCTTGGCGTTGCGGTCGAGGTTCCAGGCGTGGGCGGCGTCGCGGGCATTGTCGCGGTCGATCTGCAACAGTTCGACTTCACGGCGCAAGGCGGCCAAGTCAGCTTGCTTGGCGGCGTTGGCGTGGCTCAGGTCGCTGATTTCGTCGCGACTGGCGTCCAGTTGAGCCGCCAGGCCTTCCTGGGCCAGTTGCGCAGTCGCCAGGCGCTCTTCGAGCAGCTCCCAGCCGGTGGTGCGGGCGGTCAGCCGCCGTTGAAGCTGCCAGCACACGGCCAACAGAGGCAACGCGGCGCCAGCAAGGCCCAGGGCAACACTGGTCCAGTCAAAAACCATAGCCATTTCTGCCATTACCGAAAAAGAGCAAGGTTAACGGAGCATAGGGTCTGACGACAGCTCAGTCTTCGACCTGGCCCAGTTCGCGTTGGGCGCGACGATCACCGGCGCGGGCAGCCTGGCGCAATAGGTCATGGCCGATGCGGCGGTCGCGGGCGTTACCGCATTCACGGCACATCAGCTGGCCCAGGCGGCTCTGGGCGGCCACCACGCCATCACGGGCAGGCTGCTTGAGCAAACGCCCGGCGAAGTGTTTGACGTTGGTGCTGTGCCCCAGGCGCGGGCTGTCGAGCAGCCACAAGGCAACCTTCAAGGAGAAACGCTTGGGTGCGGTAACAGTCTGGGGGGTGTCGGTAACAGAAGGTGATACTGAGCGAAACTTCATAAAGCACTGTGGGGCAGATCGGAAGGCGCGCCACTCTACTCTTTTTTTCGTACAGGTAAAGCTGAAAAATCTCAGCACGCCCGTTCTAGAGCAAGCGCTAGGGACAATCCACAGAAGCTGTGGATAACTCAGTGGACAACCCCCCTTTAACCCGCGCAAAGGCCCGTGGAACGGGGGCCGCAGTCAAACTGACGATTTTTTCACCAATTAAAAAAAGCGAGATTTTTCATTGACTTAAATTTCCATTGCAGGCTAAAGGCGGCCCTGCTAAGGAGTTGACAGGTTGGTTACACACTCCGCAACTAATGTGCACAAGTCCCGATCAGACGGTTATATCGGCGGCTTTTTTTGCTGCGACTTCTACGAAAAACGTTACCGGCGAGTCGCGTGGGAGGACTTTCCAAATCGATACAGGCTGGCCACACTGCTCTACCCATAACGCAAGCGTGCACCGCCCATGAAAGGAATTCTGTTATTCGCACTCCTGCTGCTCGCAATCTGCGCAACCGCCCTGGGCATCAACGCGGCCCTGCCCGCGCCTGACGGCGCGTTGTTTGCCATCGCCATCCTGCTGTCGGCCGCCTTTACTGCCATAAGCCTGTGCATCGAGTTGGGTGACGGCAGGATCAACGACATGCGCGACGTGATGCAGGTGATTGAAGCCGGCCAGTCCTGGCGCCTGACCCTGGCGGCGTACGCCTTGGGTTGCTCCCTGGCCGCAGCCGCTACGGTGCTGATCTATCGCAGCCTGATAGGGGGTTGATTGAAGTTTTTTGGCTAGCACACTTTCTTTCCTTGTTTCAATCCGTTACTATCCGCGGCGTTAGTACCAAGCTGAAAGTCAATTCTGGTCGAACAACTCCCCCGAACAACGCGGGACCGACCACCTCGATGGTTTCCAGGTATCACTTGCGACGACACTGCCTTTGAACAAGCAAAGGGTGCCGCGAAGTTTCAATACTCTGACCGAACCAACCTGCAAATTGATCAGGATCTTCACCCTGGGCCCAGAACCTTTGCCCCTGTTGTGTTGCCTGCCCTCCTAAGTACCTACCTGCCAGCCCAAGCGCGCCTAACTTATTAGCGCTTCAAACTGGCTGCTTTGTTCCAGTCGGGTTCTTCGTTTGATCAATGGTGATCAACGTTACTGGAACGTTTTAACGTTGCACGGTTCTTATCCGTGTCATTTGTAGGAACACCAATAATATGAACGCTCAAATCCATACTCAGGATGCCATTCGCACCCTCACCAACGCTTTTGCACCAATGAATTGCCTGATCATGGCTGCTCGCAAAGGCTGCTTCAGCTTCACCCTGGTCAACGAACACGGCATCGCTCGTCACAGCGAACGCCTGTACCCCGATCAATACTCCAGCGCCGAGCCGCTGCAGGCCGTGATCGAGCGTACCCGTCAGGCACTGACTGCCTGATCGACCCGAGTCGCTGAAACACAAAAAACCCTGTTTAAAACACAGGGTTTTTTATTGCCTTGAATGTGTAGATTCGGCTTTTTTACTAAGTTCAAACAGATATAAACGATATAACTAAATGAATAAGATGTTTTAAAAACAGTCCTTTACATCATGAATATGACACTACACTTCAACTCAAGCGGCATGATCCGCTTCCGGCGAGCCTGAGATCCGATCCACCGCTGCCAAGCCCCCACCTCTCAGGCCTCGTCGACCACTTCCGTCACGGATTGAGGCTTGTATGGGTATCGCTGCCAGCGAATTGTGTCGTTATGTGATCCGGCCAACGTTGATGTACCTGGGCCGCCACAACCAGACGGCTGAAGCCCTGCTACTGGGCATCGCGGCCAGCCAGTCGGAACTCGGCTCCGCCTTGCACGACCGGCGCGGCCATGGCCTGTACAGCATCACCGAACCTCGCCATCGCGCCCTGTGGGACAACTACCTGGCGCTGGACCCCGAACGCGCCAGCCTGGTACGCGGCTTGGCCAGCCAACATGCCTTTCTCAGTGCTCCCCAACTGGAACTCACCGTAAACCTGCGTTACGCCACCGCCATTGCCTGGCTATTGGTGGAACAACATCACCCCGCCCTGCCCCCTCCCGGCGATGTTTTAGCCATGGCACGTATCTGGAAAGAAATATTTCATCCCCAAGGAAGGCTGCGCGATTTCACGCAAACCTGGCAAACCTGTGTTTCACCCATGAATCACGCGGTTTGCTGACCGGGCAATTTGCAAGATTCGCCAAAAAACCCGAATTTTGGTCGGATTGTCCTACAAAACCGCTCTATCTCCTGCATTACAGCCTATAGCGCGATGTGAGATTTATTGATACTTTCCGCAGCGGTGATCACCACGGAGTTCTAATAATGAAAAAAGTAATGCTCAAGACCACACTTAGCCTCGCCGTTGCCATGGCATCCTCCCAACTGTTCGCAAGCGGTTTCGCACTCAACGAACAGAGCGTCAGCGGGATGGGTACGGGTTTCGCAGGTCGCTCCTCTTCTGCCGATGATGCAAGCACTGTCTACGGTAACCCTGCCGGTATGTCCCGCCTGAATGGCCAGCAAGTCACCGGTGGTGTTGCGGCTATCGATGCGTCGACCAATATCAAGGATACGGGTGGCGTTTCCAGCGGCTCCAACAAAGGTGACATGGTTCCATTCACCGCCGTACCTTTCGGTTTCTACACCAACAAACTCAACGATCAGTGGGCTGTCGGCTTCGGCGTGTACGCACCGTTCGGCCTGGTCACCGACTATGAAAACGGCTTCCAGGGCCGTGGTTTCGGCAGCAAGAGCGAAGTGAAGGTGATGACCTTCCAGCCAACTGTCAGCTATGCCTTCAACGACCGCGTGTCCATCGGTTTCGGTCCGACCATCAACCGGATCTCCGGGGTACTGGAATCGGAAAAAACCCTTAACGCGGCACTTCCCGACACCAACGTCAAGATCAAGGGTGACGACACCGCGCTGGGCTTCAACATCGGCGTGCTGGTCCAGGCAACCGATACCACCCGCGTCGGCCTGACCTACCACTCCAAGGTCAACTACAAGCTGGAAGGCCACACCACCGTCAGCGGCCCAGCGCAGACTCAAGGCTTCCTGCGTAACAACCGTTACGACGCCTCGCTGAAAATCGAGACTCCGGAATCCTACGACCTGTCGGTCACTCAAGACCTGACTGACGCCTGGAAACTCTACGCCGGTACCACCTGGACTCGCTGGAGCCGCCTGAAAGAGATCACCGTCAACAACGAAGGCGTGACCGGAGCCAACGGCGGCATTCTCGCCCCGAGCCGAATCAGCAGCATCACCGAGAAACAAGACTGGCACGACACCTGGGCTTACGCCGTGGGCACCTCGTACCAGCTGACCAAGCAGGTTGTGCTGCGTACCGGCCTGACCTTCGACCAGTCGCCAACCAACAACCAGGACCGCTCGCCACGTATCCCTACCGGCGACCGGACGATTTTCAGCGTTGGCCTGGGCTACGCAGTCATGGACAACATGACCATCGACCTGGCGTATTCCTACCTGAAGGAAGAGGACGTGAAGGTGAACAACACCGCCGCGCCGTCGAGCTACCGCGCCAAGTATGAAAACAGTGCCAACGGTTTCGGCCTGGGCATGACTTACAAGTTCTGATTCAGAACCGCGCAAAAAAGCCCCGCTCTCCTGCAAAGGAGGCGGGGCTTTTTGATGGCTGACGATCAGGGCTTCGAAGCCAACGCCTTCTCCACCGCTTCGATCAAATCCGGGCTGTCCGGCTTGGTCAGGCTGGAAAAATCAGCAATCACCTTGCCCTGGCGGTCGACCACATACTTGTAGAAATTCCACTTCGGCGCATTACTCTGCTGCGCCAATACCTTGAACAAATGCACCGCATCCGGCCCCTTGACCTTCTGCGGTTCGGTCATGGTGAAGGTCACGCCGTAATTCACGTAGCAGACCTTGGCAGTCTCCTCGCCGGTCTTGGCCTCTTGCTTGAAGTCATCTGAAGGCACACCGATCACTTCCAGCCCTTGATCCTTGTAACGTTGATACAAGGCTTCTAGGCCTTTGAACTGCGGGGCGAACCCACAGAAGCTCGCGGTATTGACGATCACCAGGGGCTTTCCAGCAAAACGCTGGCACAAGTCGATGGATTCCTTGGCCCGCAGCTTGGGCAATTGGCCCTCCAGCAACGGCGGGCAATCGGCGGCCATTGCGGCACTGCCAATCGCCATCAGCACGGGTACAGCGAGCCAGCGCATCTGCATGTCGTGTGTCCTTGAAAAAGTCAGAGTCCGAACTTAACAGATCGACATACCCAGTTGCATCAACGCCAGGCCACCGTGCTGCCAACCCCACCAGGCGAGCAGCGTCAGGACCAACCCCGCCGCGATCAGCAAACCCCTTGCCGCTATGCTCATGCCGCCTCCATCTGCGCCTGCAAACGTGCCACCGGCCGCTCGCGCACGGGCCAATTCAATGCCGCCGCGAGCAGGCTCAACGCGATTGCGCCCTGCCAGATCAAATCGTAGTTACCGGTTCGATCATAGACCACCCCGCCCAGCCAACCACCAAGGAAGGAACCGATCTGATGGAACAGGAACACAATCCCGCCAAGCATCGAGAGATTTCGTACGCCAAATAGCGTCGCGACCGTGCCGTTGGTCAGCGGCACGGTGGACAGCCACAACAAGCCCATCGCCATGCCGAACAGGTAGGCGCTGGCCTGGGTCACCGGCGCCCACAGGAACAAGACGATGACCACGGCGCGCAGCAGATACAACGCGGTCAACAAGCGCGGTTTGGACATACGCCCACCGAGCCAGCCAGCGGTGTAGGTGCCGATGATATTGAACAGGCCAATCAACGCCAGCACCGTGGTACCTGTGGTTGCAGGCAGATGTTGGTCCACCAGGTAGGCCGGCAGATGCACGCCGATAAACACGACCTGGAAGCCGCAGACGAAAAAACCAAACGCCAGCAGCCAAAACCCTGAGTGGCCGCACGCTTCTTTCAACGCTTCGCCCAAGGTTTGCTGACCCGCCATCGCCGGCAGCGGGCGATCCTTGAGCATGCCGACCAGCGGCAGAATCAACGCCACCATCAGGCCCAACGCCAGCAACGCAGCGGACCAGCCCAACCAACTGATCAAACCCAAAGTGCCTGGCACCATGGCGAACTGGCCAAACGAACCGGCCGCGCTCGCGATCCCCATCGCCATACTGCGTTTTTCCGGCGCGACGGCACGGCCAACCACGCCGAGAATCACCGAAAATGAGGTGCCGGACAGGCCGATACCAATCAGCAAGCCTGCACTGAGGGATAACGACCACGCCGAGTCGGACAAGCCCATGAATACCAGGCCCACGGCGTACAGCACCCCACCGACAAACACCACTTTGGTCGCACCGAAACGGTCCGCCAACGCACCGGCAAACGGCTGCGCCAGGCCCCACACCAGATTCTGCAAGGCGATAGCCAGGGCGAAGGTGCCGCGCCCCCAACCGAATTCGGCGCTCATCGGTGCCAGGAACAGGCCGAAGCCATGCCGCACGCCCAAGGACAACGCCAGGATCAGCGCACTCCCCACAAGGATCCAACCACTGGTGCGCCACATCGAGGTCATTTCTTATTCTCCGTTCGCGGGTATATACCCGCTTGTATTGGAACAGACCCGCCGTCAGGCGAGTTCGTCCAGCAAGGCCAACAAGGTTTCGCGTTTATCTGCGCCGAGTTGATCGATCAATTTCTGCTGCGCTGCTTCCCACGCCGGTAACGCCGCGGCTAATCGTTGCGCACCGGCCTCGGTCAACAGTACCAGGCGGTTGCGCAGGTCATTGCCTTCCACCAGTTGCACCAGGCCTTCGCCTTCCAGCACCCGCAGGTTGCGCCCCAAGGTGCTGCGGTCCAGGCCCATGGCTTCCGCCAGGCTGGAAATGCTCGGTTGATCCAGACGCTGCAAGTTGCACAGCAAAGAATACTGGGCAACGTTGATCCCGAAGCCGTCGAGAGCGCCGTCGTAATGCCTGCTGACGCCACGGGCGGCACGTCGCAGGTTGGTGCATAAACATTGGGAGGCAAGCATGGAACGTGTATATACCCGCGATTAAGGATTTGCAAGAAAGTGTTACAGCGCCAAACCGACCAGAACCGCGACTTCCAGCAGTTCCAGCAAGGCCCCGGCAGTGTCGCCCGTGGTGCCACCGAGGCGCTTGACCATCAGGTGGCGCAAACCGACAAAACATAGCGCCGCGAGCAGCACCGCGATCCCGCCGCTGAAACCACCGATCAGCAGGCACGCCAAGCCACTGAGGATCAGCACCTGTTGGGCCACAACTCTCGGTAAATGATCCGACAGCGCCTGCCCCAACCCGCCGGCACGCACGTAGCGCGTGGTCAGGAACAAGCCCAGCATCGATGCGCGCCCGATCAGTGGCGCCAGGATCAGCGCTGCGCCGTTATGCTGCTCGATCAACGCCACCAGCGCGGTGAACTTGAGCAGCAGCACCAGACCCAGCGTGACCACGGCAATCGGCCCACTGCGCGGGTCCTTCATGATGGTCAGCGTGCGCTCGCGGTCGCCGAAGCCACCAAGCCAGGCATCGGCGCTGTCGGCCAGGCCATCGAGGTGCAAGCCGCCACTGAGCAACACCCAGGCGGTCAGCAACAACGCGGCATGCAGCAACAACGGGGCGCCCATCAACAACGCGTTCAAGCCCCACAACAGCGAGCCGAACAACAGGCCGACCAGCGGATAAAACAGCAACGAGCGCCCCAGCTCCTGCGGCTGCGGCATGCCCGGTAGGCGAATCGGCAAGCTACTGAGAAATTGCAGGGCGATCCAGAACGGCAACATCGTCAGATTCCTTCCTTCAGCACGCCGTCAGCCGCGACCTGCAGATTGAACAGCGCGCCATGGCCGACTTCGACATTCAGCAATTGCTCACGGGGCAAGCCCCGCGCCCGCGCCAGCAACAAGCGCATCACGCCGCCGTGACTGACCAACAACACCCGCTCACCGGCGTGCGCTTGATGCAAGCGTGCGACGGCACCCAGAACGCGGTCGGAAAAGTCGCTGACCGCCTCGCCCTCAGGCGGTGTAAAGCTGTAGGGATCTGCCCAGAACAAGCCGAGCGCTTCGGCATCGGTCTCCATCAGCGCCGCAGCACTTTGGCCTTCCCAGGCGCCGAAGTGCAGCTCTTGCAGATCCGGCTCCAGGCTGACCGGCACCTGCAACTGAGCGCCCAACTCTTCGGCAAAACGGGCGCAACGCTGCAAAGGCGAGCTGACCAGCCGATGCCACGGCCCCTGGGCCACCACGGCGGCGCGCATCTGCTCCCAGCCCTTGGCGGTCAGCGCGTCGTCCAGGCTGCCGCGCAGGCCGCCGCCCAGCTCGGTCTCGCCGTGGCGCAACAGGTCCAGGTGCAAAGTCATGCCGGGCGGTCTGCCACGGCGGCTTCGGCGAAGGTGGCCATCTGGCCGTGCAAGGCACACGCCAGGCGCAACAATGGCACCGCCAGGGCCGCACCGCTACCTTCGCCCAGGCGCAGGCCGAGCTCCAGCAGCGGCTGGGCGTCGAGGCTTTGCAGCACGAGACGATGGCCTGGCTCGGCGCCCCGGTGGCCGAACACCAGCCATTCGCGGCAGCCCGGGTTCAGGCGTGTGGCCACCAGCGCGGCGACGCTGCAGATAAACCCGTCCACCAGCACCACGATGCCTTCCTGGGCGCAGGCCAGGTATGCGCCGACCAGCGCTGCAATTTCAAAGCCGCCGAGATTGAACAGGGTGTGCAACACGTCATCGCGCTGCCCGGCGTGCACCGCCAGTGCCCGCTCGATCACCGCAACCTTGTGACTGACGCCTTGGGCATTCAAGCCGGTGCCCGGCCCCGTCAGATCGCTGACCGGGCAATCGAGCAACGCACGCGCCAGCGCACTGGCGGCAGTGGTGTTGCCGATGCCCATCTCACCGCCGATAAACAACTGCGCACCGCTCGCCAGTGCGCGACGCGCACTGTCACGACCGGCTTGCAACGCCAACCGCCCCTGGGCTCCAGTCATCGCCGGGCCGTTGACGAAGTTGGCGGTGCCCGCGCCGATGTTCAGGTGACGTACCCCAGGCAGGTTCAGCGACGGCGTGACCGTGCCGAGGTCGATCACTTCCAACTGCGCGTCCAACTGCCGCGCCAGTACGCTGATAGCGGCACCGCCGGTGACAAAGTTATGCAGCATCTGCCCGGTGACTTCCTGGGGAAACGCCGACACGCCTTCGGCGACCACACCATGATCACCGGCAAAGATCGCGATCCACAGTTGATCCACCGAAGGTTTGACCTGCCCCTGCAAGCCGGCCAATTGCACGGCCAACGCTTCCAGCTGGCCAAGGGAACCCGCCGGTTTGGTCAGTTGCTGCTGACGCGCCAAGGCTTGTTCGTACGCCGCAGTGTCAATCGCCTTACATGGGTTGAGCCACCAGATGTCAGTCATAACGCAGTACCTTTCAAAGTCAGGGGCAGGCCGGCAACCGTCAGGACAACACGCTGACAACGCTCAGCCAAAGCTTGATGCAGCCAACCGGCTTCATCCACATAGCGGCGAGTCAATTCGCCCAGCGGCACGACACCGAGGCCGGTCTCGTTGCTGACAAAAATGATTTCACCCGGCAGCGCGGCCAGGGTTTCCAGCAGTTGATCGCGCTCGAACGCCAGGCGCTGGGGGTCTTCGAGCATCAGCAGGTTGGTCAGCCACAGCGTCAGGCAATCCACCAACAGGCAGCGGCCGGCGGCGGCGTTTTCGCGCAGGACGCGGGCGAGTTCGACGGGTTCTTCGATCAGCCCCCAGTGGTCGGGGCGACGCTGGCGATGCAGGGCGACGCGTTCGTTCATCTCACCGTCCAGCGGCTGGCTGGTGGCGATGTAGATGACCGGCAACGCGCTGTCGCTGGCGAGCTTTTCGGCGAGACGGCTTTTGCCGGAGCGGGCGCCGCCGAGGATCAGTTGCAGCATAAGGTCACACCTTCCTGTGGGAGCAGTGCAGCAGTTGAAACCCACATACAGTTAAATCCCACACAGCGTGCGCAGCAATTCAGTGTCCAGGTGGTTCTCCACCAAGTCCGCCAACCGCTCGATGTCACGCTCGCGCAACGCGTGGTAATCCACGCTTTGCACATCCTGCAAGCCCGCCCAGCGCAGCAACGCGCTGCACGCGGCCGGGGTTTCGAACAGGCCGTGAAGGTAGGTGCCGAGGATCTGCCCATCCGCACTCTGGGCGCCGTCGCTGCGACCGTCATCCAACAACACGGCGGCGTTCGCCAGCGCGCTGCCGGACGTCACGCCCGCATGGATCTCATACCCGCTGACCTCGGCGTTTTCCAACAGCAGGCGCCCGCGCACGTTGCGCAGCTGCTTTTCTTCTTCCAGCGTGGTGCTGAAGGCCAGCAGCCCCAAGCCATGGCTGGAGCCCGACGGCCCTTCCAGGCCCAACGGGTCGTGAACCTGCTCGCCGAGCATCTGCAAGCCGCCGCAAATGCCAAGCACTTTGCCGCCATAGCGCAAATGTCGCGCCACGGCGCTGTCCCAGCCGTTGGCACGCAAGTAGGCCAGGTCGCTGCGCACGCTTTTCGAGCCCGGCAGGATGATCAGGTCGGCAGGCGGAATCGGCTGGCCCGGCCCGACAAATTGCAAATCCACCTGGGGATGCAGGCGCAGCGGGTCGAAATCCGTGTGGTTGCTGATGCGCGGCAACACCGGCACCACCACCTTGAGCACTTGGGCGGCCTTGTCGATCTGGCGCTTGTCGATACCATCTTCGGCTTCCAGGTGCAGGTCCATCACGTAGGGCAATACGCCCACCACAGGCTTGCCGGTGCGCGCTTGCAGCCAATCCAGGCCGGGTTGCAACAACGCAATATCGCCGCGAAAACGGTTGATGATGAAGCCTTTGACCCGCGCCTGTTCGCTCGGCGAAAGCAATTCCAGGGTGCCGACCAGGTGCGCGAATACGCCGCCACGATTGATGTCGGCGATCAGCAGCACCGGGCAATCCACGGCTTCGGCGAAGCCCATGTTGGCGATGTCGTTGGCGCGCAGGTTGATCTCCGCCGGGGAGCCCGCGCCCTCCACCATCACCACCGGATAGGCATCGCTCAGGCGTGCATGGGAGGCCAGCACGGCTTGCATCGCGATGGCTTTGTAATCGTGATAGGCCACGGCGTTCATGCTGGTGACGGCACGGCCGTGGATGATCACCTGGGAACCGGTGTCACTGTTGGGCTTGAGCAGCACCGGGTTCATGTCGGTATGGGGCGCCAGGTTGGCGGCCTGGGCCTGCACGGCTTGGGCGCGGCCGATCTCGCCACCTTCGGCCGTCACGGCGCTGTTGAGGGCCATGTTCTGCGGCTTGAACGGCGCCACGGCCACGCCCTGACGGACCAGCCAACGGCACAGCGCGGTGACCAGGGTGCTCTTGCCGGCATCGGAGGTGGTGCCTTGCACCATCAGCGTACTCATGCAGCGTCCTTGTAGGCTGTCAGCGCTTCGTCAAGGCGCAGCCAATCGGCGGCGCTATCAGGCAAGCCAAAACGCAGGCTGCTGTCGTGAACGAACAGGCGCAGCAAGATGCCGCGCTGCGCCATGAATTCGTGCATGCGCTCGGCATGCGGGGTGATCAGCCATTGGAACAAGGCACAGCCGCCGTGGGGTTGGAAGCCGTGGCGCTCAAGCAGGTCGAACAGCCGCTGGCTGGCCTCGATACAACGCTCGCGCTGGCGCGTGTGCCCGGCCGTATCCGCCAGGCAGACTTGGCCCAGCACGCGGGTGGGGCCGCTGACGGCCCAGGGTCCCACCTGCTCGGCAAGCAGCCTGAGCAACTTGCGCTCGGCCAGGACAAAACCGAGGCGCACACCGGCCAACCCAAAGAACTTGCCGAACGAGCGCAACACAATCAACCCGACCTGATGGGCCTGGCTCGCCAGGCTCAGGTGCGGCGTGACGTCCATGAAGGCTTCATCCACCACCAGCCAGCCGCCCCGCTGCGCCAGCCGCGCGTGCCAGTCCAGCAGGCGTTGCGGACTCAGGCTGAGGCCGGTGGGATTGTTCGGATTGACCACCACCAGCACGTCGAGGTTGTCGAGAAAGAAGTCGACTTCCTGCTCCAGCACTTCGCGCACCACATAACCGGCGCGGCGCCAGGCTTCGGCGTGTTCGGCATAGCACGGCGACAGCACGCCGACCTTGCCCGCCCGCCGCAAGCGCGGCAACAGTTGGATCGCCGCCTGGGAGCCCGGCACCGGCAGCAAATGGGCGGCGCCGTAATATTCGCTGGCGGCGCGTTCCAGGCCGTCGTCGGTTTCCGGCAAGCGCGCCCAGGCCCGCAGCGGAATTTCCGGGATCGCCCACGGCCACGGCGCGAGGCCGCTGGACAGGTCGAGCCAATCGGCCTCGGCAATCCCGTATTGAATCGCTGCCTTGCGCAGCCGGCCACCGTGCTCAAGCATAGAATTGCGCCCCCGCGCATAGGATCAGCAGCCACAACCATACGCCGCGCTGCACCAGTTGCCAGCCTCGGTCGATGGAGTCCGCATCCGCCGCCGGGCCTTCGCCCAGTTGCGGACGTTGATGTACTTCGCCGTGATAAATCGCGGCGCCGCCCAATTCGACACCCAGCGCACCAGCGCCGGCCGCCATCACCGGGCCGGCGTTGGGGCTGTCCCACGTCGGGCCCTGGGTACGCCAGCACTTCAACGCCAGGCGGGTTTTGCCCAGCAACGCGTAGGTCAATGCCACCAGGCGCGCAGGAATATAGTTCAGCACGTCGTCGATCTTGGCCGCCGCCCAACCGAAACGTTCGAAGCGTTCGTTGCGATAGCCCCACATGGCGTCGAGGGTGTTGCTCAGGCGGTACAGCACCACGCCCGGCACACCGGCAACGACAAACCAGAACAGCGCGGCGAATACCGCGTCGCTGCCGTTCTCCAGTACCGACTCGGTGGCGGCGCGGGCGACTTCGGTACGGTCCAGTTCGCTGGTCTGACGGCTGACAAGGTAACTCACACGTTTTCGCGCTTCGTCCAGGTCATCACTGCGCAGCGCCTGGGCGACCGGGATCACGTGCTCGCCAAGGCTGCGCATGCCGAGGGCGCAGTACAACGCCAGGATCTCCAAGATCCAGCCGATATACGGCGCCCACGACAAAGCCGTGGCCAGCAGGGTCAACGGCACCACGGCGATAAACCACGCGGTCACGCCATGGCTGCGCCAGCCCCGGCCACCGCTGTTGAAGCGTTGCTCGATGCGCCCGGCGAAATTGCCGAACGCCACCAGCGGATGCCAGCGCCTGGGTTCGCCCAGCAGCGCATCCAGCGCGACTGCGGCGACACACAGCAAGGCCACACTCATTGACTCACTCCCCAAGAATTTTCGTACAGCATGTCACTCAGCGGCCGCGGCTCGGTCCAGCCTTCGAGTTGCAACATCGGCGCCGGGTAGAACGCAGCGACCGGGCCCAGGCACAGCACGGCCAGGGGTTTGGCGCCGGGCGGCAGGCCCAGCAGGTCGGCCAGGGCCTGGGGCTCGAACAGCGAGACCCAGCCCATGCCCAGGCCTTCGACGCGGGCAGCCAGCCACAGGTTCTGGATGGCACAGGACAGCGAGGCCATGTCCATTTCCGGCAAGGTGCGACGACCGAAGATGTGGCGCTCGCGGTCGTCCATCAGCGCTGCTACCAATACCTCGGCGCAATCGTGGATGCCTTCGACCTTGAGCTTCATGAATTCGTCGGAGCGCTCGCCCAGGGCTTCGGCGGTGCGGATGCGTTCTTCTTCCACCAGTTGCTGGATTTGCCCACGCAGTTGGCGGTCGCTGATACGGATGAAGCGCCAGGGTTGCATCAGGCCGACGCTGGGCGCCTGGTGTGCGGCCTGGAGCAGGCGCTGCAGCAGTTCAGGCGCGACGGTGCCGCCGCTGAAGTGGCGCATGTCGCGGCGTTCGGCGATGGCGCGGTAGACGGCCTGGCGGTCGGCCTCTGGGAAGGCGTTGTCGGTCATGGCCTCTTCGCGGGCAAGCCCGCTCCCACATTGGATTGGGTTTCGACGCGATCCCCTGTGGGAGCTGGCTTGCCTGCGATAGCGCCCTCCCGGTCTGGCGCAAACAGTGCCGCCACCGCCGCCGGATTCGACGGAAAGTAAAAGTGCACGTAGGAAGCCGTCATCCGCCCCTGTCGGAAAACCGCCTCGGCACCACGCCCACCGTTGGGGCTCACGCCACGGGCAATCGGCGTGCAGTCGGTGCTGGTCAGGGAGTGGTGATAGGTGTGACCGCGCAATGTGCCTTCCGGCAGTTCGACATTTTGCAGGGCCAGGGCGGCCAGTTTCTTTTGCATCACGGCATCGCCCTGCAGCAGACCGAGCAACTCGGCGCGCTGGCCGTCGACATCGGTGAGCGAGTCCAGCAGGTACAACATGCCGCCGCACTCGGCGAGCAGTGGTTTGCCAGCAGCGTGATGGGCACGGATCGCATCGAGCATCGCGGTGTTTTCCGACAGCGCCTGGTGATGCAATTCCGGGTAACCACCCGGCAGATACAGGCTGTCGGCGTCAGGCAATTGGCGGTCATGGATCGGCGAGAAGAAGTGCAACTCGGCGCCCATCGCCCGCAACAGATCGAGGCTGGCGCCGTAGGTGAAGGCGAAGGCTTCGTCGCGAGCCACGGCAATGCGTACGCCGTTGAGCAACGGCTCGGCCTCAATGATCTGCGGCGCAGCGAACGTCACCGGCGGCGGCAATGCGACTTCGCAACTGCTGCCCAGGGCTTGGGCGGCGGCATCGAGGCGCAGGTCGAGGTCATTCAGTTCGCTGGCTTGTACCAGGCCCAGGTGGCGGCTGGGCAATTCGATCCCGGTCTCGCGGGACAGCGCCCCGTACCAGCGCAGGCCTTCGGTCAGACTGCCTTCGAGCAATTGTGCGTGGCGCAGCGTGCCCACGCGGTTGGCCAGCACGCCGGCGAACGGCAGGTCCGGCTGATAACGCGCCAGGCCCAGCGCGAGGGCGCCGAAGGTCTGGGCCATGGCGGTGCCGTCGATCACACCGAGCACCGGCACGCCAAAGTGGCGCGCCAGGTCAGCGCTGGACGGCGTGCCGTCGAACAGGCCCATCACGCCTTCAATGAGGATCAGGTCTGCCTCGCCGGCGGCTTCCCACAACAGGCGACGACTTTCCTGCTCTCCCACCATCCACATGTCCAATTGATACACCGGCGCACCACTGGCGCGCTCGTGGATCATCGGGTCGAGAAAGTCCGGCCCGCATTTGAACACGCGCACCTTGCGCCCCAGGTTGCGGTGCAAACGGGCGAGCGCGGCGGTGACGGTGGTTTTGCCCTGGCCGGACGCCGGTGCGGCGATCAAGACGGCCGGGCAATGACGGGGCTGATTCAAAGTTCGACGCCCTTCTGTGCCTTGATACCGGCCTGGAACGCGTGCTTGAGCATGCCCATTTCGGTGACGGTGTCGCCCATTTCGATCAGCTCGGGCTTGGCGCCACGGCCGGTGACCACTACGTGTTGCATCGGCGGACGGGCTTGCAGGTCGCTGAGTACTTGGTCCAGATCGAGGTAGCCGTGTTTGAGGGCGATGTTCAGTTCGTCAAGGACGACAAGGCCGATGGTGGGATCTTGCAGCAGCTCGCGGGACACCGCCCAGGCGGCTTCGGCGGCGGCGATGTCACGTTGGCGGTCCTGGGTTTCCCAGGTGAAGCCTTCGCCCATGACGTGAAAACGCACTTGCTCAGGGAAGCGGCGGAAGAACAGCTCTTCGCCCGTGCTGTTGCGCCCCTTGATGAACTGCACCACACCGCACTGCATGCCGTGGCCCATGGCCCGAGCCAGCATGCCGAACGCAGAGCTGCTCTTGCCTTTGCCGTTGCCGGTGAGCACCAGCAGCAAACCGCATTCGTTGGGCGAGTTGGCGATGCGCTCGTCGATCACGGCTTTTTTGCGCAGCATGCGCGCCAGGTGGCGTTCGTCGCGTTCAGGGGAATCGGTCATGGCAGCTCTCCGTTGGGGCTGGACAAAAAACGGCGGGCAGGAAAAAGACAAAACAGACAGCCAAGCATCGCCCACCGTGATGCTGTTGGATGTTTCAGGCCGGTCTCCGGGCTCATGAGTGGCGATCGCCGACGCTGCGCCTTCCCATATCGCGGGGCGATACAGTGGCAGAAAGCAGGGTCTTGACTCATTTACCGTTGCGGGGGCAGCGCCGGGATCGCGGCAGCACTGTGTACAAGTGCGCTCACTCACCGGCTTCCCTGTTTCACTCGGTCGACCCGTGGGTCACAGAGCACCTGGAACAAGTCGCGAAGGGTAGAGGGTTGGGGGTGGAGCGTCAATTAAAGCCGGCTTCGCACTTGAACCATCGGACCGCTGCATGCCTCTACCCTTGCAGGTACCCAGGAGAAAAACATGCACAAGACCCGACTTGCCCTACTGATCATGTTCGCAGGCGCCCTCGCCGCCTGCGGTGAAAGTTCGACCTTGCAAGTGTCTGACGGAACCGGGCCTTCCCCCAAGCTACCGGAGCCGAACAAGACCCTGATCCCCACGGTAAACATCGCGCCAGCCATCGGCTGGCCTGCGGGTGCGAAGCCAACTCCCGCCGCGGGCACCCAGGTGGCGGCGTTTGCCGAGGGCCTGGACCACCCGCGCTGGCTGTATGTGCTGCCCAATGGCGACGTACTGGTGGCAGAAACCAATGCGCCGCCCAAACCCGATGACTCAAAGGGCATTCGTGGCTGGGTGATGGAAAAGGTCATGGGCCGAGCCGGTGCAGGTGTGCCTAGCCCGAACCGCATCACGTTGCTGCGCGATGCCGACCACGATGGCATCGCCGAGACCCGGACAGTATTTCTTGAAAACCTCAATTCGCCCTTCGGCATGACCCTGGTGGGCAATGATCTGTATGTGGCGGACTCGGACAAGCTGCTGCGCTTCCCCTACCAACCGGGAGCAACCGCGATCAAGGCAGCCGGTACCAAGGTGGTCGACCTACCCGGCGGCAGCATCAACCACCACTGGACCAAGAACGTGGTGGCGAGCAAAGACGGCCGCAAGCTGTATGTAAGCGTAGGCTCCAACAGCAACGTTGGTGAAAACGGCCTGCAGGCAGAAGAAGGCCGGGCGGCGATCTGGGAAGTAGACCGCGCCAGCGGCCAGCACCGCATTTTCGCCTCGGGCCTGCGCAACCCTAACGGCATGGCCTGGGAACCACAAAGCGGCAAGCTGTGGACGGCGGTGAACGAGCGCGATGAAATCGGTAGCGACCTGGTGCCGGACTACATCACCTCGGTTCAGGATGGCGCCTTCTATGGCTGGCCGTTCAGCTACTACGGACAGCATGTGGATGCGCGAGTCAATCCGCAAAACCTCGACCTGGTGGCCAAGGCGATTGCACCATACTACGCCGTAGGCCCGCATACCGCCTCGCTGGGACTGACGTTTGCCGAGAACAGCAAATTGCCCGCCCCCTTCACGAATGGCGCATTCATCGGCCAGCATGGTTCGTGGAATCGCAAGCCCCACAGTGGCTACAAGGTGATCTTCGTACCGTTCGAGGCTGGCCAGCCCAAGGGACAGCCGGTGGATGTGCTGACCGGGTTCCTCGACAAAGATGAGAAAGCCATGGGCCGGCCGGTGGGCGTGGTGATTGATCAGCAGGGGGATTTGCTGGTGGCAGATGATGTGGGAAATAAGGTGTGGCGGGTGTCGGCGGCTAAGTAGACAGGCTTCAGACCACCACAAAACCCATGTGGGAGCGGGCTTGCTCGCGAAGGCGGTGTGTCAGTCACAGATGTGTGGTCTGATCCGGCGCCTTCGCGAGCAAGCCCGCTCCCACACAAGCCCGCTCCCACATTCAGATCTCTGTCAGCTCAGGGATTACGTGCCAGATTCCCTGGCAACACGCGCTTGGCGCTCAGGTAAGCATTCTGCCAATACGCCTTGGACAAGGTGTCCAGCTTCACCGTGCCGCCGGTTTGCGGCGCGTGCACGAAGCGGCCCTCGCCCACATAGATGCCGGCATGGCTGACCTGTGAGCCGCCGCCGGTGGCAAAGAACAGCAGATCACCGGTTTGCAGGTTCTCTTCACTCACATCCTGGGCGCGCATCACGATCAGTTCGCGGGTGGTGCGTGGCAGGGAGATGCCGGCCGCATCGCGGTAGACAAAACCGATCAGGCCGCTGCAATCAAAGCCTGAGTCCGGCGTGTTGCCGCCCCAGCGATAAGGCGTACCGACCAGGCCGAGCGCGCGAAAGAGCACGTCTTCGGCGACAGGCGAGAAATTCTGGGTGGAATAGTTGAACACCGGCTTGGGCTTCACCGCTACGGGAGCGGGCGGTGGACGGCTGGCGCAGGCGCTGAGGAGCGCGGCGCAAACAATAAGAATCAGGCGGGCCGAGGTCGACATGTGCAGAACAATCCTGGTCTGGATGCGGCTTTCGCTGCCGAACGCTGAAAACCAGAACGCGCAAGCAGAGCTCGCGCGTACGGTTTACAACAATATCCAGGGATTCTAGCGCTTACACGTCAAACTTCAAGTATCACTTTAAGTTTACTTGCTAGCGGTAACCGTCGTCGGGGCCATGGCGAGTGCACGCTTGGCTTCGATGAAGGTTTTGCTCCAGTAGCTATCGCCCAGGTTGTCGACTCGGACACCGCCACTGCGACGGCTGCTGGAGTGGATAAACTGGTTATCGCCCAGGTAGATACCGGCATGGCTTACGCGACCACGGCCAGCAGTACTAAAGAAAAGCAGATCACCGGGCTTGAGGTTGTTGCGTGCGACCAACGGTGCATTCACGTTGATCATTTCGCGAGTGGAGCGTGGCAGGTTCATGCCAGCTTCTTCACGAAACAGGTAGCCGATGAAGCCGCTGCAGTCGAAACCGGCTTCAGAGGTACCACCGAAACGGTAACGGGTACCGATCAGGGACATGCCGCGTTCGAGAATGCTGTCGGCCAGGACTGGAAGCTGGTAAGGCTTGTTGCCGGAGAAGGCGCCCAGTTCCTTTTCAGTCGCCAGCTCTTCTTCATAAACAGAAGCAGACTGTGCAGCGACGAATTTTGCCTGATTTTGAACCTGAGGTTTTTGCTGCTCGGCCACCTGTTGAGGGTGGGAGGCGCAACCAAACAACAAGGTAACGAGTGCGAGAGGCACGAGGGGTGCGAAGCGATTTAGCATGGGCACGACCGTGGCTGATGTGTAAAGAAGCCGAGACTATGCCCGCTATCAGATCGATTTGCAAATTCAATCGTGATCTATGTGACTTCTTGTTTGGACGATGACATCTAAGCCCTTAACACCCTATGCGACCGATTTGCGTGGCCAACCCGGCCCAAACGCAGGTTTTCTGGCGCCTGGATTTTGCCGAAAGCCCCGAAAACAAAGGGCTGGCTACCAGCCGAGGGTTTCCTTGAGGAAAGGAATCGTCAGCTTGCGCTGGGCTTGCAGAGAGGCCTGATCGAGCTGTTCGAGCAAATCGAACAACGCGCTCATGCTGCGGGTACCGCGGGTCAGAATGAAGTGCCCGACCTCATCGGTGAGGTGCAGGCCGCGACGGGAGGCCCGCAATTGCAGGGCACGCAATTTGTCCTCGTCAGACAGGGGACGCATCTGGAAGATCAGCGCCAGGGTCAGGCGAGATTTGAGATCCGCCAGCTTGACCGGCAGCTCCCGCGGCGAGGTGGATGCAGCGATCAGCAAGCGCCGGCCGCTGTCACGCAAACGGTTGAACAGATGAAACAACGCCTCTTCCCACTCCGCCTTGCCGGCGATGGCCTGTAGATCGTCCAGGCAGACCAGCTCATATTGCTCAAGGTGGTCGAAGATACCGATACCGCGATCCATCAACTCGGCCAACGGCAAATAAACCGCCGGCTCGCCCATCTGTTCAAAACGCAAACACGCGGCCTGCAACAGGTGAGTACGCCCTACGCCGTGCTTGCCCCACAGATAGATCAGGCTTTCGGTCCACCCGGCGTCGGCTTCGCAGAGCCGCTCGACATAGCCGAGTGCAGCGGCATTGGCGCCTGGGTAGTAGTTGATAAAGGTGGCGTCGTCACGCAGACGCACACCCAAGGGCAGCTGAATCGGTTTCATGCTGACTGAACGGCTCCAAACGAACCGCTAGTGGCCTCTGTGTAAAGTTTGCAAAGTTTATACCCGTGACGCCGGGCGCACAATGCAGCAGACCACAAGCAAAATCAAAGGTTTGCGTTAACTTACCGGTTTTGCGCGGATTGTTTGACGCCCCACCCCCAGAAACAACAAACCCGACCAAGGCCGGGTTTGTGACGCAACGTTTACAGATCAGGGTCTTCGACCCCCGTGTACACATCCGAATCCTTGTACAAGTCATGCACATGGCGCACCAGCACCATGATCACCGCCGCCACCGGCAACGCCAGCAAGATGCCAGTAAAGCCGAACAGCTCTCCGCCCGCCAGGATCGCAAAGATCACCGCCACCGGGTGCAGACCGATCCGATCCCCCACCAACAACGGCGTGAGCACCATGCCTTCGAGCGCCTGGCCGACCATGAACACCGCGACAATCCCGAGCATCGGGTACAGGTCGCCACCAAACTGGAACAACCCGGCCACCAGCGCCGCGCCGATACCAATCACAAAGCCCATGTACGGCACGATGGCCGCCAGGCCGGCGATCAGGCCAATCAACAAGCCCAGTTCCAGGCCGATCGCCATCAGGCCGGCAGCATAGATAACCCCCAGGGCCAGCATCACCAGCAACTGACCGCGCACAAACGCACCCAGCACCTCATGACACTCCTCTGCCAGCGAGACGATGCGCTCTTCACGGTTGCGCGGCAGCAGGCTGCGGATCTTGGCCATCATGATGTCCCAGTCGCGCAGTAGGTAGAACGCCACCACCGGGATCAGCACCAGATTGGTCAACCAGCCTATCAGCGCCAGGCTGGACGCCGTGGCCTGGCTGAGTACGACGCCGACAATATCGGTGGTCTGCCCCATATGCTCGCTGATCGCGGCCTTGACCTTGTCGAACTTCCAGAACCCATTCGCCAGCCCCAGCTTGGCCTGGGCCCACGGCATCGCCGTGTGCTGCAGCCAATCCAGCATCTGCGGGGCCAGTTCATAGAGGCGGAACAATTGCTTGGCCAACATCGGCACCAGCACCAGCACCAGCGCCGTGATGATCAGGGTGAACAAGGCGAAAACCGTCACCACGCCCCAGGTCCGTGACAAGCCGACCTTCTCCAGGCGATCCACCACCGGATCAAACAGGTAGGCCAGCAGCAACGCAACCAGGAACGGCGTCAGGATCGAATGCAGCAAGAAAACAAACGCGCACAGCAGGACCAGCCCACCAAGCCACACCCAACGACGCGTATCCGCCATAAACCACTCCATTGCTTCTATATAAGGAAGAACTGTTACCAACGAAACCGCAGTTGCGCCGCAGGCGTTGCTGCCGCTGGTGCTTCACCAGGCCCAACCTCCTGCAACTTGGCCAGGCCCAACTGAGTACGCAATTGATCGACACTGCCGTTGACGCGATAGACGATGCGGTCGCCATCCACAGACTGCGGCTGGCCACCAAACGGCTCGAGCAGATGCCCCAGGGCGGCATAGCGCTCCAGGTTCATGCCTTGTACTTCGAGCAACTGCTCGCTGCTTACCCCGGCCTTGACCGCAAAGCGCGGTGCCAGCTTCTGGCTGACCGCCAGCATGACGGCATCGGCCACCGCGCCCGTATCGGCGCCTTGGACGCTGCCCTGCTCGCTCTTGTCGCCCAGCCACAAGCGCCACTTGGCCTGCCACTGGTTGCCTTCCTGGCGTGCATGCACGGCCAACAGGGCATCCGCGCCGTAGCGCTCGGAGGCGGCGCGCAGTGGCGTGGCGTCGGCGCTTTCCAGGTTGGACGCGGTGGCCACTACCTGCTCTTCCAAGTCACCCAGCGGCAGCCGCAACGGCAGCCCACGGTGCTGCGCCGCGCGACGCAGTGCCTGGGCGACGCTTTGGCCATCACCGACCAGACTGCTGCCTTCGGTAGAGTCATTCAGCCACCAGCCAAGGATCGACGGCCGGTTGCTGCCCCAGATCGACAGACCCGCATCACGCAAGGCGCGATCGGTGCTGACCGGGTCAAAATCCACTTGCAGGCTTTCCGGCGGGCCGGCGTCGTAGCCGTATTGCGTGATGATTTGCTGCGGGTCCTTGCGAACCGCCGCCAGGCCCGGGCCATCGGCGGCCTTGGCGTCGCCGGTCAGGCGGATCACCAGGGTTTGCACGGCACGCTGGGTCGCCTGGTCGCGCTCTTGCGGCGACTGGCTACTGACGGGTTCGAGCACTTGATACAGGCCATTGAGGGTTTCGGCATGACTCGCCAGGCTGACCAACGACAAGCAGCCTACAAAGAAGAATTTACACAGACGCATGGAAGATTCCCGAACGACAAATTTAGCGGCTGGAACAGACCGCGTGAATTCGGCTTACCAGGGCTGTGACCACAGCGGCTGGCAAAACATTCACGGGTATCGGTAAGTTTTCGTACTGTCATAACGATAGCGGGTTCAAGGCTATACCTTAATACGTACCAAAGCAGACCGGATTAGCATTTTTTTAACCCATATGCCTCTGCCCGTCGGCCCGAGGATGGCCGCTGCCCCTCAAGCCTGATAAAATCGCGCGCCTTCGCAGACCGTCAACGGCGTGGCCTTTATAAAAGCCCCCGCCCGCCCGGTCGTTACCCCTGAATCCCCCCTAAAGGCCTGGATCATGAGCAAGCAACCCTCCCTGAGCTACAAGGACGCCGGTGTAGACATCGACGCCGGTGAAGCATTGGTCGAACGCATCAAGAGCGTCGCCAAGCGCACTGCGCGCCCCGAAGTCATGGGCGGCCTGGGCGGTTTCGGCGCCCTCTGCGAGATCCCGGCCGGCTACAAACAGCCAGTGCTGGTCTCCGGCACCGACGGCGTGGGCACCAAGCTGCGCCTGGCACTGAACCTGAACAAGCACGACAGCATCGGCATCGACCTGGTGGCCATGTGCGTCAACGACCTGGTGGTGTGCGGCGCCGAGCCATTGTTCTTTCTGGACTACTACGCCACCGGCAAGCTCAACGTCGAGACCGCCACCCAGGTTGTGACCGGCATTGGCGCCGGTTGCGAACTGTCGGGTTGCTCCCTGGTCGGCGGCGAAACCGCTGAAATGCCAGGCATGTACGAAGGCGAAGACTACGACCTGGCCGGCTTCTGCGTCGGTGTGGTCGAGAAAGCCGAGATCATCGACGGCTCCAAGGTTGCCGCCGGTGATGCCCTGCTCGCCCTGCCATCGTCCGGCCCGCACTCCAACGGCTACTCGCTGATCCGCAAGATCATCGAAGTGTCCGGCGCCGACATCGAAAACATCCAGCTCGACGGCAAACCGCTGACCGACCTGCTGATGGCCCCGACCCGCATCTACGTCAAGCCACTGCTCAAGCTGATCAAGGACACTGGCGCCGTCAAGGCCATGGCCCACATCACGGGTGGCGGCCTGCTGGACAACATCCCGCGCGTGCTGCCAAAAGGCGCCCAGGCGATTGTCGACGTGGCCAGCTGGCAGCGTCCTGCAGTCTTCGACTGGCTGCAAGAGAAAGGCAACGTCAACGAAAACGAAATGCACCGCGTGCTGAACTGCGGCGTCGGCATGGTCATCTGCGTGGCCCAAGAGCACGTTGAAACCGCGTTGAACGTACTGCGTGAAGCGGGCGAGCAGCCCTGGGTCATCGGTCAGATCGCCACCGCACCGGAAGGCGCGGCCCAGGTTGAACTGAAGAACCTCAAGGCTCATTGATGTCCCAGACCTGTGATGTCGTGGTGCTGCTCTCCGGCACCGGCAGTAACTTGCAGGCCCTGATCGACAGCACGCGCACCGGCGACAGCCCGGTGCGCATCGCTGCGGTGATCTCCAACCGCAGCGACGCGTTCGGCCTGCAACGCGCCAGCGACGCGGGTATCGCCACCCGCTCCCTGGATCACAAGGCCTTCGAAGGCCGCGAAGCCTTCGATGCCGCCTTGGTCGAACTGATCGACGCCTTCAATCCCAAACTCGTGGTCCTCGCCGGTTTCATGCGCATCCTCAGCGCTGATTTCGTGCGGCACTATGCTGGGCGCCTGCTCAACATCCACCCTTCCCTCCTGCCTAAATACAAAGGCATGCACACGCACCAGCGGGCGCTCGACGCCGGCGACAGCGAGCATGGCTGCAGCGTGCACTTCGTCACCGAGGAACTCGATGGCGGGCCTCTGGTCGTACAGGCAGTGGTTCCGGTAGAGTCGGATGACTCAGCGCAGAGCCTTGCGCAACGGGTTCACGCCCAGGAACACAGGATTTACCCGCTGGCAGTGCGCTGGTTTGCCGAGGGGCGGTTGATTCTTGGTGAGCAGGGTGCATTATTGGACGGTCAGTTACTCGCGGCCAGCGGCCACTTGATTCGAACCTAGGAGATTTTATGCGTCGCGCCTTGCTCTTCGCTTTTGCTCTGTTTGCCTTGCCTGCCGTGCAAGCGGCAGACCTTCACCCTTTCTCCGTTAGCTACACCGCCGACTGGAAACAGTTGCCCATGAGTGGTTCGGCTGAACGCAGCCTGGCCAAGAATGGCGACGGCACCTGGACCTTGAACTTCAAGGCTTCCATGATGATCGCCAGCCTCACCGAAACCAGCGTGATCCTGTTTGACAAGGACACCCTGCAACCGAAGAGCTACATCTTCGAACGCGGTGGCCTGGGCAAAGCCAAGAAGATCAACCTGGACTTTGATCAAACCGCCAAGAAAGTCACCGGTTTTGAAAACAAAGACCCGGTCAACGTGGCCCTGCAAAGCGGCATGCTCGACAAGTCGACCTACCAGCTGGCCCTGCAGCGCGACGTTGCCGCTGGCAAGAAAAGCATGAGCTACAACGTGGTCGAAGGCACCGACGTCGACACCTACGACTTCCGCGTGATCGGCCCGGAAAAGGTCCAGACCAAGGTCGGCTCCATCGACGCGATCAAGGTTGAGCGCGTGCGTGACCCAACCCAAAGCAAGCGCATCACCCAGATGTGGTTTGCCAAGGACCAGGGCGGCATCCTGGTTGCCCTGCGTCAGGTCGAGACTGACGGCAAGGAATACAACATCATGCTGCAAGACGGTACGGTTGACGGCAAGGCTGTCAAAGGTAGCTGATCGGCTGATGAGTCAAAAAAAGAGCCTCGCTGACTGCGGGGCTTTTTTTTGCCTGCGGATTCTATGTAGAGGCTTGCCTGCGATGGCGATAGCGGGCTCTCAACATGAAACTTCTGTCATAAAACTCCAGCACCCATACCGCAACCCCCCAATCCTCAAGGCCTGCAGCACTGTTGCAGTTCCTGCAATGAATTGTTGCGCGAAAAGTCGGTTTACTTAGCAAGCTAACAAAACATATAACAAAGGCCTGCGACGACTTGCCGCAGACCCACCAGAGATTGGAGCAAGCAGATGACTGTAAAAGTAACTGAACGCGACGATGCACATATGTCCCATGAAGCGCTGGGCCATGGGATTCACATCTGGGATGTACACCAACAAGACCTGCTGGTCGGCATGTTTCACAACGAGAGTGACGCTCACAATTATAAGAACGAGCTCGAGTCGCTTGAGATGAAACGCCAGGCAGAAAGCTCCTGAGTATCGAAATCCTATAGGTGCTCCAGCCCACGCAGCCGGAGTACCTATCAACAAAAACCCCGCCTTTTGAGCGGGGTTTGTTGTTTCTACAGCCTTACCACATCAGATCATCCGGGATCTGGTAGGCGGCGTATGGATCATCCTCGTCCGGCACCTGGCTTTCGGTGAGGATGTTGAGCTGCACGATGCGCTCTGGCGCACGCTCCTGGATCTTCAGCGCCGCTTCACGCGGGATCACCTCGTAACCACCACCGTGATGCACGATCGCCAAGGAGCCGTTGCTCAGCTTGTTGCGCATCAACGTGTTGACCGACAGGCGCTTGACCTTCTTGTCATCCACGAAGTTGTAGTAATCCTCGGTGGTCAGCTTGGGCAGGCGCGAGGTCTCGATCAGTTGCTTGACCTGGGCCGTGCGGGCCTTGGCCTCGGCTTTTTCCTGCTGCTGGCGATTGAGTTCCTGGTCGCGCTTGACCTTCTCGGCCTTCGCTTCGGCAGCCAGGCGGGCCTGGGTGTCATCGGCCTCGATCTGGCCCTTGTGGACCAGGCGCTGCTGCTTCTGTTTCTCTTTGCCGACCTGCTTGGCCTGCTTTTGGTTGACCAGACCTGCTTTGAGCAACTGATCGCGAAGGGAAATGCTCATGGTGCTTACTCACTTAGGCAGCCGCTCAACCGCAGCTGGACATGTTCTTTTCCTGGCGTTTGGCTTCACCCCACAGGGCGTCCAACTCTTCGAGGGTGCAATCTTCTATGGATTGATGCGTATCGCGCAATGCCTGTTCGATAAATCGGAAACGTCGTTCGAACTTGGCATTGGCGCCACGCAGCGCGGTTTCCGGGTCGACCTTGAGGTGACGGGCCAGGTTGACCGCGGCAAATAGCAGGTCGCCAACTTCATCGGCGATGGCGGCTG
Source organism: Pseudomonas sp. RP-B7 (assembly GCF_059803535.1). NCBI lineage: Bacteria > Pseudomonadati > Pseudomonadota > Gammaproteobacteria > Pseudomonadales > Pseudomonadaceae > Pseudomonas > Pseudomonas sp. RP-B7. Next base: position 180,995 of record NZ_JAPFHC010000002.1, read on the forward strand.
GGTCGTTGTCAGCCATGGCTTCGAGTACTTCATCCAGCTCTTCGCGGACGTTGTCCACCACCGGCAAGGCGGATGGCCAGTCAAAACCGACCTGGCTGGCGCGCTTTTGCAACTTGGCGGCACGAGACAAGGATGGCAGCGCCGTGGGTACGTCATCGAGCAGGGACAGTTGCTCCGGTACGGAGGACTTTTCCGCACGCTCCTCGGCCTTGATCTGCTCCCAACGGTGCTTGACCTGCTCTTCGTTCAACCGGGGGGTATCCAGCGGTGCGTACAGATCGCCGCTGGGAAACACGTGGGGATGACGACGGATCAGCTTGCGCGTGATGCTGTCGATCACGCCGGCAAATTCGAAACGCCCTTCTTCCCGAGCCAGCTGGCTGTAATACACCACCTGGAACAACAGGTCGCCGAGCTCGCCTTGCAGGTGATCGAAGTCACCGCGCTCGATGGCATCGGCGACTTCGTAGGCTTCTTCAAGGGTATGCGGGACGATGGTGGCGTAGGTTTGCTTGATGTCCCACGGGCAGCCGTATTGCGGGTCGCGCAGGCGGTTCATCAGGTGCAGCAGGTCATCTAGTGAATACATCAGTTTCTGTCCGATCAAGTGGGCACGCAGAAGATCAAATGTGGGAGCGGGCTTGCTCGCGAATGCGCAGTGTCAGCCAATGAATCTGGCACTGACACACCGTATTCGCGAGCAAGCCCGCTCCCACGAAAGCCCTCCCACATGTTAGCCCGCGTTCATCCAGCTAATCATGGCGTACGGTTACGCCGCGTCTCGATGATGTTCGGCAACTGGGAAATCCGCCCCAGCAACCGCCCCAACGCGTCCAGGCCCGGGATCTCGATGGTCAAGGACATCAACGCGGTGTTGTCCTCTTTGTTCGAGCGGGTGTTGACCGCCAGCACGTTGATCCGCTCGTTGAGCAGCACTTGCGACACGTCCCGCAGCAAACCGGAACGGTCGTAGGCACGAATGACGATGTCCACCGGATAGGTAAGGACCGGCACCGGGCCCCAGCTGACCTGAATGATCCGCTCCGGCTCACGCCCGCCCAGTTGCAGCACCGAAGCGCAGTCCTGGCGGTGAATGCTCACGCCACGGCCCTGGGTGATGTAGCCGACGATCGCGTCGCCCGGCAACGGCTGGCAGCAGCCGGCCATTTGCGTCATCAGGTTGCCCACGCCCTGGATCTGGATGTCGCCGCGTTTGCCCGGCTTGTAGCCGGTGGCTTTGCGCGGGATCAACTCCAGCTGCTCGCTGCCGCGCTCCGGTTCGACCAGTTGTTGCGCCAGGTTGACCAGTTGCGCCAGGCGCAGGTCGCCGGCACCGAGGGCGGCGAACATGTCTTCGGCGATCTTCATGTTGGCCTTTTCGGCCAGCTTGTCGAAGTCCACCTGCGGCAGGCCCAGGCGGGCCAGTTCGCGTTCGAGCAGGGTCTTGCCGGCGGCGACGTTCTGGTCGCGCGCCTGCAACTTGAACCAGTGCACGATCTTCGCCCGCGCCCGCGACGTGGTGATGTAGCCCAGGTTCGGGTTCAGCCAGTCGCGGCTCGGCGTGCCGTGCTTGCTGGTGATGATCTCGACCTGTTCACCGGTTTGCAGGCTGTAGTTGAGCGGCACGATGCGCCCGTTGATCTTGGCGCCCCGGCAGTTGTGGCCGATCTCGGTGTGTACGCGGTAAGCGAAGTCCAGCGGCGTGGCGCCCTTGGGCAGGTCGATGGCATGGCCGTCAGGGGTAAAGATGTAGACCCGGTCCGGCTCGATGTCCACGCGCAACTGTTCGGCGAGGCCGCCAATGTCGCCGAGTTCTTCGTGCCATTCCAGGACTTGGCGCAGCCAGGAGATTTTCTCTTCGTACTGGTTGGACCCGGCCTTGACGTCGGTGCCCTTGTAGCGCCAGTGCGCACACACGCCCAACTCGGCCTCTTCGTGCATGGCGTGGGTGCGGATCTGCACTTCCAGCACTTTGCCCTCAGGGCCGATCACGGCGGTGTGCAGCGAGCGGTAGCCGTTTTCCTTGGGGTTGGCGATGTAGTCGTCAAACTCCTTGGGAATATGCCGCCACAGGGTGTGGACGATGCCCAGCGCGGTGTAGCAGTCGCGCATTTCCGGCACCAGCACACGCACGGCGCGCACATCGTAGATCTGGCTGAAGGCCAGGCCCTTGCGCTGCATTTTGCGCCAGATGGAATAGATGTGCTTGGCGCGGCCGCTGATGTCGGCATCGACGCCGGTAGCCTGCAACTCGGAGCGCAGCTGGTTCATCACATCGGTGATAAAGCGCTCACGGTCCAGCCGCCGCTCGTGCAACAGCGTGGCGATCTGTTTGTATTGATCGGGTTCGAGGTAGCGGAAGGACAAGTCCTCCAGCTCCCACTTGATATGGCCGATGCCCAGGCGGTGTGCCAGCGGCGCGTAGATGTCGAACACCTCGCGGGCCACACGGTTGCGTTTTTCGTCGTCGGCGGTCTTCACCGCCCGAATCGCGCAGGTGCGTTCGGCCAGCTTGATCAGGGCGACGCGTACGTCATCGACCATCGCCACCAGCATCTTGCGCAGGTTTTCCACCTGGCCCTGGGTGCCCAGCACCATCGACTGGCGCGGGCTGAGGCTGGCGCTAATGGCGGCCATGCGCAGCACGCCGTCGATCAGCTTGGCCACCACGGCGCCGAAACGCTGGCTGACCAGCGGCAACGCGATATGCCCTTCACGCACGCCGCGATAGAGCACGGCGGCGATCAGCGAATCCTGGTCCAGCTTGAGATCGGCAAGGATCTCGGCGATCTCGAGCCCGGTGCGAAAGCTCGAAGTGCCTTCGGCCCACAGGTTCTTGGCCGCATTGTCTTGTTGCTCAGACTCGCGAGCGAACTCGCAGGCTGCCTTCAAGGCTTCACGGTCCAGTGCCGGGTCGACACTGACGGCATGATCCAGCCATGCCTCGAGATTGATACTGCCGTCGGTGTTGATCGGCTGGTGTGCTCTCACCTGTACCATCTTGCTTACCTTCCCTACGACGCACCTCTGATGCGCCAAAATCATCGCCGACTTTACTGCGAACTCCGTGGCAGATCACAGGCCCTGGAGAACGCAGGCCAGTCGGATTAAACGGGCATCCTAGCCCGCTTCAAATAACGCCATGGCCTCGACATGCGCTGTCTGCGGAAACATGTCGAGGATCCCGGCACGTTTTAGCCGGTAGCCTTGCTTGACCAACTCAACCGTGTCCCGCGCCAGCGTCGCCGGGTTGCAGGACACATACACCAGGCGCTTGGCCCCCAGAGTGGCGAGCTTGCGCACAACCTCTTGGGCACCATCGCGGGGTGGGTCCAAGAGTACCGCAGAAAAGCCCTGTTTGGCCCATTCTGCGTCAGTCAAAGGCTGGGACAAATCGGCCTGAAAAAACTGCGCATTATGCAAATTGTTGCTGACGGCATTAAGCGCCGCCCGATCCACCATGGTCTGCACGCCCTCCACCGCGACCACTTCGCGTACTTGTCTGGCCAGTGGCAGGGCAAAGTTGCCCAGGCCGCAAAACAGGTCCAATACGCGTTCGTCAGGCTGTGGGGCCAGCCATTCCAGGGCCTGGGCCACCATCGCCGCGTTGACAGCGGCGTTGACTTGCACGAAGTCGCCGGGACGGTAGGCCAGTTCCAGGCCCCACTGCTCCAGCTGAAAACCCAACGCGGCATCGGCATCCACCGGCTCCGGCTGGCCCTCGCCATGCAGCCACAACTGGGCTTGATGGAACGCGCAGAATTCTTTCAATACCAGCAGGTCCGCGTCCGACAATGGCGCCATATGCCGCAGCAGCACGGCGATGGATGTACCGCTGAACAGCTCCACATGCCCCAGGGCCTGGGGTTTGCTCAGGCGGCGCAGCATGTTCGGCAGACGCTGCATGATCGGTTGCAAGGCCTGTACCAGCACCGGGCAATCATCGATGGCGACGATGTCCTGGCTGGCGACCGCGCGAAAACCCACTTCAAGTTTTTTCGCCTTGGCATCCCAACGCACCGCTACACGGGCACGGCGACGGTAGCCGAATTCCGGACCGCTCAAAGGTGCGGCCCACTCCTGCGGTTCGACACCCGCCACGCGGGACAGTTGCTCGGCGAGCATGCGCTGTTTCAGGGCAAGTTGTTCGCCATGGGGCAAGTGCTGCACGCTGCAACCGCCACAGCGGCCCACGTGGGCACACGGCGCCGGGCGGCGCAGTTCGCTGGCCTTGAACACCCGTTCGGTGCGCGCCTCGACCACTTTGCCGTGGGCCCCCAACACCCGCGCTTCGACTTCTTCACCGGCCAGCGCACCATTCACGAACCAGGTGCGGCCTTCGAAGAACACGATGCCACGGCCATCGTTGGCCAGGCGCTCGATGGTCAGGCGTTGTTTCTTGCCCACTGGAATCTGCGGGGCCCGGCTGCCGCCCGTCGGTTGGAAGCGCAGGCCTCTCTCGTGCTTGGCCATCAGTTGGGTTCGTCGAAAATGCCGGTCGACAAGTAACGGTCGCCACGGTCACAGATGATCGCGACGATCACCGCGTTTTCCACTTCTTGGGACAAACGCAACATACCCGCCACGGCGCCACCGGAAGACACGCCGCAGAAGATGCCTTCTTCACGGGCCAGGCGCCGGGTGGTGTCTTCGGCTTCACGCTGGGCCATGTCGATGATGCGGTCCACGCGCGTCGCGTTGTAGATCTTCGGCAGATACTCTTCGGGCCAGCGGCGGATACCCGGGATGGCTGCGCCTTCCATCGGTTGCAGGCCGACGATCTGGATCGCCGGGTTCTGCTCCTTGAGGTAGCGCGAGTTGCCCATGATGGTGCCGGTGGTGCCCATGGAACTGACGAAATGGGTGATGGTGCCCCCGGTCTGGCGCCAGATTTCCGGGCCGGTGCTGGTGTAGTGCGCCTCGGGGTTGTCGCCATTGGCAAACTGGTCCAGCACCAGGCCACGGCCTTCGGCGGCCATGCGCTCGGCGAGGTCGCGGGCGCCTTCCATGCCTTCTTCCTGGGTCACCAGCACCAACTGGGCGCCGTAGGCGGTCATCGCCGCCTTGCGCTCGGCGCTGCCGTTGTCGGGCATGATCAGGATCATCTTGTAACCCTTGATCGCGGCGGCCATGGCCAGGGCGATCCCGGTGTTACCCGAGGTGGCTTCGATCAGGGTGTCGCCGGGCTTGATCTGCCCGCGCAACTCGGCGCGGGTGATCATCGACAGCGCAGGGCGGTCCTTCACGGAGCCGGCCGGGTTGTTCCCTTCGAGCTTGAGCAACAGGGTATTGCTGGTTTCTCCCGCCATGCGTTGCAAGCGGACCAGGGGCGTGTTGCCGACGCAATCGGCAATTGTAGGGTACTGCAAGGTCATGGCGTATTCGCAATCCAGACTGCGGGGGCGGACATCATACCGGGAAAGCCCGGCGGGCCATATCACGCAAAGTAAGGTGCTTATTGCTGATAGGCATAAGCAACATTGGCGGCACCTGTGAAGTTGGCCCACTCACCTTCTGTCAACGCCAGAAGCAAGCGGTCCTCATCGACTGAGCGCCGGCTGGACAGGTCATTGGCCAACGCCAGGTAAGCCCCATCGCTCAGTTCTGCACGGTTGACTCTATCCAAGGCGTCCTCCAGCGCCTGATCGTAATGCCCCAGCGTGGCTTGAAGACGCACCTGATACTTGGCTTGCAGGAACTGCCGCCAATACGTCTTCTCAATCAGCCACCCAGGCCAGTCCAACCTCGTCTCGCCCGCCAGGATGCCGTTAAGCATCGCGGCAACGCTCTCGGGGCTGGGGGTGCCCAACGTCCGATCCAGCCGTTGATCGAAGCCCAGGGGGAGGTCCAGGGCCGCGGACAAGGCAATTCGGTAAGCCAGTATGCGTGTGCCCGCCAGCTCCGGTGTCTGATGCGGATCGAACAAAAGCACAGCGTTCGTGATGGCCGCCAAGCGGCTGCTGGCCCGCAAACAATTGAGCAGCGGCATCCCATCGCCGTCGCCCCCGGTGAGCAGTTCGAACATTCTGAACTTGAGCTCCAAATTGTTGAGCGACACCATGCAACCGTTCACGCCAGCGCTCATGTCGTACCGATGCTCGAACAGGATCGTCGCCAGTTGCGGGGTGTTGGCAGCCCCTTCGATCAAGCGCCAGACTCTGCCGGTGAGGTCTTCTCGCAGGGCTCGGTAACCCACGGCAACAAACTTGGGATCAGCGGCAACACGCTCGATCAGCGTGAAAAACCGCGCAAAAATCTCCCGCCCCTGCAAGTCCTGCCAAAGCGCGAGGTGCGACGGTACGTCCCTGACCGCCAGCACCGCCAACCAGCGGTCGGGACCGGCAGTAACGGGAATATCATGCGGATGCAATCCGAAATGAATGCCAGAACGCCCCGGCTGCTCGCGATAAACACGAAGCATCTGAAGCGTGCCCTGCGACAAGGGGTTGCCGGACAGGTCCATGGCGCGATGGACATCAGCGTAGATAAACAAGTCAGACCGAGTCAGCACTTGGATGCGGTTGTTTGCGAGGTCAAACACCTCCAGCCATTTCAGGGTGACAGCCCCCTTGGGCAGGCTTTCCAACTGAGTGTTGCGCAGGTTCAGATAGCGCAGGTGTTTCAAACCCGACAAGTTCAGTCGCTGTCCTTGGCGAAGGGGGTTCGAGGACAAATCCAACACGCGCAATTGCGTCAGCTCACTCAGCCGGATCACATCGCCCAGCCTGAACTTGAGTCGATTGTTGCCCAGGTACAAGGCCCTCAGCCGCGGGACCTCGGAAAGCCCCGGCGGCATCTGCTCGAACCTGTTGTCGCTCAGGTAAAGCCGCGTCACGCCCGGGAAACAGCGCAGGAAACGCGTAGGCAATTGAGACAGTTGGTTTCGCTTCAGGCTCAATACCTCCACGTGTCCGAAATGCGCGCCCAACGTGGGCAGATCGGTCAGGTCCAGGCCATCGAGATTCAGTTCCTTGACCATGGCCGTCCCGTGAGTCGAGGCCTCCCTGGCCCAACATCGCTGGATACGTACAACCGCCTGCGCCCGGGCCTCCCGCGCGGGGCCCGTCGTGCCATGAAGCCATCGCCCCAGCGCAACGTTCATCGCCTCACGTTCGTTGTAGAGATAGTCGATCATCCCATCGCGTTCTCGAACCGAGTCGCCTGCGTCCCGCCACAGCTGTAGAACCTCGTCGTCGGTTCTCGCCGGATACAACACGCGCAAGCGCGCTACCTGGGCGCGCTCCATCGGCCTCAGCCCTCTACCGCTCAGCGGATAAGCGATGCGCCCATCCGCAACACGCTGTGGCGGATGGAAATGCGGACGGCGCCCCACACGCCTCTGGGTCTCGGCAAACTCCCATATGCGTTGCAGACGCCAACGCACCTGCTCGAGCAATTCCCCCTCCCCGGCGCCCTGGGTGAACCCCAATGACTGCCGCTCGGCCAGCGGCAGCGCGGCCAGTAACACCTCAAGGAATGGACCCGGGCGTCCCACTGGCTGTCGCCGCCCGTTTGCCTGGGGGAGATAGGCCTGATACTGGTGGGATACCCGCTCCACCATGCACTTGAGCGCTGCATCGAACGGGCCGACGCTGGTCTGCATAAAACCGCCTTGCCACACTTCAACCCGAAGGTGCGCCGGCCAACCGTCTATTTGCGCCAATGCATGCAGGAGCGCGGTCGCACTGTTCTCATCGGCGCTGGCCGGCAGGTGCGCGCTCTCCAGAATCCTGGTTTTGCGCAGGTATTGCACCCACCATCGGATCGCCGAGGTCAGCGTCAACGGGACCACCCCGCTCTCCAGGCTGCGGCGCTCGGCCGGGGTGACAGCGCGCACCAGGTCTTCGGCGACCCGGTTGGTCAAATCGGGGTAGTCACGCTGCAGCACTTGGGCCAGTGGGTCATTGGAATGCCGGCGATCAGGGCATAACGCCTCGAAGAACAGGTGTTCCATCTGCGGCTTGTCCAGCGCCACTTTTGCCTCCAGCACGGTGATCTGATCGGAATGCGCGACGCCCTTGCGCCCCACCAGTGCATCGGCGCGATCGGCACCGACTTCGCCCAGCATCCGCTCGAAAAAAGCCGCACCAACGTCCATACCGGCCTTGACCCGCTGATGGACCGTGAAGCGCTCAAGGGTATCCAGCAGGACGGCGGGGGGAAGCTCATTGCGTACATGCACCCGGCGCAGCATGTCTGTTGTCACCCCGCTGATCCGCAGCACCTGTTCAATCGCATCCGGCCCCAGCGCACGGGCCAACGGCCCCAGTCGATAAAACGGTCGTTGGCCGTCCCAAGTCAGCGGGTCTTCCCATTCATGGCGCCACGCGCCGGCGCCGTTATGGGTGAGGGCCGGGGCGTAAGCGTCGTTCAACGAGGGGTGCTGGATGCGCCACGGCTGTGCCGGGTCCGCTTGGGCGACCTTGAAACAGTCGCCTTCGATAAACAGGTAGCGCGCCGAGCCGAGGGCATACAGGCCCAGCGCGTCGGGCTCGGTGCCGATGCGTGAAATATCGTCGCTACGGGCGTACGCCGCGATCTCACGTCGATACGGATAGAACGTGCCGTCGGGCGCACGATTGCGCACCAGCGCCTGGGCGACTTGGTGACGCAGATCGCCGATGGCCTGCGCCGCCGAGAGCCCCAGGCGGGCACGGTCTTGCTCTGACAACTGGCTCACGATGAGGGCGTAGAAGCTGTCGGCGCCAGTGAACATCTCGCCGCTGCGGTGCGCCTGTGCGTCATACGCCGCGAACCGCCCCAGGCGATGATCGATCACGACCAGGGTTCGATCTCGAGTGCCCTTGGAAACATAAGGCACCGGCTGCTCGGCCCAGCTGACGACCAGTGCTCGCCCGAGCCCATCACTCAACACGCCATGGGCATACGCGGCCGCCCAATTCTGGGTTTGCCGGTCAAAGCGGCGGCGGTGGAACAGGCCATCGACAATGGCCTCCCGACGCGCTCCCCGACGGGCCGCGCGCAAGGCGTCATACAGCGCTTCAGGCTGCAATTGCGAAGTCAGCAACTGCATCTGTTGGTGTGCCGACAAGGGATGTTCGCGCAGCACCTCAAGCAAGCGTGCCAGGCTCACCTGTGGGTGCAGTGCCTGCAATTGCGCAACCACCGCCGGCATGGACAACTCGTGGCCGACGCGATCAGGCAACAATTGCCGCACGCCCCTGCTGGCCCCCTTGGCCGTCGAGCGACTGGCCCCGGCGAAGCGCGTCAGTGCCTCAAACAACTCGATGCTCAAGGTCTTGGCCAGCGCCGCCAGTTGCTGGCGAATCAGCGGTGCGCCCGCGGCAAAAACTGTCGGCATCAGCGCGGCGATGGCATTCGGCAGATGCACGACGCGACGACTCGTGGGCCCATAGGCGAATTGATAGTTTTCCAGGGCGATGACGGTGACCGTTTCTGTCGGCGGTCCCATCGTATTGGCGCTGTAGCGTCGCAGCTCCAGGCCTTGCTGATTGGCAATGCTCAACGCGGTGTTTGCCGGCCAGTCCGCCAACTGGGTGAGCAGCGGCGCCATGACCTCAACAGCACCGACGGGCGCAGGGTGATCGGGATTGGCGCCCTGGCTTACCCAGTCGATCAACCGGTCAGTGTTGAAACGCTGCACCGCCTCAACCAGTGACGCCGAAGGCGGCGCGCCCTCCCACACTTGGTTCAGGGCAGCATGCGCGGTGGCACTTGAATCGAGCACGGCGTCCAGCGCACGGGAAGGCACATCCTTCGCGCCGAGCATTCGTTCGAGCAACTGCGGGCCCGTCGGGTGCCGAGGGTCGATGACCGTGTGCGACCGCGAGAGTTGCTGATAAAGACGCTGATGCCGACGCTGCACGGTGAACGCCAGCCGGGTATGCATGCGGCCGCTGATCAATAAATCGGCCAGATCGACAAATGCCTGCAGCAGTTCGCCTGGCCGCCCCTGCAACGCCTGATGCCCCCCGCCGATCAAGCCCTGGGTCAACGCGACGAACATGCCAAACACGCGTGCCCGCCCCAGCCCGTTGGGTGCTCCCGGCACCGGAATCAACAACAGGTTGAGGATTTCATTGAGCAAGGCCTGGAACACCTCGATCACGCTCGGCATCAACCCGGGCATCTCGTTGGCCAGTTCTTGCAGGTTGGCGCGGCAACGCTTGATGTAGAAGGCGCTCAAGCAGACCACGGGCACCTTCTGCACCGGGGTGCGCACACTGCCAATGCTCTGGGCCTTGTCGAGCGAGGGAATGGACTGCGCCAATGCGTAAAGCAGTTGGGCGACGTCATTGAGGCCCTGGGGTCGGACAGAAGCTTTGGCAAGCTGCTTTACGCGTGCACAGTCACGCAGTGACATCATCTGATACAGCCAATCGACCTCGCCTCTGCGGTAGAAGCCCTGGAAGGCGACGTGAAATTCCTCACAGGCTTCGCGGTGGCTGGCATGGTGACGCAACGAGCCACCAGGACGATTCGGGAAGAAGCTGAAGGCGCCCCGGCAACCACTGACGGAAAACACGATATGGGGAATGCTCAGGCTGTCGCCGGGGGGCGGGCCGACGTATTGCCCGGTGAACCCCAGGGATTGCGGCAACCAACTGAGGTTGTCCACCCCGTGGGGGATAAACAGCAGCATTTCCTCAACGTTCTCCCAGCGCACCCCTCCCACCAACGCTTGCTTCACGGCCTGATAACACGCCCTGTCCACCCGGCTTGCGGCAGTGGTTCTCAGGGCCTCGATCAGCGCGAATTCGAACTCAGCCGCGGCCAGTGCCATGACCCGCCCGCCCAACTCGGCGGAGGCCGACAGTGCCTGATCCAGACGCGCCTTGAGTTGCCCGCCGAGATCCAGCCTGCGCACCAGCGCTATGAAATCAGCCGCGTTGGCATTTATACCCTCGTCAAGAAAGCTGGCGTCAGCCAACCCCGTGCGGCCGGGATAACTCCAGCCGGTCAGCCCGTCGTAGTTGATGCACGCGGCGTCCCACAGGGTGAGGCTGGCGGTTTTTATCACATCGCCATCGGCGCCACGGCGAACACGATTGGCCGATTGAAGGTAACGCGTATGGATCTGTGCGACTTTCGGGTCGATGTCCTGACCCGTCAGGGATTTCAGGCCTTGGCGCAGCGACGCCAGGGCCTGTTGCTCGAAAGCCAGGGTCAGTTCATGAATGCCTTGTTCCAGAGCGTATTGCGCAGAAACCCACGCCCGTTGCAGACGTACGTATTCAAACCGCTCGTCGTCGTTGAGTTCACCGAGAAAGGCATCGAACTTTACCCGGTATCCGTCCAGGGCCTGCAAGGCAGACCACTGCGCACGCGACATCAGCGGCCCGGGATGCTGCGCCATAAACGCGGCCAACGTGTCAGGGGAATTCGGTTCAGCCATAGGTACGCTCCTTAAATGAACGAGCCTACCCAGTCGCCATCAGCCGCTCCGGTAGCTATGTAGCGCCACGCATCAAGCGTGGTTTTTGGCGAAGACCAAAGGCCCCATCGCGGCGATCTGCCCTTCGATCAACGCCTCGAACGGCTGGAGCAACGGCTCGAACGAAGTCGGCGCCTCCAGCACCTGCAAGGCCTGCACAATCGCCTCGACCGTCGACAACGCCCCCGGTCCCGGCGCCTTGCGCAGCCGATAACGGGAGACGGCGCCTTCGGCCAGGCTCACCCTGGGCAACGCCGCCAGCAACGGGTTGAGGTGCAACAGTTTGCGCGCCTTGCGCCAGGTGCCGTCAGGCACCACCAGCAACAACGGCTGATCGTCAGGTGTATACCCTTGCAATGGCTGGGCATCGTCGCCGGGAAACAACAACCGCGCCTGATAACCCGGCGGGTTCAACAACGCCGGCAAATCAGCAAACACCTCGCCCACCACCAACTGCGCATTGTTCAGCCCCAATGCCGCCAACCGTGCCGTGTTGAGTGCGTGGTTGACCTCGCTCGGGTGCTGCAACAGCAACACCCGGGTGCGGCTGTCGAGGCTGGGTATCAGCGGGCACAGGCAATGGGCAAGAGGCCTGAGGCAACGGGAGCATTGGGGTCTGGACATGGTTTCAGGCCTGGTTGAGCTGGGTTTTGAGCAAGTCGCGAAAGGTCTGGATCAGTGGCTCACGGCTGCGACCTCGGCGCATGATCATCGAGAACGGCGCCTGGTAGCCGAAGGTCGCCGGCAGCAAGACGCGCAAGTCGCCCTTGTCGGCCCAGGCCTGGGCGTAGTGTTCGGGCAGGTAGCCGATGTAGGCACCGGACAGCACCAGGATCAGTTGTGCCTCCATACTTTCCACCGTGGCGGCGCTGTGCTTGAAGCCGTGGCGCGCCAGTTCCGCCTGGCTCCAGTAGCCGCGCCCGACCATGCGCTGCTGGGTGATCACCTGCTCGGGGATGCGCCGCTCGTTGAACAACGGGTGGCGGGTGCTGCAATACAACCAGTGCTGTTCGCGGTACAGCGGCATGTAGATCAGCCCGCTCATGCGGTTGGAGAAGGCGCCGATGGCCAGGTCGAGACGGTTGTCCTGCACGCCCAGTTGCAGTTCGTAAGGGCTCATCACCGACAAATGCAGGTGCACCGCCGGGTGTTCGAGGCTGTAGGCGCCGATGACTTCGGCGAACGGCAAGGCTTTGTCGCTGACGGTGGAGTCAAGCACGCCGAGCTTGAGGGTACCGCGCAACTCGCCTTTCAACGCCGCGGCGTACTGCTCGAAGCCTTCCAACTCGCCGAGCAGGCGCAGGGTTTCCTGATGGAACAGCTCGCCCTTGCTGGTCAGGCTGAACCCGCCCCGCCCACGGTGGCACAACACCAGACCCAGCGCCGACTCCAGCTGGCTCATATAGGTGCTGATGGCCGACGTGGACAGGTTGAGCTCGTGCTGGGCACTGGCGAACCCCTGGTGGCGTACGACGCTGACGAAGATGCGCAAGAGTTTCAGGTCGGGCAAGGCGTTGGCCATGGGGTCTCCGAAGGCACACACATAATCCTGTGGGAGCCAGCTCCCACATTTGAACGGAGTTTACCTCAGGGATTAGTTTAGAAAAATCTGAACTAAGTATTTGCCCCTGCCGATTCTTTCGCCTCGGGGTATTTCGCAGAATCGGCCTCTAATAAACACAACAACGATGAGGCACTCCCGTGGACAAGATTTTCCACCAACCACTGGGCGGCAACGAAATGCCGCGCTTTGCCGGCATCGCCACCATGATGCGACTTCCCCACCTGCAAACCGCCAAGGGCCTGGACGCCGCCTTTATCGGCGTGCCCCTGGACATCGGCACCTCGCTGCGCGCCGGCACCCGTTTCGGGCCACGCGAAATCCGCGCCGAATCGGTGATGATCCGCCCCTACAACATGGCCACTGGCGCGGCACCGTTCGACTCGCTGTCGGTGGCCGACATCGGCGACGTGGCGATCAACACCTTCAACCTGCTCGACGCCGTACGCATCATCGAAGAAGCCTACGACGAGATCCTCGAACACAATGTGATCCCCATGACCCTGGGCGGTGACCACACCATCACCCTGCCGATCCTGCGGGCGATCCACAAGAAACACGGCAAGGTCGGGCTGGTGCACATCGATGCCCACGCCGATGTGAACGACCATATGTTCGGCGAGAAAATCGCCCACGGCACCACCTTCCGCCGCGCCGTGGAGGAAGGTTTGCTTGATTGCGACCGCGTGGTGCAGATCGGCCTGCGCGCCCAGGGCTACACCGCCGAAGACTTCAACTGGAGCCGCAAGCAGGGCTTTCGTGTGGTCCAGGCCGAAGAATGCTGGCACCACTCCCTTGCGCCATTGATGGCCGAAGTGCGGGAAAAAGTCGGTGGCGGCCCGGTGTACCTGAGCTTCGACATCGACGGCATCGACCCGGCCTGGGCACCGGGCACCGGCACCCCGGAAATCGGCGGGCTGACCACCATCCAGGCCATCGAGATCATCCGCGGCTGCCAGGGCCTCGACCTGATTGGTTGTGACCTGGTAGAAGTTTCGCCGCCCTACGACACCACCGGCAACACCTCGCTGCTCGGCGCCAACCTGCTGTACGAGATGCTCTGCGTACTGCCTGGCGTGGCGCACCGCTGATGAGCACGCGCGAGGTGCTGCAAGCCGCCGCCGACCTGGTGGCGGCCTTCGCCCGCAATGACCGCGCCGCCTACTTCGGCGCGTTCACGGCCGATGCCAGCTTTGTGTTCTACACCCTGCCCCAGCCACTGCTCAGTCGCGACGCCTACCAGGCGTTGTGGGACAGCTGGCGCCGGGACGAGGGCTTCGAAGTGCTGTCCTGCACGTCGAGCAACGCCGTGGTCAGCCTGCAAGGTGACGTGGCGATTTTTATGCATGACGTGGCCACCGAGCTGCGCATGAACGGGGAGCAATTTTTTAGCCAGGAACGCGAAACCATTGTCTTCAAACGGCAAGGGAATCGCACAGAACAAAAACAAGGCCTGTGGCTGGCCTGTCACGAACATTTGTCCGCTATGCCGGAAGGGCTGCCGCCCCCTTAGCCAATGTGATCGGAGCTGATCATGAATAATAAAAACAACGATAAAAGTATTCGCAAGATAGAAACCAACGGGGTCGAGCAGATCCCGGACCATGAACGTACCGCCGGGCCCAAGGATCTGTTCCGCCTGATCTTCGGCGGTGCCAATACCTTTGCCACCGCCGTGCTGGGTTCCTTTCCCGTGCTGTTCGGCCTGTCGTTCCAGGCCGGGGTGTGGGCGATTGTGCTCGGCGTGCTGGTGGGGGCGCTGATCCTGGCGCCCATGGGCCTGTTCGGGCCGATCAACGGCACCAACAACGCGGTGTCGTCCGGTGCGCACTTCGGCGTGCACGGGCGGATTGTCGGCTCGTTTCTGTCACTGCTGACGGCGATTGCCTTCTTCTCACTGTCGGTGTGGAGTTCAGGCGATGCGCTGGTGGGCGGTGCGAAACGTCTGGTAGGCCTACCGGAAACCGACCTGACCCTGGGCCTGGCCTACGGCGTGTTCGCGATCCTGGTGCTGACCGTGTGCATCTACGGCTTTCGCTTCATGCTGTGGGTCAACCGCATCGCGGTGTGGGCGGCGAGTCTCCTGTTTTTACTCGGGATCTTCGCCTTCGCGCCGACCTTCGACAGCCACTTCGCCGGCACCGTCGCCATGGGCCAGAGCGGCTTCTGGGCGGCGTTTATCGGCGCGGCGCTGGTGGCCATGAGCAACCCGATTTCCTTCGGCGCGTTCCTCGGGGACTGGTCGCGTTACATCCCGCGTGAGACGCCGAAAATGCGCATCATGCTGGCCGTGGTCCTGGCCCAGATCGCCACATTGATCCCGTTCCTGTTCGGCCTGGCCACCGCGACCATCGTGGCAGTCAAGGCCCCGGACTACATCGCGGCCAACAACTACGTCGGCGGTTTGCTCGCGGTGGCGCCGAGCTGGTTCTTCCTGCCGGTGTGCCTGATTGCGGTGATCGGCGGCATGTCCACCGGCACCACATCGCTGTATGGCACGGGGTTGGACATGTCCAGCGTGTTCCCGCGCCTGCTGTCGCGGGTCAAGGCGACACTGCTGATTGGGCTGATGTCGATTGCCTTCATCTTTATCGGACGTTTCGCCGCCAACCTGGTGCAGAGCGTGTCGACCTTCGCCGTGCTGATCATCACCTGCACCACACCGTGGATGGTGATGATGATCATCGGCCTGATCGTGCGTCGCGGCTTCTATTGCCCGGATGACTTGCAAGTGTTCACCCGTGGTGAAAGTGGCGGCCGCTACTGGTTCAGCCATGGCTGGAACTGGCGCGGGCTGGGGGCCTGGATTCCGAGTGCGCTGGTGGGCCTGTGCTTCGTCAACCTGCCGGGGCAGTTCGTTGGGCCACTGGGCAACCTGGCCGATGGCATCGACATCAGTCTGCCGGTGACGCTGGGGCTGGCGTCGGTGGTGTACCTGACCTTGCTGCGTGTGTTTCCTGAGCCGGCTGCGGTGTATGGGCCGGCCTTTGTGGCGAGGGAACTTGCTCCCGCCGGGGTGCGAAGCGGCCCTAAAACAGCAGCCTCCAGCTTCGCAGGCGAGCGGGAACAAGCGCCCTCGCCACACCAAGCTTCGTCATCACAATAAGAAATCGGAGAATCGCCGTCATGGCTTTGGATTTATTCGTCGTACTCATCTACGCCGCCGGCATGCTCGTGCTCGGCTATTACGGCATGCGTCGCGCCAAGACCCACGAAGACTACCTGGTGGCCGGCCGCAACCTCGGCCCGTCGCTGTACATGGGCACCATGGCCGCCACCGTGTTGGGCGGTGCCTCCACCGTCGGCACCGTGCGCCTGGGCTATGTGCATGGTATTTCCGGCTTCTGGCTGTGCGCCGCATTGGGCATGGGGATCATTGCGCTGAACCTGTTCCTCGCCAAGCCGCTGCTCAAGCTGAAGATCTTCACCGTCACCCAGGTGTTGGAAAAACGCTACAACCCCATGGCCCGCCAAGCGAGCGCGGTGATCATGCTGGCCTACGCGCTGATGATCGGCGTGACCTCGATCCTGGCCATCGGTACCGTGCTGCAAGTGCTGTTCGGCCTGCCGTTCTGGATCTCGGTGCTGCTCGGCGGTGGCGTGGTGGTGGTGTACTCGACCATTGGCGGCATGTGGTCGCTGACCCTCACCGACATCGTGCAGTTCGTGATCAAGACCGTCGGCCTGATGTTTATCCTGCTGCCGATCTGCCTGTACCGCGTCGGCGGCTGGGATGAACTGGTGGCCAAGCTACCCGCGTCCAACTTCAGCTTCACCGCGATTGGCTGGGACACGATCATCACCTACTTCATGATCTACTTTTTCGGCATCCTGATTGGCCAGGACATCTGGCAGCGCGTGTTCACCGCCCGCGACGAAAAGGTCGCCAAGTACGCAGGCACTTTCGCCGGTTTCTACTGCATCCTCTACGGCCTGGCCTGTGCGTTGATCGGCATGGCCGCCCATGTGCTGATCCCGGACCTGGACAACGTGAACAACGCGTTTGCCGCCATCGTCAAAGTCTCGCTGCCCGATGGCATCCGTGGCCTGGTGATCGCTGCGGCACTGGCCGCCATGATGTCCACCGCCAGTGCCGGCTTGCTGGCCGCCTCCACCGTTCTGACCGAAGACCTGCTGCCGCGCCTGCGTGGCGGTAAACAGTCGAGCCTGGCGATCAACCGTTTGTTCACGATGCTGACCGGTGTTGCCGTGCTGGGTATCGCGCTGGTGGTGAATGATGTGATCAGCGCGCTGACCCTGGCCTACAACCTGCTAGTGGGCGGTATGTTGATCCCGCTGATCGGGGCGATTTTCTGGAAGCGTGCGACCACCTCCGGCGCGATCACCTCGATGACCCTGGGCTTTGTGACGGCGCTGGTGTTCATGTTCAAGGATGGCCTGGACGCGAACACGCCGATCTACTACAGCCTGGCGATAGGGCTGGTGAGTTTTGTGCTGGTCAGTGTGCTGTCGCGCAAGCCACAGGCAGCAACGGCTCGCGCGGTGTGATGCGCAACCGGGTTTAGAGCGGTTTCTTCAGCGGGCACGACGTCGGATGTCGTGCCCGTTTTTTTACCTGCAACTGGCGCCTTGTGGTTGGCCTGGAGGAGTCCGGGACCAGAGAGGCCCATACCCGTCCCTGTGTCGCGCCTGCGGCATATGTTCCACCGGCCACGATTTGATGGTAGGCAGAGCCATGGACTATCGACAATCCATCTGAAGTACCGAGAAACAGCAGCCAGTTTAATGTGGAAGCGGGCTTGCTCGCGAAGGCGGTGTACCCGTCAATCTTTCATCGACTGATACGCCACCTTCGCGAGCAAGCCCGCTCCCACATTGTTAATTCAATGTCGACCAGCGTTTATCTGCGACGCGGCCGGCGCTGCTCATCATCCGTGCGGATCGGCACCGGCTGCAGGGGCGGCTCGATCAGGCCCAGTGCAACACCGAGGTCATGGAGCCAGTTTTGAATTTTCTCTTTCATGGTTGCCCCCTTTGAGGGTAATGCGGGTCGGCGGTCAATTCTTTCGCCTCTTCCTACAGGATAGTAGCCCTAAGTCCTACGCATTGCTTGTACGAAACCACAACGAACTATTACTGAATTCATTGAAATCCTGACGAATCGCTCAAGCACTTGCGCGTGTGTCTTGCTCGAGCCCGACCTTGCCTTCTTGCTGCAGGTCGATCCATGCATTGAGGTTAGCGCCGAGCATACCCTTTCGCCACATCAGCCAGGTGGTCGCAGTGGCAAAATGCCCTGTCAGCGGATGAACGGACACGCTGTCCTTGCCCGGCAGGCTGTCGAGCATGGATTCGGACATCAGCGCCACCCCCGAACCGGCGATCACACAGGCCAGCATGCCCTGATAGGACTCGATCTCGATTGCCCGCCCCATTGCTACGTGTTCGTGGGAAAACCACGTTTCCAGCCGTGTGCGATAGGCGCAACTGCGTCGGAAGGTGAACACCGCACGCCCCGCCACATCCTGCGGCCCACGCACAGGTGGGTGGTCAGCCTCGCAAATCAACACCAAGCGTTCTTCGCACAGGGCCACACCCTCCAGACTCGCGATGGTAATTGGGCCGTCCACAAAGGCGGCATCCAGGCGACCGGTAATCAACCCTTCGAGCAACTCACCGCTGGGCGCCGATTGCACCTGAAGGTTCACCATCGGATACGCCTTGTGATAGCGGGCCAACAGCTTAGGCAAATGCACCGCTGCCGTGCTGTACATGCTGCCCAGCACAAAGTCGCCGGCCGGTTGTCCGCCCTGGACCGCGCCGTGGGCTTCGTCATGCAGCGCGAGCAGACGGGTGCTGTAGTCCAGCAGCACCTTACCCGCAGGAGAAAGTTGCAAGCGCTGGCGTTCTCGCACGAACAGTTCAACGCCGAGTTGCTCCTCCATCTGCTTGAGCCGCGTCGACAGGTTCGACGGCACACGGTGCAGGCGCTCAGCTGCGCGGGTGATGGAGCCCTCCTCTGCCACCGCCTGGAAAATGCGCAATTGACTGAACTCCATACCTTTCTCCAAAACTGAATAAGTTACTCACTATTATTCAATTTTACAGAAAGTCAATGCGCTTTAGGCTGAAGATCACTCGCTAACCCGCAGGAACACAGCATGTCAGCCCGCACCCGCCTACTCGCCAGCTTTATCGCCCTGATGATGGCCATGGGCATTGGCCGCTTCGCCCTCACCCCACAAATGCCGCACCTGCTGAGTGAGGGGCAGATCGACCTGACTGGCGCCGGCCTGATCGCTGCTGCCAATTACCTGGGCTATTTCGTCGGCGCGGTGGATTCGATCTTCGCCCGCAGCCATCACCACGTACGCGGCCGCCTGTATGGCGGGCTGTGGCTGTGTGTGCTGCTGACACTTGCGTCGTACTGGGCCCACGGTTTCTGGCCGCACGTGTTGTTGCGCTTCGGCACCGGCGTTGCGAGCGCCTGGGCGCTGGTGATGATCACCAGCCTGAGCCAACCCCTGGCGCTTGCCGCTGGCCAGCCGCGCCTGGGGGCGTTGGTATTTGCCGGTCCGGGATTGGGGATCTTGCTGACGGGCTTGCTGGCACTGGTCTCGAACCTGCTGGGACAGGATAGCGCCACCTTGTGGCTGGTGTATGGGGCCGTGGCGCTGGTGATGTTGCTCGCCGTGCTGCCCTACCTGCCCCGGCCGACAGCCACCTCTGCACCCACTGCCAGTGCTGGCCGCAACCAGAGCATCGCCCACTTGGGCTGGATCTACTTTCTGTTCGGCTTGGGCTACATCATCCCGGCGACCTTTCTGTCACAGATGGCCAGTGCGCAGTTCAGCGGCGCCTGGCAGGCCGATCTGTTCTGGCCGTGTTTCGGCCTGGCAGCAGCGCTAGGCGTGGTTGTCGCCAGCCTGCGCCGCAAGGACCCGAACACCACGCGGCGCTGGCTGATGACCACGCTGTGGCTACAGGGTGCCGGTGTGTTCGCCTGCTTGCTGGGCAATGGCTGGGGTCTGGCGCTGGGCGTGTCGCTGTGTGGTGCGCCGTTCCTGGCGTGTATGCAATTGGTAATGGCGCGCTTGAGAGAAATCGCGCCCCACGGCTACCAGCGCAGCACCGGTTTGCTGACTGCCAGTTTTGCCATGGGCCAGTTGAGCGGGCCGTTGCTGGCTTCGGTGAGCAGTCATCTGAGCGGCGGCCTGCACCCGGCGTTGGTGATCGCCGGATGCGGCCTGCTGGTGGCAGGTGCGCTGCTCAGCCGGCAACCAGGGGCACAGGCACACGAAGCTGTTCACGACGCGCCAGCACCAGGAAGAACAGCCCACCCAGGAAGCACCCGGTGAACCAGGCGAAGTTGGCCATGCCTTGCAACGCCGGGGTGAAGGTGATCGCGACACCGACCAATGTCGCCGGCACCAGCGCCTTGACCGCCGTCCAGTTCACGCCGCCATCGAAGTAATAACGACCGCCTGGGCTGTCGTCGAACAGCGCATCCACGTCGATCTGCTGCTTTTTGATCAGGTAGAAGTCCACCAGCAGGATGCCGAACAACGGCCCGATAAACGCAGCGAGGATGTCCAGGGTGTAGTGGATCATCAGCGGGTTGTTGAACAGGTTCCACGGGGTAATGAAGATCGATGCCACGGCGGCGATCATGCCACCGGCGCGCCAGCTGATTTTGCTCGGCGCGACGTTGGCGAAATCGAACGCCGGGGAAACAAAATTGGCAACAATATTGATGCCGATGGTGGCAGTCACAAAGGCAAAGGCGCCGAGCAGCACGGCCATGCTGTTATCGATGCGCGACACGGTGGCAATCGGGTCGTGGAGCATTTCACCAAACACCGGCAAAGTGCCCGAGACGATCACCACGGTGACCAGCGAGAACGCCAGGAAATTTACCGGCAGCCCCCAGAAATTGCCGCGTCGCACGTCGTGCATGCTGCGGCAGTAGCGACTGAAATCGCCGAAGTTCAACGTCGGGCCGGAGAAGTACGACACCACCAACGCCGTTGCCACGATCACCTGACCAAACGCCTGCCAGCCCGACAGGGATTTTTCCGATAGGGTGAAGCTGATATTCGCCCAGCCCGCCTTCCACACGATCCACCCCGCCAGGGCAAACATCACCGCATACACCACCGGCCCGGCCCAATCGATAAAGCGGCGGATGGACTCCATGCCGGCCCAGAACACCGCCGCTTGCAGCACCCACAAGCTTAGGAAACCAAACCAGCCGAGGTAGGACAGGCCCGCAAAATGCGGCTCTGCATACACCGCCATTTGTGGGAAAAAGCGCAGCACCACGATGATCAGGGCGCTGGAAGCCAGATAGGTCTGAATCCCATACCAGGCCACGGCAATCAAGCCACGAATCACCGCAGGAATATTCGCGCCAAACACCCCAAAGGCCAGTCGGCAAATTACCGGGTACGGTACGGCGGCTTGCTGGCTCGGCTTGGCCACCAGGTTGGCGATCAACTGCACGATGCAGATACCGGTGAGCAAGGCGATCAATACCTGCCAACTGGCCAGCCCCAGGGCGAACAGGCTGGCGGCGAACACATAGCCGCCGACGCTGTGCACGTCGCTCATCCAGAACGCGAAAATGTTGTACCAGGTCCACTTCTGCGGCAGTGGGCCCAGGTCCTGGTTGTACAGGCGCGGGCTGTAGCCTTTGGGCAATTGTTCGGTCATCGCTGGGCTCCTCGTAATACCGGCCTGCGCTGCCGTAGCACTGTGCATACGGTAGGCGGCATGGTTTGTATACGAAGCAGTCAGCAGAATGCGTGCCAATGGCACACAATCCCTACCGAATCACGCCCCAAACAGCTTGACCAATGATGGGATGCGGGGACTTCGCTCAGCAACGGTGCACAAAAATCCTGTACACAATCACTGGCGCACCCGATCTGCACACAAATACCCAAGCGTGCAGCATGCCGCCGTCAGGCAGGTGCCCCAGGCCATGTCCATCAGCGCCAACCCGCCAGACCAGCCGTGCAGCGTGGCCCAGTTGCTCAGGTCATAAGTGCCGTAGGCGACCAGGCCCAACAAGGCCCCCAGACGCGCCGCACGCTGCCAACTCGCGCTGGGCAAGACGACAAACACCACGCAGCCGAGGACATACAGGAGATAGAAGAGTACTGCGGGCACTAACCGTGGCTGATCAAGCATCAGCGGGCCCAGCAGGGATTTGTAGGTCGGGCCCATGAGGACGCCGAGCCAGAGGCCGTCAAGCACCAGGAACGCGAGCAAGGTGCCGAGGTAGGCGAATACTGATTTTTTGGACATGACACACCTCTGGCAGAAGACAGCCTGTCGTGGCGAGGGCACCACCTCCCTCGCCACCACAAGCCCTTTCATACAAAGAGGAACGTCGATCAGCTTAGTTCAATGCGATCCGCATGAATCACGATCTGGCCCTGCTTGTAGAGGGCACCGATAGCCTTCTTGAAGTTGCCCTTGCTCACGCCAAACAAGTTGCTGATCACCGCCGGGTCGCTTTTGTCGCTGACCGGCAAGGTGCCGTTGTTTTCACGCAACTTGGCGAGGATCTTGGAGTTCAGGCTGGAGGCCGCTTCCTGGCCCACCGGCTGCAGGCTCAGGCTGATGTTGCCATCGGCGCGGATCTCTTTGATAAAGCCTTTCTCTTCCTTGCCCGGACGCAGGAACTTGAACACTTCGTTCTTGTGGATCAGGCCCCAGTGCTTGTTGTTGATGATCGCCTTGAAGCCCATGTCGGTGGCTTCGGCCACCAGCAGATTGACTTCCTGGCCCACCTCGTAGTTGGCCGGCGTCTTGTCCAGGTAGCGATCCAGGCGTGCAGTGGCGGTGATGCGCTTGGTGTGTTTGTCGAGGTAGACGTGCACCACGCAATATTCACCGGCGGTCATCTGGCGCTTTTCTTCCGAATACGGCAGCAACAGATCCTTGGGCAGACCCCAATCGAGGAAGACGCCGATACTGTTGACTTCGACGACTTTCAAACTGGCAAATTCGCCCACTTGAACTTTCGGTTTTTCAGTGGTGGCGATAAGTTTGTCATCGCTGTCCAGATAAATGAAAACGTTCAGCCAATCTTCATCTTCACTGGGAATATCTTTGGGGATATACCGATTAGGCAAGAGGATTTCACCGTCTTGCGCACCATCCAGGTACAAACCAAAGTTAGTGTGTTTAACCACTTGCAAGCTGTTGTAGCGCCCGACTAAAGCCATTTCCAATACCCTCGTTACGTGGGCGGCATTCTACCCGAGTTGTGCCCGCCACGCGCGCGCGCCTGAAAAATCGAGGGCTGGCGTGGCGCGGTGGTGGCAGCGCCCCGCTCGTCTGATCATTGCGCTGAATTTCACTGGCGCACATGCCACTCACCACCCAGTGGTTTCGAGTTAAAACAGTAAGTTAGGGGCTTATTTCAAGGATAAACTTTGCTTATTTCCTGGCGCAGCACTTATTCCCGGAGGATATTTACCAAGCAATTGTCAAGTATTTCCTGTACGATGCCTGGCCAAGTTAATTTTCTACAGGTTAGTGGCCGCCATGCGCGTAAAAGCATCCAACAGCAAAGCAAAGCCAGCTCCCGCCGTTGAAACCAGCGAATCGATCAACAGCCAGATTGCTGCATTCCTCAAGTCCGGTGGCGAAATCCAGCAAATTGCCAAGGGCGTGAGCGGCCAGACTTTCGGCCCGTCCAAGCAGATCAGCCTGGGTAAAAAGTAATACCGCGCAACACACCTGGTCCCTAAGCGCCTTGCCATCAAGGCGCTAGGACTAGAGCCCGAAGCACCCTCCCGACACATCCAACATTGCGTCAATCGACGAACGGGGCTCAACCCCGCGCATTCGCCGGTATGCTTGCACACGTCTAGCACGGGCATCTGCCCGATTTTTCCCCGGTTACTGCTCCTCGCTTTTCATGGAGTGAAGCATGTTCAAAGCGTGCATTTTCCTGCTCACTGCCCTGGCAGCCAGCCCCCTCGCCCAAGCGCAGATCTTTCAGCGCGAATTGGGCGACTTCGACCTGAAATTGGGCACCACACCCAGCCGCAGCATGGCCCAGGGTCTGGTCAAGCCGACGTCTCCGGGCAGCGACTCATTCCACGGCGGCCTCGACCTGAGCCACGACAGCGGCCTGTACTTCGGCCAATTCTCCCCCAGCATGGGCCTGTCGCCAGACAGCACCCTCGAAGTCGACTCCTACATGGGCTTCAAGCACCCGTTCGACCAGACCCTGGGCTACGAAGTCGGCCTGATCCACTACAGCTATCCCAAGCTAAGCCCCCTCGACAGCCAGGAGTTCTACGGCGGCCTGAACCTGCTGGGCAATCGCTTCGGCGCCTCCTTCAGCAACGACCCGGACCGCCAGGACAGCACCCTGTTCGCCGACCTCAGTGGCACCCAACCGTTCGGCATCGGCGTCAGCCTGAAATACACCACTCATCAGTTGGGCACCCCGGCCACCGTCGACGGTGGCTCCATCAGCAGCTTCAGTGATTGGTCGGTGCAATTCTCCCGACAGTGGATGGGCGTTGACCTGAACCTGATCTACAGCGACTCCAGCCTCAGCGGCAGCAATTGCTCGGCCTACTCCGGACACAACTCGCAATGCGATGGCCTGTTGACGTTGAAGGCGGTGCGGTCGTTTTATTGATGGGCTGAACTGTTGCATCCCATGCGAGTTCACATACCTCAATCCCTCGCGCGAAAGGACCCGCCCATGCTGCAACGGCTCAAACTCCTGACGGTGCTGCTGACCCTAAGCCTGGTGCTGGCCGGCTGCAATCGCGTCGGCCTGGCCTACCGCAACCTCGATGTGATCATCCCCTGGACCCTCAACGACTACCTGGACATGAATGCCGGGCAGAAGAGCTGGTTCAACGACACCCTCAAGGAGCACCTGGCCTGGCACTGCAGCACACAACTGCCGGGCTACCTCGACTGGCTCGACCGCCTGCAACAGATGGCCGACAACCATCAGGTCAGCGATGCCGCGCTGCAAGCGCGAACCGCCGAAGCCAAGCAGGCCATCACTCAAATCGCGCGGCAGATCACCCCGTCGGCCATCGAGTTGCTGCAAGGCCTGGACGACCAGCAGGTGCGGAACATGAACGCGGCCCTGGCCAAGGACCTGCGCAAACGCCAGGACGAGTACCTCAAACCGCCACTGGCCGAGCAAATCAAGGACCGTGCCGAGCGCATGAACAAACGCCTGGATGCCTGGATCGGCCCGCTCAGTGCCAGCCAGCAGGCGCGCGTCAGCGCCTGGTCCAGCGCGCTGGGCGAACAGAACCAGGCCTGGATCGGCAACCGCGCCCAGTGGCAGGCGCAGTTCAGCGCCGCCGTGAGGCAACGCCACAGCGCCGGCTTCGCGCCGAAGATCGAGCAACTGCTGGTGGACCGCGAAAGCCTGTGGACCCCGCAATACAGTGCCGCTTACGCACAAACGGAGGCCGAGGCCCGCAGCCTGATTGTCGACGTGATGGCCGAGACCACGGTGCAACAACGCCAGAAACTCACCCAGAAAATCGCCAAGGTGCGCAGCGACTTGCAGGCACTCAAATGCCTGCAAAGCGCAAAAGGTTAATCCGGCGCCAAGGTGCCCAGCCAGGCGACCAACCCGAGGATCAACACCACGGCGCCAAACTCCACCGCGATGCTGCGGCGCAACGCCCGGGTCGCCGTCGCGTTGTCGCCTGAGGTCAGGGACCGCTGCAACCATGGCGTCAGGTGAAAGCGATTGAGCGCCGCCAACCCCAGCATCAAGCCGAACACCGCCAACTTGAGGCCCAACAACAGTGCATAAAGCCCCTCGCTGAGCCCGTCCGGATTCAGCCCGACCACCAGCAGGTAATTGGTCACGCCCGTCACGATCAGCACCGCGACAAACCCCATGCCGACCCGCTCGAAGCCCACCAACGCCTGCGCCAACGCCTCGACATGCGGCGCGCCGGGTAACGACGGGCTCATCAACAACAGCCCGAACGCAGCCAACGCGCCGACCCAACCCGCCGCCGCCAGCAAATGCGCAATGTCGCTGATCAAATGCCACACCCCCAGCGCGCCCTCGTGCATCACCCCATGCCCGGCCCATGCCAGCGTCACCAGTGCGACGCCGCCGCACAACGTGGCCAGCCGGGGGTTGAGCAGCACCACGACCAGCGCCACAAGACGCAGGCACCACGTCCATCCCAGTTCGGTGTGCGCCAGCATCATCTGCACATGCGGCCACAGCGTTTGCCAGTCCTCGGCACCACTCATGGCTTGGGTCATGGACACCATCGACAGCACCGACAGCAGCACTCCCAGGCTCGCCATCCACCGCAGCAGCCGCCTCACATCCAACTGGCAGTGCCTTGCGTAGAGGCCAAACAAACCCAGGCCAAACACCAGCATCAAGTCCAGGTACAGCACAAACCGCAACAACACCGGGATCATTTCACTCATGGCTGGACGCTGAACGCCACGTTACCGAGGATCGGATGCGTATCCGACGACACCGCACGCCAGTCCACCCGGTAGGTGCCGGGCGCCAACAGCGAAGCGGGCTTGATCAACATCACTTTCGGGTCGCTACTGGCCGCGACACTGGCTTTGACCGGCATCGGCGCATGGGCCATGCCGGGCATTGCAGTCATGCTCAGCTTGGCCCCGGAAAACTGCGTCAGCAGGTTTTCCGAGAAGTGCAGCTCTATCACCACCGGCGCAACGCCCTGGGCACCGTCCGCGGGGATGGAGGCCAACAGTTTAGGGTGCGCCGAGAGCGTAAAACTGGCGCCCCATCCGACCGACAGCACAGCGCCCACCAACAGCGTTTTCAACATCGACATGCAAGGCTCCAAGCCGCTCATGGCGGCGAGTTATAAGAATAGTGAAACGTCAGAACCACAGGCGCACGCCGACGACCCAGCGCAGTTGGCTGACGTCCTCACCGTCTTCCCGGGTGTATTGCGCGGTCTGGCCATAGCGGCGGTTCCAGGTGACGCCCACGTAGGGCGCGAATTCACGTCGCACTTCGTAGCGCAGCCTCAGGCCCAGCTCGCTGTCCGACAGCCCCGAGCCGACGCCGCGCTGCGGATCGTTGCGTCCATACATATTGAGTTCGGCGGTGGGCTGCAGGATCAGCCGGTTGCTCAGCAGAATGTCGTAGTCACCTTCCAGGCGTGCGGCGGTGTGGCCGGATTCACCGACAAACAGCGTCGCTTCGGCCTCGAAGCCGTACAGCGCCATGCCCTGCACGCCAAAGGCGGCCCAGGTTTGGCCGTCGCCGGGTTTGAAATCCTGGCGTACGCCGCCGACCAAGTCCCACCACGGGCTGATGGCATGCCCCCACAGGGCCTGGGCCTCGGCACTTTCCGTGCGCCCGGCACTGCGCTCACCCTCGCTACGCAACCACAGGCGGTCGATGTCACCGCCGACCCAACCCTTGATGTCCCAGCTCAGCGCACCGTCACCCTCGCCGCCCTGCCATTCCAACTGGTTGACCAGCAACATCGAATGCACGGCGCTGTCGTGCACCATGTGCCCACCCGGCGCGTTGTACACCGCCGCGCGGTCTGCGTCGGTCAACGGCGGGATCGGCGTGCGGCTCTCGGTGAGAGCCGGGGAGGCAGGGCTCATGCCCTGAAACTCGTCCGCCAACGCCAGCGGGCCAAACGTCAGTGCGATGAACCCAGAGGCCATCCAGGCACTTCTATTCACATGCTTATTCATGCACGCGCACCTCACGAAACATGCCCATCTCCATGTGGTACAGCAGGTGGCAGTGATAAGCCCATCGGCCCAGCGCATCTGCCGTCACGCGGTAGCTGCGCCGCGACCCCGGCGGCATGTCGATGGTGTGTTTGCGCACCTGGAACTGGCCGTTCTCGTCCTCCAGGTCGCTCCACAGGCCGTGCAGGTGGATCGGATGGCTCATCATGGTGTCGTTGACCAACACCAGCCGCACCCGCTCGCCGTAGGTCAATGCCAGAGGCTCGGCATCGGAAAATTTCACGCCATTGAACGACCAGGCGAACTTCTCCATGTGCCCGGTCAGATGCAACTCGATCGTGCGGCTGGGATCGCGGCCGTCGGGGTCTTCGAAGGTGCTGCGCAGGTCGGCGTAGGTCAGCACGCGCCGGCCGTTGTTGCGCAGGCCGATGCCGGGGTCGTCGAGCTTGGGCAGCGGGTTCATGGCCTGCATGTCCACCAGCGGGTTATTGCCTTCGCTGGCCGGATGGCTCTGCATCGCCATGGCACTGTGGTCCATGCCGGCCATCTGCGGCATATCGGCCATGGCGCCGTGGTCCATGCCGGCCATCTGCGGCATATCGGCCATGGCGCCGTGGTCCATGCCACCCATGCCCATGTCGTCCATGGTGATCCAGGGACGTGGCTCCAGCGTCGGCACTGGCGCCGTGGCGCCAGCCTGGCGGGCCAGCGTGCCGCGGGCGAAACCGCTGCGGTCCATCGACTGCGCAAACACCGTGTAAGCCTGCGCCGTAGGCTCGACCAGCACGTCGAACGTCTCGGCGACGGCAATGCGAAACTCATCAACCCTGACCGGCGTCACCGATTGGCCATCGGCGGCAATCACGGTCATTTTCAGCCCCGGGATGCGCACATCGAAGTAGCTCATGGCCGAGCCGTTGATAAAGCGCAGGCGAACCGTCTCGCCCGCCTCGAACAACCCGGTCCAGTTGCGTTCGGGCGGCTGGCCGTTGAGCAGGTAGGTGTAGGTCTCGCCGCTGACGTCGGCCAGGTCCGTGGGGTTCATCTTCATCTGCGCCCACATCAGGCGGTCGGCGGCCGTGGCCTTCCAGCCCTGCGCCCCCACATCGCGGACAAAATCGCCGACGGTGGGTTTGTGCAGGTTGTAGTAATCGGACTGCTTCTTGAGGGTTTTCATCAGGGCGACGGGATCTTCGTCGGTCCAATCCGAGAGCATCACCACATAGTCACGCTGCACCGTGAACGGCTCGGGTTCACGGGGATCGATCACCAGCGGGCCATACACGCCCTGCTGTTCCTGGAATCCGGAATGGCTGTGATACCAGTAGGTGCCGTGCTGCTTGAGGGTGAACTGGTAGACAAACACCCCGCCCGGCTCGATGCCCTTGAAGCTCAGGCCAGGCACGCCGTCCATGGTCGAGGGCAGCAGGATGCCGTGCCAGTGGATCGAGGTCGGCTCGGCCAGGCGGTTTTTCACGCGCAGGGTCACGGTGTCGCCTTCGCGCCAGCGCAGCAACGGGCCGGGCAGGCTGCCATTGATGGTCAGCGCGGTGCGGTTGCGGCCGGTGAGGTTGACCGGGGTCTGGTCGATGAACAACTCAAACTCGGTGCCCGCCAGCACAGTAGGCTGGCCGGGGCTGGTGAGGGCCCAGACCGGGCTGCGCCAGAGCCCGAGCCCGCCAAGCAAGCCGCCGGCGGCGAGGCCTTTGACAAAGGTGCGTCGTGAGGGGGTGAAGTGCATGCCGATTCAAGTCCGTCAGTTGAATGGCCGCAGATTAGGCAGGGATGGCTGTCAGCCACCTTAGCGCCAGATTACTGATCTGACAGGTTCGCCCGGCGCCACAGCGGGCACCGGGACGTGAAGGGCCTCAGGCGATCTGGGCTTTTGCGGCCACCTCGGCAAATGTCGCCGGGTCCAGCGCGTCGACCTGCTCATCCAACACCTGGCGCGGGTGGTCGTTGCCCGGAATCGAGCTGTCGATCAGCGCCAGCAATTGGGCACCCAGCGGGGTGAGAATGAAGTTCTCGCCGTTGCCGCCCTCCTCCTCAGGCCGCGATTCAATAAAGCCGCGCTTGAACAACAGCGCTTCATAATCCGCAGCAGTCTTTTTCAACGCATCCAGATTGCCGCTGGACTCGCCTGCCGTAGCCTTCTCGGCGGCCTCTTGTTCAGCGTATTTGCGCGGCGCGAAGCTGCCTTCGCCGTTCTGTACTTCATGCAACAGGCGTTCGATCAGATCCCAGTTGTAAGTCGTCATCCCTATTCCTCCTGCAGGCCGACGGAAAAGTGGCCCGATACGCGGTGGACAGGCCTCGCTAAGCGCCGTTCAGTCCAGCCGACGAAGCTGCATAACCGGCGGACATAAAAAAACCGGACAATCGTCCGGTTCTTTCACATCACCCCTGCCTTACTCGGCAGCCGGTGCTTCTGGCTTGCGGCGCTTGAGCGGGGCCATGCCGTCCTTGCTGACGAGCGACAGGTTGTCGGTCTTCGGCCGGTTGGCGATCTTGCGCTTGGTCGGCGACTTGGCACCGGTTTTCTTTTTGTCACCCTTGGCGTCGGTCTTTTTCTTCTTCACGCCAACGGCCTTGCCCGACGCCTTGACCTTCTTCGGCCCGGTGTAGGTGCCTTTGACTTCCTTGATGGTACGGCGCTCGAACGACTGCTTGAGGTAGCGCTCGATGCTCGACATCAGGTTCCAGTCGCCGTGGCAGATCAGCGAGATGGCCAGGCCATCGTTGCCGGCACGCCCGGTACGACCGATACGGTGCACGTATTCGTCGCCGCTGCGGGGCATGTCGAAGTTGATCACCAGGTCCAGGCCGTCCACGTCCAGCCCGCGTGCGGCAACGTCGGTGGCCACGAGGATCTTCACGCCGCCGGCCTTGAGGCGGTCGATGGCCAGCTTGCGGTCCTTCTGGTCTTTCTCGCCGTGCAGCACGAACGCCTTGTAATCCTGGGCAACCAGGCGACCGTAGATGCGGTCGGCGGCAGCGCGGGTGTTGGTGAACACGATGGCCTTCTGATAGGTCTCGTTGGCCAACAGCCAGTTGAGGATCTGCTCTTTGTGCACGTTATGGTCGGCGGTGACGATCTGCTGGCGCGTGGTCGCGTTCAGGTCGCTGACGTTGTTGACCTGCAAGTGCTCAGGGTTGTTCAGCACCTTGGCGACCATGTCGCGCAGGGTCGAACCGCCGGTGGTGGCGGAGAATAGCATGGTCTGCTGGCGGTTGACGCACTCGCCCACCAGACGCTGCACGTCGTCGGCAAAGCCCATGTCGAGCATGCGGTCGGCTTCGTCCAGCACCAGTACTTCGACTTCCTTGAGGTCAAGGTTGCCGGCGTTGAGTTGCTCGATCATGCGGCCCGGTGTGCCGATCAGGATGTCCGGCACCTTGCGCAGCATGGCGGCCTGCACCTTGAAGTCTTCGCCGCCGGTAATGATGCCGGACTTGATGAAGGTGAACTGCGAGAAGCGCTCCACTTCCTTCAGGGTCTGCTGGGCCAGCTCACGGGTCGGCAGCAGGATCAGGGTCTTGATGCTCACGCGGACCTTGGCCGGGCCGATCAGGCGGTTCAACACCGGCAGGACAAAAGCCGCGGTCTTGCCGCTGCCGGTTTGAGCTGTCACCCGCAGGTCACGCCCTTCGAGCGCGAGCGGGATGGCCGCTGCTTGCACAGGCGTTGGCTCGACAAATTTAAGCTCGGCCACGGCTTTGAGCAGGCGTTCGTGCAGGGCGAATTGGGAAAACACGGGTGCTACCTCGAAGAAATACAAAATATCAGCTGCATAGGGTAACGGTTTCGGGCGTCCAAACCGAGTTTCTTTACGCGAACGGTGCTAATCAGCCGCTTTTTTGTCAGGACTTTTGTCCAAGAGGCCAACTTTGTAGCACTTCAATGCTCTAATCGCCCCGTCTTGTCCCACAGAAGAATCGGTTTCACCCATGGATATAAAACAGCTCTGGCTCAACGTCCAAGACCTTTGGGGCGCCCTCGATGAACACCCGTTGCTGCACGCCAGCCTCGGCCTCCTGGTGTTGCTGGTGGTGGCGCTGTTGCTCGGACGGATGGCGCGCTACCTGATCCTGCACACCATCAAGTTGCTCGGCCGGCAACCGGCCCTGCACTGGCTCAATGACCTGCGGCACAACAAAGTCTTCCACCGCCTGGCGCAAATGACGCCATCACTGGTGATCCAGTTCGGCCTGTATCTGGTGCCCGACCTGAGCAAGACAGCGATCCTGTTCATCGGCAACGTGGCCCTGGCGATCAGCATCCTGTTCCTGACGCTGGCCATGAGCGCCCTGCTCAACGCCCTGCTGGACATCTACGCGCGCACCGAACATGCGCGCACTCGCTCGATCAAGGGCTACGTGCAGCTGGCGAAAATGGTCCTGTATGTATTTGGCGCGATCATCATCGTCGCCACCCTGATCGACCGTTCGCCGCTATTGCTGCTGTCGGGTCTTGGCGCCATGTCGGCCGTGATCCTGTTGGTGTACAAGGACACCCTGCTGTCGTTCGTCGCCAGCGTGCAACTGACCAGCAACGACATGCTGCGGGTCGGCGACTGGATCGAAATGCCCCAGGTCGGCGCCGATGGCGATGTGGTGGACATCACCCTGCACACGGTCAAGGTGCAGAACTTCGACAAGACCATCGTCTCCATCCCCACCTGGCGCCTGATGTCCGAGTCGTTCAAGAACTGGCGCGGCATGCAGGCCTCGGGCGGGCGACGGATCAAGCGCAGCCTGTTTATCGACGCCAGCGGCGTGCGCTTCCTGCGCGACGATGAAGAGGTACGCATGACCCAGGTGCACCTGCTCACCGACTACATCGGGCGCAAGCAGGCCGAGCTCAAGGCGTGGAACGAAGCCCAGGGCCACAGTGCGCAACTGTCGGCCAACCGACGGCGCATGACCAACCTCGGCACCTTTCGCGCCTACGCCCTGGCCTATCTGAAAAGCCACCCGGACATCCAGCCGAACATGACCTGCATGGTGCGCCAGATGCAAACCACCGCCCAGGGTGTGCCGCTAGAGATCTACTGCTTCACGCGCACCACGGCGTGGGCGGATTACGAGCGCATCCAAGGGGATATTTTTGATTATCTGCTGGCGGTGTTGCCGGAGTTTGGTCTGAGCCTGTATCAGCAGCCGAGTGGCAATGACTTGCGCGCTGGGATGCTGCCGGCCCTGCTCGGTGCCAGTCATTTACCACCGTTGGAAAACAAATCTGCCTAGCACCACCAACCATTTGTGGGAGCGGGCTTGCCCGCGATGGCGGTGTATCAGTCGAAAGATTCACAAACTGACACTCCCCCATCGCGGGCAAGCCCGCTCCCACAGGGTCAGTGGGGGATTTGCCAGCGCAGGCTCACCGCGACGCGCACAACGCCTTGATCTGGTGCTTGGGCGCTTGATCACGCAGGCACACTGCGCCCTTCAGGCCGGCTTTTTCCCAGGCCTGGGTGGCAGCGGAACCTGCCAGGTTGGCGTCGTCGCAGCCAATGGCAAAAGCGCTCAAGGCGCGCTGGCGCTCCTCATAGTTCGCATACGCATTGCGCGAAAGTTCCTCTGCCGACTCAGAGAGCTTTTCCACCTGAGTCGAAAAGGCCGAGCACGACTCATGTGCGCTTTTACGCAGCGTTGCCGCGGCCACTTCTTCAGCATTGGCGGCAGCGGCCTTCGCCACGGGGTCGACTTGTGCGCGCAACCAGTCGGTGGCGGGCTGTTTTTGCGTCGCGACAAAATCAGCGATGGTTTGCAACCAAACCGTTGGGTGTGGGGTTTCAGCGACTGTCACGGTCAAGTTCACAGGGCCGGCATAGCTTTCACCCTTTTCCCCTTCCTGGGCCGGCAGGTTGACCCATAGCCCACTGGTTTGCAGCGAGTTGTCAGTGCTCACGGTTTTCGGCGTAACCCCATCTCCGCCGATGAACACCTCCATGACCTTATCCCCCGTTGATTGAGTCGACATGCCGGGCTTGGAGGCCGAGACCAGGATTGAAAAGCCCTTGACCTTATCTTCGTTCATGGTGGTCACGGGCTTGGGGTAATAAATCTTGTAGACCTGTGGGATGACCGTCGAGGCCGGGCCGCCTTTGGGCACTTTAAATGAGATCTGTGCGAAGAACGTCGGCGTGCCCAGGCTCCATTCCTTCCACTTATCCACCATTTCTATCGCCACGCCGCTCTTGCAGTTGACAGGGTTGTACCAGTTGCCCTGACTCTTACCTGCTGTTTGCGGACAGAACTCACCTTTCTTCACACGTGGCGCCACGACGACATACAGACAACCCCGCATCCTCACCGTCTCTCCCTGCACGCCGAACAGATAGTCCGGGTTTTGCCCGATGATAGTCACCGTCTCTCTATCGGCCTTTGCCGCTTGCGCCACCGCATCGGTCAGGTAACCCACGACCCATTCACTGACTTTGTCCACGCCGAACGTCAATGCCTTGACCCCCAATGCACTCTCGCTCACCCCGCCGGATGCACTGCACGCACTGTTGCTGAAAAACGCCCTGGCAATGACGGTCCCTTGTTCAGAGTCTCGGGGTTTGACATCAAAGTATCCGCACCCAGCAGCCAGGCAACTCAAGAACACAATCCAGATTGTCTTCAGCATTTTAGAGACCTCCATTTTTTCCAACGTTGAATGCCGAATACATCGAGCCATCAAAGCTCCCGCTGGATTCAGCACAGGCCGGCCAACCTTCATCTTCGTCAAAACCCGGGGTTCCAGAATGGACGCCTACATACTCGATAACGGCGCCTTGCCCGTTGGCTTTTTCATAAGCGGAGAGAATCATCGGGCTACCGCTGAAACCCTTGGATGTCTGGCACGTGTGGTAGATACAGGCCGGGCCGACGGCCTGCACCCTGCACTGTGCGGCGTCGGCGGCACTCCAACGGAAAGCGTCTAGCCAGCTGGGGCGAGCCGTGCCCGTAGCCACGCTGCGCGAGGGCTCAAGCATGGCCAACGCTTCATCGAGCAGCGCAAAGGGGCCACCGATCCATAACAGCTGTTCTGCTTGCGGCGTCTTGTATAAGGCTTCAGGCAGTGCTTCAGCGCCAGGCTCTCGTAATGTCAGGGCTGGGACACGTACCGGGTCCTGGTCGATGTCAAAGCGCTTGAACACTTGCAACCGCTCTATATCCGCGTTCGAAACCACTACCCTGCGCTTGAGATCCACACTTTGAATGGTGATAGTCGAGGGCAATGCAGAGCGGAACTCGTCGCGTACCTTTCCATCCGTTTGCCGGATAAAGCAGTGGCGCGCCGTCATCAATGTGCGCTCGTCCAGAAGCATCCCAGTACAAAACGCACGCCCCTGATAAGCCATTACCACCACTGAACGCTTGGGGATTTCAGGGTTGGGCACATTCGGCGCGCTGCCGGAATCGTCCAGGCAACCACGGTCCAACGCCACCAGGGTGACCGCATATTTGCGGTCCCGTGGCAGTGGCACCAGGCCACGCAGTTCGCCGACCGAGCTGCCACAGCCCATCACTCTGCCTCGGTTGATCGGCTGGTGCTGAGGGGCTCCGTTCACAATCGGTGACCCGATGGGATCTGGTTCTATGGTTTGCTGGTTTTCACCGCCACCGCGTTTCAGTCTCACCGCTGCTTGGTTTTCCAATGCCGCGCTTCCCATCCGCGCAGCGTTTGATAACCAAGCCGCGGCGTCCTGATGCGCTTGAAAGCTGTTGAACGAGTCAACCAGGCGATCCTTCGCAAATTCCCTCTCGAACCCACCCTCGTCCTGTGCCAAAGCAGGCGCCGCAAAGGTCAGGAAAAAAGACAGGACGAGGAAAACAGCTGAAGCACTGCCGATGGAAGCAGCGCTGAGGGCGCGCAAACGTGGTAAACAAGCAGCCATTATGTACACCTTTCATCTCAAGGATAAAAAAGGCCTCAGGCGCTCAATCACGCTGATACGACAAGTACTTCAAAGAAGGGACCGACCCGTTGGGTCGGCTTCTCAAACCTTACTCACGGTGATGATCCGTTGGGTTGGATACCTACACCGGTGAGCTTAGCCAGCATTGCGCTGGCGTCCATCGGGAAGCGAAAAATATCAATCCGCCCAACTCAAACCGAAGATACGCGGCGCTCAACCCCCAACCGACTGATCCACACCGCCGCCAAAATCACCAACCCGCCCAACGCCAAGCGCCCCAGCGGCTCATGCTGGTTCCAGATCAGCAAATTCAGCAGCAACCCCACCGGCACATGCAGGTTGTTCATCACCGCCAGCGTGCCGCCCTGCACCAGGCAGGCGCCCTTGTTCCACCAGTACATGCCCAGTGCCGTGCTGACCAACCCCAGGAATACCAGCACGCCCCATTGCAACGGTGCATCGGGCAGGAAGTTGGCCTTGCCGAACAACAGGAACGCCGGCAACACCACCAGTAATGCGCCCACATAGAAGAAACCGAAACGCCGGTAATGCGGCAGGTCGCTCGGGTAGCGCTGGACCAGATGCTTGTACATCACCTGCCCGGCGGCATAGGTGAAGTTGGCCAGTTGCAGCAGCAGGAAGCCACCCAGGAAGTGCGGGGTGATCTGGTCGAAGCGAATCACCGCCGCGCCCGCCACCGCCACCAGTGCGGCGACCAGCGCCCAGGGGTTGAAGCGGCGGTTGAGGGCGTCTTCGATCAGGGTCACGTGCAACGGCGTGAGAATGGTGAACAGCAGCACCTCCGGCACCGTGAGCACGCGAAAGCTCAGGTACAGGCACACGTAGGTCACGCCAAATTGCAGCGCGCCAATCACCAGCATGCCGCGCATGAACCCCGGTTCCACCGAACGCCAGCGGGTCAGCGGGATAAACACCAGGCCGGCCAGCAACACGCGCACCAGCACGGCGAAGTAGCTGTCGACGTGACCGGCGAGGTACTCGCCGATCAAGCTGAAGGAAAATGCCTGAATCAGGGTGACAACCAGTAGATAGCCCATGCGCGCCTCGCTTCGAATGGGCGGGACATTAAAGGTTTTCGGCGCTTGACGAAACTCAGGGCAAAAAAAACCCGACCTCGCTAAAGCGGCAGTCGGGCAGGAGCACTCAGGAGCAAAAAGTGCAAAGGGAGGTTCATTACGCGTACTTGAAGGGTTTGCGTGGCACTAGATAAACACCGCGCGATTATCTGACGATTAAAGGATCAGGCGACCTGTGCCAACAGCGCCTTGGCGTGGTTGATGCCCTTTTCCTGGAAGTCACCGCTCAGGTTCACGCCTTCGGCATGAATGAACGTCACGTCGTGGATGCCGATAAAGCCCATGACCTGGCGCAGGTACGGTTCCTGGTGATCCGACGTGGCGCCGATGTGGATGCCGCCGCGGGCGGTCAACACGATGGCGCGCTTGCCAGTGAGCAAGCCCTGCGGGCCGGTGGCGGTGTATTTGAACGTCACACCGGCGCGCAGCACGTGGTCCAGCCAGGCCTTGAGGGTGCTGGGGATGGCGAAGTTGTACATCGGCGCGGCCATCACCAGCACGTCGGCGGCGAGTAATTCGTCGGTCAATGCGTTGGAGCGGTCGAGGCTGGCCTGTTCGCTGGCGCTACGCTGATCTGCAGGTTTCATCCAACCGCCCAGCAGGTCGGCATCCAGGTGTGGCAACGGGTTGAGGGCCACGTCACGGACGGTGATCCGGTCCGCCGGGTGGGCGGCCTGCCATTGGCTGATGAACTGCTGGGTCAGCTGGCGGGAGATCGAGCCTTGCTGGCGGGCGCTGCTTTCGATGATCAGAACGTTGGACATGGCTGCGTAGGCTCCATCTGTAAATGCTGTAAGTCGATGGAGTGGAGATTAAACAGAGCCAATTCGATAAAAAAGCGCAAAAAACTGCTATAACCCATCTATAAATTTGTTTATAAGCGGAGTATTCCTCTGGAGATGCTCCGCTGTCGGGTTATTTCGGGCTGCAAGCCAGGGCAATGCGCATCTTGATGATGGCGCGGTTGAACTTGACGGTGGTGTTGGTGCTTTTACCTGCCGGCACCGTGACCTTGCGATTGCGTGGCGCTTCCGGGCCGTTGGTGAAGGTTACCGAACACACTGCATCGTTGGTGCCGTAGTTATTCAGGCGGATCGAACTGATGTCACCGTCCACATCGGAGGCGGTGTAATCAATGCTCACGCCGTCGATCTTTTTCGTCACGTCGATGGAATAGGCAAACGCGCTCAGCGGCAGCAGCGCCAGCAACACACAACAGAATTTTCTCATTCGGTGGTCTCCAATAAGGACCGCCAGCTTAGGACAAGAGGAACCCATCTTGAAAGCGCCCCGCGTTACCCTCGATCAATGGCGCACGCTGCAGGCCGTGGTCGACCACGGCGGCTTCGCTCAGGCGGCTGAAGCGCTGCACCGTTCGCAGTCCTCGGTGAGCTACACCGTGGCCCGCATGCAAGACCAGCTTGGCGTGCCGCTGTTGCGCATCGACGGGCGCAAGGCCGTGCTCACCGACGCCGGCGAAGTGCTGTTACGCCGCTCGCGGCAACTGGTGAAGAATGCCAGCCAGCTGGAAGACCTCGCCCACCATATGGAACAGGGCTGGGAAGCCGAAGTGCGCCTGGTGGTAGACGCCGCCTACCCGAATGCACGCCTGGTGCGCGCCCTCTCGGCCTTTATGCCGCAGAGCCGTGGCTGCCGCGTGCGCCTGCGCGAGGAGGTGCTGTCCGGCGTGGAAGAGTTGTTGATCGAAGGCGTGGCTGACCTGGCGATCTGCGGGTTCAGTATCCCCGGTTACCTGGGCACGGAAATGAGCGACGTGGAATTTGTCGCCGTGGCCCACCCCGAACACGCCCTGCACCGCATGAACCGCGAACTGAGCTTCCAGGACCTGGAAAGCCAGATGCAGGTGGTGATCCGCGACTCCGGCCGCCAGCAACCGCGCGATGTAGGCTGGCTCGGCGCCGAGCAGCGCTGGACCGTCGGCAGCCTGGCCACCGCCGCATCATTCGTGGGCAGCGGCCTGGGCTTTGCCTGGTTGCCCCGGCACATGATCGAACGCGAACTCAGCGAAGGCGTGCTCAAGCAGCTACCCTTGGAACAGGGCGGCAGCCGTCACCCCACGTTCTACCTCTACTCGAACAAGGACAAACCCCTGGGGCCCGCGACGCAGATCCTCGTGGAACTGCTGCGGACCTTTGACACCGCCCCGTTGGACGCACCTTTCGCCGCCCCCCAGCAAGCCTGAAACGGAGTTCACCCATGGCCTGGTTCGACCACGAGGGATGCAGCCTGCACTACGAGGAATACGGCCACGGCACCCCACTGATCCTGATCCACGGCCTGGGCTCCAGCAGCCAGGATTGGGAATTGCAGATTCCAGTGCTGGCCAGGCATTACCGCCTGATCGTGGTAGACGTGCGAGGTCATGGCCGCTCGGATAAACCCCGTGAGCGCTACAGCATCCGGGGTTTCACTGACGACCTGATTGCCTTGTTCGAGCACCTGAGCCTACCGCCGGCCCACGTGGTGGGCTTGTCCATGGGCGGCATGATCGCCTTCCAACTGGCGGTGGACGAACCGGCCCTGCTCAAGAGCCTGTGCATCGTCAACAGCGCGCCCGAAGTGAAAGTTCGCAGCGCCGACGATTACTGGCAATGGGCCAAGCGCTGGAGCCTGGCGCGGTTGCTGAGCCTGGCCACGATCGGCAAGGCGTTGGGCGAGCGGTTGTTCCCCAAACCGGCGCAGGCCGGCCTGCGTCGCAAGATGGCCGAACGCTGGGCAAAAAACGACAAACGTGCTTATCTCGCCAGCTTCGATGCAATTGTGGGCTGGGGGGTGCAGGAACATCTTTCCCGAATTACCTGTCCTACGCTGGTCATCAGCGCCGACCACGACTACACCCCCGTGGCGCAGAAACAAAACTATGTAAAACTGCTGCCCGATGCGCGACTGGTGGTGATCGAAGATTCCCGCCATGCCACGCCGCTGGATCAACCCGAAGTCTTTAACGCTACCTTGCTCGATTTTCTAAAGACAGTCGAAACCACTACCCAGGATCACTGACCCATGCTGAAAAAAATCGCCTTCTTTGCCGGTTCCGTTCTATTCGCTGCCAACCTGATGGCGGCCGAGGCTGCCAAGGCGCCCCGCGTCGAAATCATCACCACCAACGGCAACATCGAAATCGAACTGGACCCGGTCAAGGCGCCGATCAGTACCAAGAACTTCCTGGCCTACGTGGACAAGGGTTTCTACACCAACACGATTTTCCACCGCGTGATCCCGGGTTTCATGATCCAGGGCGGCGGGTTCACCCCACAGATGTCGCAAAAGCCGACCGAAGCGCCGATCCGCAACGAAGCCAGCAACGGCCTGCATAACGTGCGCGGCACCTTGTCCATGGCCCGCACCAACGACCCGAACTCGGCCACCAGCCAGTTCTTCATCAACGTTGCCGACAATGCGTTCCTCGACCCGGGCCGTGACGCCGGTTACGCGGTGTTCGCCAAGGTGGTCAAGGGCATGGACGTGGTCGATGTCATCGTCAACTCCCAGACCACCACCAAGCAGGGCATGCAGAACGTGCCAATCGATCCTGTCCTGATCAAGTCGGCCAAGCGCATCGACTGAGGTCCGCAGGAGGTTCCGCGCGTGGCCCACAAGGCCGCGCGCGCATTTGAAAGGAGAGCCCGCCCTGCGGGCGTCATACCTAATGCTCTATCGTCGTTTTGAACAACTGATCGATATTTTCCGCGACGCACCCAGCGACGCCCCACCCGATAAAGTCCTGCCCTTCTACCTCTATTACCTGCGCCAGGTCTGGCCGCATTTCGCCGCCTTGCTGGTGGTGGGCCTGATCGGTGCGCTGATCGAAGTCGCGCTGTTCAGCTACCTGAGCCGCATCATCGACCTGGCCCAGGGCACACCGCCCGCGAATTTCTTCCAGGTGCACAGCACCGAGCTGATCTGGATGGCCGTGGTCGCCCTGCTGCTGCGCCCGATCTTCGGCGCCCTGCATGACCTGCTGGTGCACCAGACCATCAGCCCCGGCATGACCAGCCTGATCCGCTGGCAGAACCACAGCTACGTGCTCAAGCAGAGCCTGAATTTCTTCCAGAACGACTTCGCCGGGCGCATCGCCCAGCGCATCATGCAAACCGGCAACTCCCTGCGCGACTCCGCCGTGGCCGCCGTGGACGCGATCTGGCACGTGGCGATCTACGCCATCAGTTCCCTGGTGCTGTTTGCCGAGGCCGACTGGCGCCTGATGATCCCACTGGTGACCTGGATCATCTGCTACAGCCTGGCGCTGCGTTACTTCGTGCCACGGGTGAAGGAACGTTCGGTGATTTCCTCCGAGGCGCGCTCCAAGTTGATGGGCCGCATCGTCGACGGCTACACCAACATCACCACCTTGAAACTGTTCGCCCATACCCAATACGAGCAGCAGTACGCCAAGGAAGCGATCATCGAGCAGACCGAAAAGACCCAACTGGCCAGCCGTGTCGTCACCAGCATGGATATCGTGATCACCACCATGAACGGCCTGCTGATCGTCACCACCACCGGCCTGGCCTTGTGGTTGTGGACGCAGTCGCTGATCTCGGTGGGCGCCATCGCGCTGGCCACCGGCCTGGTGATCCGTATCGTCAACATGTCCGGTTGGATCATGTGGGTGGTCAACGGCATTTTCGAAAACATCGGCATGGTGCAGGACGGTTTGAAAACCATCGCCCAGCCGCTGGCGGTGATCGACCGCGAGCACGCCCCGCGCCTGACGGTGCCCCACGGCGAAGTGCGCTTCGAGCACGTGGATTTCCACTACGGCAAGA
Source organism: Pseudomonas sp. RP-B7 (assembly GCF_059803535.1). Classification (NCBI taxonomy): domain Bacteria; kingdom Pseudomonadati; phylum Pseudomonadota; class Gammaproteobacteria; order Pseudomonadales; family Pseudomonadaceae; genus Pseudomonas; species Pseudomonas sp. RP-B7. Next base: position 222,457 of record NZ_JAPFHC010000002.1, read on the forward strand.
AGAGCGGGATCATTGGCGGGCTGAACCTGGAGATCAAGGCCGGCGAGAAAATCGGCCTGATCGGCCCGTCCGGCGCGGGCAAGTCGACCCTGGTCAACCTGCTGCTGCGCCTGTATGACCTGCAAGGCGGGCGCATCCTGATCGACGGACAGAACATCGCCGACGTGGCCCAGGAATCCCTGCGTGCGCAGATCGGCATGATCACCCAGGACACCTCGTTGCTGCACCGTTCGATCCGCGACAACTTGCTGTACGGCAAGCCGGACGCCACCGACGAAGAACTCTGGGCGGCGGTGCACAAGGCGCGTGCCGATGAGTTCATCCCGTTGCTGTCGGACTCCGAAGGCCGCACCGGGCTGGATGCCCATGTGGGCGAACGCGGGGTGAAACTCTCCGGTGGGCAGCGCCAGCGCATCGCGATTGCCCGCGTGCTGCTCAAGGACGCGCCGATCCTGATCATGGACGAAGCGACCTCGGCACTGGACTCGGAAGTGGAAGCGGCGATCCAGGAAAGCCTGGAAACCCTGATGCAGGGCAAGACCGTGATCGCGATTGCCCACCGCCTGTCCACCATTGCGCGGATGGACCGCCTGGTGGTGCTGGAGAAAGGCCAGATCGCCGAGACGGGCAGCCATGCCGAGTTGCTGGCCCATGGCGGGCTGTATGCGCGGCTGTGGCAGCACCAGACCGGCGGCTTTGTCGGCATCGACTAATAATCTACCGCTCAAACACAGTTCAACCTGTGGGAGCGGGCTTGTGTGGGAGCGGGCTTGCTCGCGAATGCGGTGTGTCAGTCAAAACAACTGTGACTGACACACCGCATTCGCGAGCAAGCCCGCTCCCACATTTGATCAGTGCCAGGCGCCAGATTTCATTGAGCCCTTCCCCATGCGAGCGCTGGATTTGCGCCGCAACCGTGCTGTACTCAGAACAGTGCCCAGACGGGCGCTGAAGTAAATCTGCAGGGAGCATCACTGTTTTACTGATTCGGTAGAGCGATCTATCAAGGACGTGCTGCATGTCTTTGTTCAAACGTTCAATCACTGAGGGGTTGGGTACGTTTTGGCTGGTGTTGGGCGGTTGCGGGAGTGCGGTATTGGCCGCAGCGTTCCCGGCAGTCGGGATTGGTTTGCTGGGGGTGTCCCTGGCGTTCGGGTTGACGGTGCTGACCATGGCGTTTGCCATCGGACATATCAGCGGTTGTCACCTCAACCCAGCGGTGTCGGTGGGGCTGGTCGTGGGCGGGAGGTTTCCGGCCAGGGAGTTGCCGGCGTACATCGTCGCCCAGGTCGTCGGCGGCACGGTTGCCGCCGCATTGTTGTACTTCATTGCCAGTGGCAAACCCGGCTTCGAACTGGCCTCGGGCCTGGCGTCGAACGGTTATGGCGAGCATTCGCCCGGCGGTTATTCGATGGCAGCGGGGTTTGTCAGTGAGCTGGTGATGACCGCGATGTTCGTGCTGATCATCCTCGGCGCCACCGACCACCGCGCCCCGAAGGGCCTCGCGCCAATCGCCATCGGCCTGGCCTTGACGCTGATCCACCTGATCTCCATTCCCGTGACCAACACCTCGGTCAACCCGGCGCGCAGTACCGGCCCGGCGCTGATCGTCGGCGGGTGGGCGATCCAGCAGTTGTGGATGTTCTGGCTCGCGCCGATCCTCGGTGCGGTGGCGGGTGGTTTTACCTACCGATGGCTCGGCAAGGAAGAGCCTGCCTAGTAGTGAGCGGGCTTGCCCCCCAGCGCGGGGCAAGCCCGCTCACTACATGGTTATAGCTGGCGGTATGGCAATGCGGTTCGCGCCTCTTCGGCATAGGCCACGATCCCTACCCGTTCACGCTCCAGGAAATCCTCTACGGCCGTCTTCAACCCCGCGTGCCGCAAGTAATGCCACGACCGCGTGATCACCGGCTCAAACCCGCGAATCAACTTGTGCTCGCCCTGCGCGCCAGCATCGAAACGTTGCACGCCGTGGGCGATGGCGTAGTCCATGCCCTGGTAGAAACAGGTTTCGAAATGCAGGCGGTCGAATTCCGCCAGGCAGCCCCAGTAACGGCCGTAGAAACTGTCGCCACCGATCAGGCTGAACGCCATGGCCACCGGCCGTGTGCCTTGTTTGGCCAGCACCACGCGAATCGCTGCGGGCATGCGTTCGGCAAGCAGGCTGAAAAACTCGCGGGTCAGGTACGGTGATTGGCGGCGCACCGCGTAGGTGTTGGCGTAGCAGGCGTAGACAAAATCCCACTGCGCCTCGCTCAGCTCATGGCCTTGCAGCCATTCGAAGTCGATGCCCTGCCCGGCCACTTGCTCACGCTCCTTGCGCATCTGTTTACGCTTGCGCGAGCTGAGGGCGTCGAGGAAGTCCTGGAAGTCGCGGTAGCCACGGTTCTGCCAGTGGAATTGACAGCCCAGGCGCTGCAGCCAGCCCGGTTGCTGCGCCAACGCTGCGTCGGCCAGATCGTCGGTGAAGTTGACGTGGGCGCTGGAGAGCCCTTCGATTTCCAGATAGCCCGGCAGCCTCTTGAGCAGCTCGAAACCGTCCTCGGCACTCGCCGCCAGCAAACGTGGCCCGCTGACCGGGCTGAACGGCACGGCCGTCAGCAACTTGGGGTAGTACTCGATACCGGCCCGTTCACAGGCGTCCGCCCAGCCATGGTCAAACACGTACTCGCCATAGGAGTGCCACTTGCGATAGCAGGGCAGCGCCGCCACCAGCCGCTCGCCTTCCCAGTGCAGCAGATGCTCCGGTTGCCACCCCGAATGCGGGCCGACACTGCCACTGTCCTCCAGCGCACTCAGGAACGCGTGCCGCACAAACGGCTGGGCGTCCGCCACGAGTGCATCCCAGGTCTGTGGGGCGATTTCGGACAGGCTGATCAGACGTTGCAGCGGCATCGGCATCCTCATTTCTTGGGGGTGTGAAAGCCTCGCGAGTATCGCTTATCGGCGGCTTTCGCACACCCTCGAATCGCCGGACAAGGCTCTAAACCAATAGTTCCCAGCATGAATAATTTGTCATCTAGATGACATCACTTCGCCACTGCGCCGTCATAAACGATCGCGATACTGACGCCTGTTTTTAGAGCGCCTGGTGCTACCAGGCGGCATTTTTTTCCGTCCGTCATTGGTCGGTTGTGTCCTGGATGGTTTGCCATCCCTCCTCACTTTCGGAGATTGATATGCGTCTTGCTTCCACTAAAACTGCGGCGATCCTGTGCGGTGGCCTGTTGCTGGCCCTGAGCGTACCGGCCAGCGCTGCAGTCGACGCTAAATTGCTCGACATGCTCAAGGCCAACGGCCAGATCACCAACGCCCAATACAGCGAACTGCAAGCTGAGCTGGCACGGGATCAGAAAGAACAGCAGATCGCACGGCAAGCTCAACAAGAGACCAACGAACAGATCGCGGCCACCGCGAAAAAAACCAACGAACTGAGCAGCTTCGACCAGAAGCTGGCCTGGGCGGCCAAGACTCAGTTCAAGGGTGACGTACGTTTCCGTCAGGAAACCGTGAAAATCCAGGGTGAATCCAACAACGGCGGCCGTGACAAGGATCGCCAGCGCATCCGTGCCCGCCTCGGCGCCTACACCGAGATCAACTCGCAAGTCGACACCGGTATCCGCATTGCCACAGGTAGCAGCGACGACGCGCGCTCCACCAACCAGGATCAGGACAACTACTTCGACAAGAAGTCGATCTGGCTGGACCTCGGCTACATTGACTACCACCCGGACCAGATCAAGAACCTGCACGTGATCGGCGGCAAGATGCTGCAACCGTGGGTCAACATGGGCGACGTGATCTGGGATAGCGACATCAACCCAGAAGGCCTGGCAGTCACCTACAAATACCCACTGGGCAGCAGCGCCGAGCTGTTCGGCAGCCTCGGCAACTACAACCTCAAGGACAACGTCGACGGCGACGGCGTGCAATTCCGCCACGACCTGCGCCTGACCTCCGGCCAGCTGGGGACGCGCTTCTCGGTCACCGACAACCTGAAAATGACCCTGGGCGGCAGCGTCTACGCCTACCAGAATGACAAGGACAGCCGTTGCACAACCACCACCACGCCTTGCGCACTGGCGGTCAACGGTAACTCGGCCGACAACCAGTTCCGCCTGTATGAAGGTTTCGCCCAAGCCGACATCGGCGGCCTGGCAGTGCCTCTGGCGTTCTACGGCCAGTACGTGAAAAACAACGACGCCGTGACCGACCAGGACACCGCCTGGCTGATCGGCGCCAAGTCCAAGGTGTTCGGTTTCAACCTGGACTACAACTACCGCGACACTCAACGTAACGCTGTAGTGGGTGCCTTCACCGACTCGGACTTCGCCAACGGCACCACGGGTTCGCGCGGTCACAAAATGAAGGTCAGCTATGACATCGACAAGAACTTCGCACTCGGTGCCACGTACTTCCTGACCAAGGCCGACTACGCCAGCCGAACCCAGCGTGACGCCAACACCAACACCCTGCAGCTGGACGCAGAAGCCAAGTTCTAAGAGTCAGTGTTACGAGCCTTGGGCCAGGACGGCCCAAGGTGGCTGCAACAGTCTCTCGTGGTCGGATCGGTCCCCATCATCCGTCCGCTCCCGCCACGCGAGCCTGCCTATTCCCCGCCTTTCTGATCCTTGAGCCGCTCGGCAGCCAATTGCTGCGCCAAGGCATCCACATCCCCTACCGGCTCTTGCGGCAGCAGCTTCAGCGTAGCCTGCATCAAACGCATCTGGCGGATAAACCGTCGGCAGTTCGGGCAGAACATCAAGTGATGACGCACCAGCAGACGCTCGCGAAAGGTCAATTGCCCATCAAGATAGTCACTGGACCGCGCCACTTGTTCTTTACAGGTCAGCATTCGCCCGTTTCCTCAAAATGCTCCACCGTGGCGAAGACTTTAAGCCGTGCCCGATGCAGCAGCACACGGACATTGGAGAGTGAGAGCGTCAGAAGATTACAGATCTCTTCCAACTCCAGGCCCTGGCGCTCACGCAGCACCAGCACGCTGCTCTGCAACTGCGACAGGCTCGACAAGGTGTGCTCCAGGCAGTCGCGCAGTTCGCCTTCGGTGAGCAAGGCTTCCGGGGTGTCCTGGTGCCAGGCATAGGGGGCGACGGCCCAGTGGCCATCGTCCGGGGTGAAGCGGTCATCGCCGATGGTGCCATGGGGTGATGGCAGGTCGTCGAGCAGCACTTCACGGCGGTTCTGCTTGTAGCGTCCCTTGGCGGCGTTGGCGGTAATGGTCAATAGCCAGGTCTTGAGGCTGGAGCGCCCTTCGAACCTGGACAGGTTGCGGACCACCGAGAGCCAAGCGTCCTGCACGATTTCATCGGCATGGCGCTGGCCGACGATCGCATAGGCCACCGCGCGCATGGCGCTCTGGTAGGTGCTGACCAATTCCTTGTAGGCCCGCTGCTCCCCCTTGAGCAGGCGTTCAAGCAGATCCGCGTCGTCGGCTGCTGCCATGGGCTACCTCAATTTCACTTTGAACATGCGATCACTGTGGGAGCCAGCTCCCACCCATTGACCACGCCCTCCCCACCGATCAGCGTTTACGCAGGATCACGCTGCCGATCGAGTAGCCTGCGCCGAACGAGCTGAGCACCGCCACGGAGCCCTTGGGCAAATCGTCCTGGTAAGTATGGAACGCAATCACCGAACCCGCCGAACTGGTATTGGCGTAGGTGTCGAGGATCACCGGCGCTTCTTCCACCGTGGCTTCGCGGCCCAGCAGTTTCTTCACGATCAGGTGGTTCATGCTCAGGTTGGCCTGGTGCAGCCAGAAACGCTTCACATCGGCGACGTTCAACTGGTTTTCCGCCAGGTGCACACCAATCAGCTCGGCCACCATCGGGCACACATCGCGGAAGACCTTGCGGCCTTCCTGCACGAACAGTTTGTCGGGCGCGCCGATGCCCTCTTCCGCCGCGCGGTTGAGGAAGCCGAAGTTGTTGCGGATGTTATTGGAGAACTTGGTCAGCAGCTTGGTGCTGACCACGTCGAACTGGTGCTCGGAGGTCGCCAGGTCGGCACGTTCGAGGACGACGGCGGTGGCCGCATCACCAAAGATGAAGTGGCTGTCGCGGTCACGGAAATTCAAGTGGCCGGTGCAGACTTCCGGGTTGACCATCAGGATCGCCCGGGCCTGGCCCAGTTGGATGCTGTTGGCAGCGTTCTGGATGCCGAACGTGGCCGAGGAGCACGCCACGTTCATGTCAAAGCCGAAACCCTCGATACCCAGGGCTTCCTGGACTTCAATGGCAATGGCCGGATAGGCGCGTTGCAGGTTGGAACAGGCGACGATCACGCCGTCGATGTCAGCGGCAGTCTTGCCGGCACGCTGCAGGGCTTGTTCGGCGGCGCCGATGGCCATCTGGCAGAGCACCGACCATTCGTCGTTACTGCGCTCGGGCAGGCGCGGGGTCATGCGCTGCGGGTCGAGAATGCCTTCCTTGTCCATCACGAAACGGCTCTTGATGCCCGAGGCTTTTTCGATGAAGGCTGCACTGGACTCGGTCAGCGCCTGAACTTCACCGCGCTCGATGGCGGCGGCGTTGTCGGTGTTGAAGTGCTGGACGTAGGTATTGAAAGACTGCACCAGCTCTTCGTTGGAGATGCTGTTGGCCGGGGTATACAGGCCAGTGCCGCTGATGACGACGTTATGCACGGTCGTTCCTCTAAATCTGTCAGGCAGGGAATGTTGGTACCTTCGTACCAAACTGTAAGTAGTCCGAATCCGCCCAGCGGACATCAAACTGGCATCGCTTTATTCCATCGCGCCGTGGCTGCAACCGCCAGCCTGTAACGACGATCCCGGCATTTATAGGCGCGAAGTTTGCCACAACCCTCGGAGTTTGGCGCTATCTGCGCACAAACACCGTTTTCCCTTGGAATGCTCCCACAGGGGGGGTTGTGTTGGATTTCAGGGTTCTACCTGGCTCCATTGCTTGCTCAGGCGCTTGTCGGAAATCGGCACCTTGGTGCCCAACTGCTGGCCAAACAACGACACCCGGTACTCTTCCAACCACCAGCGGTAGAGCTCTAGCTGAGGATCGCGCTTGCCTTCCTGGGCGTGTTTTTTCAGGCGATTCTCGTACTGCGCCCACAAACCGGCCAACTCGCCGCTCCAGACCCGGTCCTTCTGTACCTGGCTCGGCAGTTTCTCCAGACGCAGCTCGATGGCCTTGAGATAGCGTGGCAGTTCCTTGAACCACTGCGCCGGGGTTTCCCGTACAAAACCGGGATACACCAGGTTGCCCAGTTGCTGCTTGATGTCATTCAGGGCTACGGCCTGAGCCAGGTCGATCTTGCCTTTGAAACGTTTTTGCAGTGCGTGCCAGAGCTTCAGAACCTCCAGGGTCAAGCGTGCCAGGCGTTCAGCATGCTCGGTCCAACTGCCGCGCTTGCGCTCGGCCAAGGCGGCCAAACCCGCGCCGTCACGCGGCAGGCTGGTTTCGCCTTCGAGCACGCAGGTGTCGAGGCTGGCCAGCAGGATGTCTTCCACCAGTGCATCGATACGCCCCAGTTCGCGGTACATCAACCCCAACTCAGTCAGGCCGGGCAATTTGCCGCGCAGGAATTTGGCCGGTTCCGCCAGTTGCTGCATCAGCAAACGCTGCAAGGCGCGGCGGTGTTGGAATTCAGCTTCGGCGGCCGTGGAAAAACGCCCTTCCTTGACCGTACCGTTTTCCTCCACCAACGCCGGATAAACCGTCATCGACAGGCCGGCGATCTTTTGCTGGGTCTTCTGCGCCACCGCCGCGAACACCTTGGCCTCTACTGGCTGTTGGCTTTTCGCGGTTTGCGGCACCGCCAGCGCGGCCTGGCTGGCTTCGGCGAAGCGTGCGGTCAACTCGGCCAGGTCGCGGCCTTCGCCGAGGAACTTGCCTTGGCCATCGACCACTTCCAGGTTCATCTTCAGATGGTTGTCCACCTGCTGCGCCGCCTCGGCCCAGGCTTCATCGCTGACGCGGGCACCGGTCATGCGCAGCAACTCACGGCCGAGCGCCTGGGGCAGCGAGCCCTGGCCGAATTCGATGCGTTGCAGCGCCGCCTTGACGAAGTCCGGCACCGGCACGAAGTTCTTGCGCAGCGCCTTTGGCAGGTTGCGCACCAGGGCGATGCATTTGGCCTCGATCAGCCCCGGCACCAGCCATTCCAGGCGTTCCGGCGGCAACGCCGGCAACAGCGGCGCGGGCACGCGCAGGGTCACGCCGTCGCGGGGGTGGTTGGGTTCGAAGTGGTAACTCAAGGCCAGGGCCAGGTCGCCCAGGTGCAGGGTGTCCGGGTAATGCGCGGCGGTGACCTCGCTGGCCTCGCGGGCCAGCACGTCTTCTTCGCGCATGATCAACAGTTGCGGGTCTTTCTGGCTGTGGATCTTGTACCAGCTGTCAAACGTCGCAGTCTGGTGGATCTCTGCCGGCAAGCGCGCATCGTAGAAGGCATACAGCGTTTCCTCGTCGGCGAGGATGTCACGGCGACGCGCCTTGGCTTCCAGCTCGTCGAGCTGTTCCAGCAGTTGCTGGTTGGCGGTCAGGCACTTGGCCCGCGACTGGATCTCGCCACGCACCAAGCCTTCGCGGATAAACAACTCACGGGACACCACCGGGTCAATCGGTCCGTAATGCACTGGCCGGCGCCCGACCACGATCAGCCCGAACAGGGTGATCTGCTCAAACGCCACTACCTGGCCGCGCTTTTTCTCCCAATGCGGTTCGAAGTGGTTCTTCTTGATCAGGTGCCCGGCCAGCGGCTCGATCCAGTCGGCATCGATCTTGGCAACCATGCGCGCATACAGCTTGGTGGTTTCCACCAATTCAGCGGTCATCAGCCATTGCGGGCGCTTCTTGCCGATGCCCGACGACGGGTGAATCCAGAACCGCCGCTGGCGCGCACCGAGGTAATCGCCGTCTTCGGTTTTCTGGCCGATCTGGCTGAGCAGGCCGGACAGCACCGCCTTGTGCAGTTTGGGGAAATCCGCCGGCTCTTTATTGATCGTCAGCTGCATGTCGCGACAGATCAGGCTGAGCTGGCGGTGGGAATCGCGCCATTCGCGCAGGCGCAGGTAGTTGAGGAAGTTCTTGCGGCACCAGTTACGCAAAGGGCTGGCGGTGAGTGCCTGGCGCTGCTCTTCAAAACCGCGCCACAGATTGACCAACCCGGCGAAGTCCGAGTCCGCATCTTTCCACTGGGCGTGGGCCTGGTCGGCGGCCTGTTGACGCTCCGGCGGGCGCTCGCGCGGGTCCTGGATCGACATGGCGCTGGCGACGATCAGCACTTCCTGCAAACTGCCGAGCTTGGCCGCTTCCAGCAGCATGCGGCCCATGCGCGGGTCCACCGGCAGGCGCGCCAGTTGGCGGCCCAACGGCGTGAGCTGGCTGTTGCGGTCCACCGCCGAGAGCTCTTGCAGCAGGTTGAAACCGTCGCTGATGGCCTTGCCGTCCGGCGGCTCGATAAACGGGAAGTCGGTGATTTCGCCGAGGCGCAGGTGCAGCATCTGCAGGATCACGGCGGCAAGGTTGGTACGCAGGATTTCCGGGTCGGTAAATTCCGGACGCCCGATAAAATCCTCTTCACTGTACAAGCGGATGCAGATGCCCGGCTCGACCCGGCCGCAACGACCTTTACGCTGGTTGGCACTGGCCTGGGAAATCGCCTCGATCGGCAGGCGTTGCACCTTGGCACGGTAGCTGTAGCGGCTGATGCGCGCGGTGCCGCTGTCGATCACATAACGGATGCCCGGTACGGTCAGCGAGGTTTCCGCGACGTTGGTTGCCAGCACCACACGACGGCCTGGATGGGACTGGAAAATCCGCTGCTGCTCGGCCGGTGACAGGCGCGCATACAGCGGCAGGATTTCGGTGTGCTTGAGCTGGGCCTTGCGCAGCATTTCGGCGGCATCGCGGATCTCACGCTCACCCGGCAGGAACACCAGCACATCGCCCGGGCTGCGCCGTTCGCTGCGCTCGTAGGCGGCGATTTCATCCAGGGTGGCCAGGATCGCCTGGTCGACGGTGAGGTCATCCTCGACGCGGTTGCCCTCCTCGTCCTGCTCCAGGGTCAGCGGGCGATACCAGGTGTCCACCGGGAAAGTGCGACCCGAGACTTCGACGATCGGGGCATCGTCGAAGTGCTTGGAGAAACGCTCCAGGTCAATGGTCGCCGAGGTGATGATGACCTTCAGGTCCGGGCGGCGCGGCAGCAGGGTTTTCAGGTAGCCCAGCAGGAAGTCGATGTTAAGGCTGCGTTCGTGGGCTTCGTCGACGATGATCGTGTCGTAGCGCTCGAGGTAGCGGTCGTTCTGGGTTTCTGCCAGCAGGATGCCGTCGGTCATCAGCTTGATCAGGGTGTTGGAATCGCTCTGGTCTTCAAAGCGCACCTGATAACCGACCAGCGCGCCCAATGGCGTGGCCAACTCTTCGGCGACCCGGCTGGCCACGCTGCGTGCGGCGATCCGGCGGGGCTGGGTGTGACCAATGAGACCGAACTGGCCACGACCGATTTCCAGGCAGATCTTCGGCAACTGGGTGGTCTTGCCCGAGCCGGTTTCGCCGGCAATGATCAGCACTTGATGCTGGTTCAGCGCTTCTTTGATTTCATCGCGCTTGGCCGCAATCGGCAGGCTGTCGTCATAACGAATCACCGGCAGGCTGGCGCGCCGCGCCGTGACCTGGGCACAGGACGCCTGCATGCGCACGACCCACTGCGCCAACTTGTCCTCGTCGGGCTTTTTGCGCAACTCAAGCAACTGCCGACGCAAACGGTGGCGGTCGGCAAGCATGGCGTGGTCGAGGGTTTTGAGCAGTTGGTCGATAGTGGGCGCTTGGTCAGTCATCTGGGTGGTAAAGGTCTTCGGGATGGGGCAGGCATGACCTGCACAGCGGTGGACGGATAAGACGAGGTGGCGATTGTCGCAGATTTCGACGGTTCTGAAGACGGCCCGTCAAAAGCAACGGGACTTTCGCTCATACCGTGGCGAAATTTACTACAGCGGATCAACACTCTCCCCCACACGTTTCTAGCGAAAGTCCGATTTGTGACGAGTGACGCAAGCGTTCCAATGAGCTAGCCAGTCCTGACTGGCTGTTCATTAACGCCGACTCAGAATGGAGCTCCTATGCCAATCGACTCATCCACTTCCACCCCCTATCTACCTTCTTATGCAGACGCGATGCGTGCGCAGCCTCGATCGGCTGACTCGCTGCCACCGCCAGCCTATGAATTCGCGCCCAGTTATACAAAAAACGCCAGTGAGCAGCCTGCGAACCGCCAGGCCTCATCTAGGCCAACCACCAACCTGGCAGCGAGCCGAATCAGCAGTCAACCCAGCGCGCAAGCCATGCGCGGGATGAACACACTGAGTGGACTCTCCCGCTGACTGGCCACGTACACGCGCCCTCTCACCACGTACAGGAAATGAAATCGTTATGCCCATTGACTCCAATAGCTATGCCTACAGCAATAGTGGTAACAACCACAGTTACGCCACCAAATATCAGTCCATCGCGCCTGAGACCTCTGCCCCGCACAGTTCCTGGCATAACCCGGAACCCCGCGAGCGCTCATCCAGTACCTATTCAAGCGCCAGCTCATCGCAACCACTGCTCAACCAAACACCCAGTTCATCATTGAGTGCCACCCGAAAATCCAATGTCCAGTCACTCACCCATCAGCACAGCGTCCTGTCGACGCTTCCTGAACAGTTTCCGACGCCTGCAATCCCTAAAGAAAGCTATAACAAGGCCCTGAGCCTGACGGAAAAACGCATCACCCAGGAACAGAGCGCTCCTGCCAGCAGGAACCCAGTGACCCAGTACAAACACCGCCAGGAGGTCAAGAAAACAGACAAAGAGCTGGGGAACGAGATGAAAAATCTCTACAAACAAGCTAGAGATGTTCAGACAAACGGCACCAACCAGACCGACAAAAACCGCGCGTCCAACCACTCGGACTCACTGTTGGCGCTAGGCAACGGCCAGCCCTGGCTGAAAGATGTGCGCAAGGAAAACAGAAAATCGGAAGGCGTCTAATGCCTTGTCGATCAGGCCCGGCCTGATCGACACCTTCGCATTGCCTGGCGTATGACAGGCTTTAGTCGGCCGTTCGACCGGTGCGTCGGTAAGGGAAAACATCAATAACCTTACCGGCGCGAATCGCCTCTTGCAGCCCCTTCCAATAATCGGCGTTGTACAACTCGCCGTGCAATTCATTGAACAACTTGCGCTGGCCCGCATCGGCAAACAGAAACGGCGGGAATTCTTCGGGAAACACATCCAGCGGGCCAATGGAGTACCAGGGCTCGGAGGCCATTTCATCCTCGGGGGTGCGCGGCGCGGGGATGTGGCGGAAGTTGGCCTCGGTCAGAAAGCAGATTTCGTCGTAGTCATAGAACACCACGCGGCCGTGGCGGGTGACGCCGAAATTCTTGAGCAACATGTCACCCGGAAAAATATTCGCCGCCGCCAATTGCTTGATGGCCAGTCCATAGTCTTCCAGGGCCTCGCGCACTTGGGCGGGGTTGGCGTGGTCGAGGTAGAGATTGAGCGGGGTCATGCGCCGTTCGGTCCAGCAGTGGCGGATCAGCACCGTGTCACCTTCGACTTCGACGGTGCCGGCGGCGACTTCGAGCAATTCGGCCAGGCACTCGGGCTCGAATTTGCTCAGGGGGAAGCGAAAGTCGGCGAATTCCTGGGTGTCGGCCATGCGCCCGACGCGGTCGACGCTTTTGACCAGCCGGTACTTCTCGATCACGGTGGCGCGGTTGACGTTTTTCGACGGCGAAAAGCGGTCCTTGATGATCTTGAACACGGTGTTGAAGCCCGGCAGCGTGAACACGCTCATGACCATGCCGCGCACGCCGGGGGCCATGATGAACTGGTCGTCGGTGGTCGCCAGGTGGTTGATCAGCGCGCGGTAGAACTCCGACTTGCCATGTTTGTAGAAGCCGATGGAAGTGTACAGCTCGGCGATGTGCTTGCCCGGCAGGATGCGCCGTAGAAAGCCGATGAATTCCGCCGGCACCGGCACATCGACCATGAAGTAGGAACGGGTAAACGAAAAGATGATCGACACGTCGGCTTCGTCGGTGATCAACGCGTCGATCTGGATGCCCTGCCCTTCACGGTGCAGCAGCGGGATCACCAACGGCCATTGTTCGTCGCGGGTATAGATGCGTCCTACGAGGTACGCGCCTTTATTACGGTAGAGCACCGAGGAAAACAGCTCGACCTTGAGGTCCGGGTCCTTGCACACCCAGTCCGGCAGGTTCTCGCGCAATTGCGCTTCGAGGCGGCGCAGGTCGGCGGGCAGGTCGGCGTAAGGCTCGCTGAAGCGGTAGTCGGCAAAGATCTGTCCAAGCATCCCGGCGATGTTGCCCGCCGGCAGGTAGTTGCGGGTTTGCGCCGCACGCGCCCGGCGCAGGCTGGGCCGGGTGGTGTGGATGAACATGCAGCCGTCACTGATCAAGTCGTGGCTGAACAGGCCGCAGAAAATCGAGTTGTACCAGGTCTCGGACAGCTCATCGTCGAAACGCAGGTCGATCAGGCCGATGTAAGCGTTTTTCACCAACGGCCACAGGCCTACGTCCAACAGCTCGTCTTCGCTGAAGCTGGCGCGCAGGTGCGTGGTCACTTCACTGACCTTTTCTTCATACAGGTTGATCCGCGCCGCCGACGCCGCCTGCCCCTGCTGCCACTGGGCCTTTTCGAAACGCTCGCGGGCGCCATCGGTGATCTGGCGGAAGTGCTCGCGGTAATCGTCAAAGCCATCGAGGATCATGCGGGCGATGGCAAGGGCGGGCGTCGGTTGCGACATGCGGGAAACCTCTACGGGAATCTGGAAGCCCTGAGCTTAGCCAGTGTAGGAAGGCAGGAGAAGGACGTTTTTTCGCGCACGGTTGTACAACTTGCTGCACTTCGTACATTTACTTTCAATTTTCATAAGTCGACCAGCCGGTCAATAAATGCACCAAAACGTCGCAGTGGATTTTTCCGCACGCCTGAAACGCCGGGGCTTGGCGGGTTGACCGTGAAAAACAGCGCATGTCACTCAAGCGCAGTGATGTGTAACCGCATCGATGCAACGTAAGGGAAACCCTGATTACCTCATTAGTGGCACTTTGATATATAGCGCGCCCCTCCCCACCCTAACAAGGTCAAAAGACCGACCCGGGGACAGGTTCTAATCGCCTAAGGAGCATTGAGATGTCATTGAGGAATATGCGGATCGGCGTGCGTGCCAGTCTGAGTTTTGGGGTTCTGGCCAGCCTGCTGGTGATTGTCGGCCTGTTTGGCCTGGGGCAGATGGCCAAGCTGCGCGAAAGCGCGCTGATCATCGAGCAATCGTGGATGCCGAGCATCGAGAATATCCACGACAGCGCCGCCTACGTCGCCAGCATCCGCCTGGAAACCTTGCGCCTGGCGACCACTGATGAGTCGCGGATTCGCGACAACAGCAAAAGCCTGATCACCCGCCAGCGCAGCGAACTGCAAACCTTGCTGGAACATCACGAGACCTTGCTCAGCAACGATCAAGAGCGCGAGTTGCTCAAGCAGCTCAAGGTCAATGTGAACAGCTACCTCAACCTGGTCGGGCAGATCATCACGCTGGTGGACGGCGACCAGCAACAAGACGCCATCGACCTGCTCAACACGCGCCTGGCGCCCCAGGGCGTGGTCCTCGGCAAAAGCCTGGAAAGCCTGATTACCTTTAACCAGAGCGGCGTCGAGTCGGCGGTGGATGCGGCCGCGCGCACGTACTCGAGCGCGCTGTGGGTGGTCGGCCTGATCATCGTGTTTGCGTTGATCGCGACCTTGGCGCTGGCCTGGCTGCTGACACGCAGCATCACCGCCCCCATCAGCCAGGCACTGACGGTGGCGCGCACCATCGCCGCCGGAGACTTGAGCCAGCCGATCACTGTGCAAGGCCATGACGAACCGGCGCAATTGCTCGGCGCCCTGGCCGGCATGCAGGCCGAGTTGCAGGCCACCATCCGGGGCATCAGCGAATCGGCGCAACAACTGGCCTCCGCCGCGGAAGAGATGAGCTCGGTGATGGAACAGAGCACCCGTGGCCTGCAAGCGCAGAACGATGAAATCGAACAGGCCGCCACCGCCGTCACCCAGATGAGCGCGGCGGTGGACGAAGTGGCGGGCAATGCGGTGTCCAGCGCCGAGGCGTCGAAGGCGTCCGACGAAGACAGCAAGCACGGCCACTACCAGATCAGCGAAACCATCAGTTCGATCCAGAACCTGGTGGACGAAGTGCTCGGCGCCTCGAACAAGGCCGAAGGCCTGGCGGTGCAGGCCCAGGACATCAGCAAGGTGCTGGAAGTGATCCGTGGCATCGCCGGGCAAACCAACCTGCTGGCCCTCAACGCAGCGATTGAAGCCGCCCGCGCGGGCGAGGCCGGCCGTGGTTTTGCGGTGGTCGCCGACGAAGTGCGCTCGCTGGCGCAACGCACCCAGGACTCCACCGAAGAAATCGAGCAGATGATCAACGGTATCCAGCAAGGCACCCAGGACACCGTCGGCGCGCTGAACAGCAGCGCGGAGCACGCCGGCCAGACCTTGCAGCGGGCCAACAGCGCCGGGAGCGCCCTGGAAAAGATCACTGCGGCCATTTCGCAGATCAGCCAGCGCAACCTGGTGATCGCCAGCGCCGCCGAACAGCAGGCACTGGTGGCCCGCGAAGTCGACCGCAGCCTGGTGAACATTCGCGACCTGTCCACCCAGACCGCTGCCGGAGCGACCCAGACTTCGGCCGCCAGCCAGGAACTGTCGCGCCTGGCGGTGGACCTCAATGGGTTGGTCACGCGGTTTGTCCTGTGATCCGCGCAGGGCTCGTGCAACACTCGCCGCCTGATTGATGTAGGAGTGTTCTGTGAGACCTGTCGACACCGTGTACCTGCTGGGGCTCGCTGCCATTTGGGGCGCGAGTTTCCTGTTTATGCGCATCATCGCACCGGAACTTGGGGCAGTGCCGACCGCGTTTTTCCGTGTGTCGATTGCCGCCGCCGGCCTGCTGGCGATGCTCGCGGTAATGCGCGTGAAGTGGGATTTCCAGGGCAAGTTCAAGACCGTCCTGCTGCTGGGGGTCATCAACTCGGGCATCCCGGCGACCATGTATTCGGTGGCGGCCCAGGTGCTGCCGGCGGGTTACTCGGCAATCTTCAACGCCACCACGCCGTTGATGGGCGTGTTGATCGGCGGGTTGTTTTTCAGTGAACGCCTGACGCCGTCGAAACTCGCCGGGGTCAGCCTGGGCCTGCTGGGCGTCGGCGTACTGACCCGCGCGGGGCCGGTGGCGTTTGACCTGGAATTGTTGATGGGCGCGCTGGCCTGCCTGGTGGCCACCACCTGTTATGGCTTTGCCGGGTTCCTCGCACGGCGCTGGCTGGATCAACGCGGCGGGCTGGACAGTCGCCTGTCGGCCCTGGGCAGTATGCTCGGCGCCACCCTGTTTCTGCTGCCGCTGTTTGCCTACAGTGCCATCAACCATCCGCCCGCGAGCTGGGGTGGCTGGCCGGTGTGGGGGTCGTTGCTGGGGTTGGGGCTGGTGTGTACGGCGCTGGCCTACGTCCTGTACTTCCGCTTGCTGACGGCCATCGGGCCGGTGAAGTCGATGACCACGACCTTTCTGATCCCGCCATTTGGGGTGTTGTGGGGCGCGCTGTTGTTGGGCGAGCCGTTGTCGATGGCCCATGTGTATGGCGCAGTGTTGATTGCCGGAGCGCTATGGCTCGTCCTACGCCGCCCAAACCTGTAGTGAGCGGGCTTGCCCCGCGCTGGGGGGCGCAGCCGCCCCAAATCCAACCGCCTGCGTCTTACTGATACACCGAGGTGCCTGGGTTTAGGGCGGCTGCGCCCCCCAGCGCGGGGCAAGCCCGCTCACTACAGGTTGTCGGGGAAGGCCGGGGCGTGGAGGAGTTTTCATCTGGCACCTGTAGGACGGCCGCTATAATGCCGCCCAGATTTTTCCAAGGATTCCCCATGCTCACATTGCCCTGGCTGTACCTGGCACTTCTTTCCATTGGCTATGGCCTGGCCCTGATCTACGGGCAATTGGGCGTGCTGGCCGGGGTGTCGGTGGCCCTGTTGTTGCTGGCCGGCTACGCGGTACGCCAGCAACGCACGCCATGGGCACGCTACCTGGGCCACGGCTTGTTTATCGTGCTGGCCTTGAGCCTGGCGCTGCACTGGTTGCCGGGCTTCTACAACGGCCGCGGCATTGACCCGCAGCGGTTGACCCCGGATGCAGTGCCCTTCTCGATGTACCTGAACCAGGACAAACCGCTGATCGGCTTCTGGCTGCTGCTGGCCTGCCCGTGGATCGTGGCGCGTCGTTCGTTGCGCCTGTCGATCTGCGTCGCAGCACTGGCCCTGACCCTCACGGCCGTTGCCGCGCTGGGTGGCGCGGCGTTGCTGGGCATGATCAGTTGGGCGCCAAAATGGCCGGAGCAGGCGTGGCTGTGGGTGTTGAACAACCTGCTGCTGGTCACGCTGGTCGAAGAAGCGCTGTTCCGTGGCTACATCCAGGGCGGCTTGAGCCAGCGCTTCAAACAGCTGCCCTACGGCGACAACCTCGCACTGCTGCTGGCCTCGCTGTTGTTCGGCCTGGTGCACCTGGGCGCGGGCTGGCAATGGGTGCTGCTGGCCAGCATTGCCGGGGCCGGTTATGGCCTGGCGTATCGCTTTGGCGGGTTGGGCGCAGCGGTAGCGACGCACTTTGGCTTGAACCTGCTTCACTTCGGTTTGTTTACGTACCCGATGCTGGCCGGTTGATTGTTGCAAAAATAAGTTAAATAAACCCCTGCCCGTGCCGATACCCATTGAAAGCCTTGCGGATTGAACAATCATGCGTAATAACCAACCCGTTACCCAGCGCGAACGTACCTTCCCCGCTCAGCAACGGTTGATCTCCACCACAGACGCCAAGGGTGTGATCACCTACTGCAACGACGCATTTGTCGAAATCAGTGGGTTCACCCGGGACGAACTGCTGCGCGCACCGCACAACCTGGTGCGTCACCCAGATGTACCGGCGGCTGTGTTCGCGCATATGTGGTCCACGCTCAAACAAGGCTTGCCATGGATGGGCATTGTCAAGAACCGCTGCAAGACCGGGGATCACTACTGGGTTAATGCCTACGTGACGCCAGTCTTCGACGGCAACCAGGTGGTCGGCTACGAATCGGTGCGCATCAAGCCCACCGCCGAGCAGATCCGCCGGGCCGAAGCGCTCTATCAACGCATCAACCAGGGCAAGTCGGCCGTTCCCCAGCGGGACAAGTGGCTGCCGGTGTTGCAGGACTGGGTGCCGTTTATCCTGGTCAGCCAACTGAGCTTCATGATCGGTGCGTCGCTCAACTCCCACTGGGGCTTTGCCCTGGCGGCGGGCTTGTCGGTGCCGCTCGGCCTGCTGGGCTTGAGCTGGCAGCAGCGCGGCCTCAAGCGTTTGCTGCGCCTGGCCGAACAGACCACCTCCGACCCGTTGATCGCTCAGATGTACACCGACAGCCGTGGCGCACAGGCGCGATTGGAGATGTCGATCCTCAGCCAGGAAGCCCGTCTGAAGACGTGCCTGACACGCTTGCAGGACACCGCCGAGCACCTCAACGACCAGGCAGCGCAGTCCAACACCCTGGCGCACAACAGCTCCAGCGGCCTGGAGCGCCAGCGCGTGGAGACCGAACAGGTGGCCACCGCGGTCAACCAGATGGCGGCAACCACCCAGGAAGTCGCCAGCCACGTGCAGCGCACCGCCGATGCGACCCAGGAGGCCAATCGCCTGACCGGTCGTGGCCGCGACATCGCCGGGGAAACCCGCGAGGCGATTCAGCGCCTGTCGGTGGCCGTTGGCGAGACCGGCGTGACCGTCACCCAACTGGCCAAGGACAGCGATGAAATCGGCGGCGTGGTCGACGTGATCAAAGGCATCGCCGACCAGACCAACCTGCTGGCGCTCAACGCCGCCATCGAAGCGGCACGTGCCGGTGAGATGGGCCGTGGTTTTGCGGTGGTCGCCGACGAGGTGCGCCAACTGGCCCAGCGTACGGCCGAGTCCACCGGGCAGATCCATACCTTGATCGCCAAGTTGCAGCAGACTGCCGCCGCCGCCGTCCAGACCATGGACGCCGGGCATCGCCAGGCCGAAGAAGGCGTGGCACGGGTAATGGAAGCGGATCAGGCGTTGGTGGGCATCAGTGAGGCGGTGGCGCATATCACCGATATGACCACCCAGATCGCGGCGGCGACCGAGGAGCAAAGCTCGGTGGCGGAAGAGATCAGCCGCAATATCAGCACGATCGCGCTGTTGGCGGATCAGACGTCGGAGCAGGCGTTGAATTCGGCGCAGTTGAGTGAAGAGCTGACGCATACGGCGAATACCCAGTATTCGCTGGTGGAGCGTTTCAACCGGTAAATCGCTTTCGCGAGCAAGCCCGCTCCCACATTTAACCGTGTACATCCCTTGGAATGCGGTCGAATGTGGGAGCGGGCTTGCTCGCGAAGAGGCCCTAACAGCCGCCGAGAAACCCAGCCACTTTCAGCGCCGCAGCGGCCAGATGCTGCTCATGACTGAACCCCGAAGCCTTCAACGGCTTCAAGTCATGATCCCCCGCCACCAGCCACATCACCTCGATGTTCGGCGACAGCACATAGCCTTCCACCGCCGCCCGATTCCCCAGGGCATCGCGCTCGCCCTGCACGATCAATGTCGGCGTCTTCAACCCCGCCAGATGCTCGACCCGAGGTTTCTCCGGCTTGCCCACCGCATAGAACGGATAACCCAGGCACACCAGCCCATCAGCGCCCAATTCATCCGCCAACAGACTGGCCATGCGCCCGCCCATGGACTTGCCGCCCACCGCCAGCTTCCCAGCGACATGACGTCGCACCTCGGCATACACCTCCCGCCAGGCGTCCAGCAGTTTCGGCGCCGGGTTCGGTGGGCGTTTACCGCCGTCCACACGGCGCTGGGCCATGTAGGGGAACTCGAAGCGCAACACGTTCACACCGTGCCCGGCAAGGCGTGCAGCCATGTCACCCATGAAGGATGAGTCCATCGGCGCACCGGCGCCGTGGGCCAGGATCAACGTCACAGGCGTATGCCCTGCAACGTTCGACGCGACATCCCACAGCCATCCGCGTTCCCGCACACACTGCGCCCATTGATCCCCGTCAATACTGGCCTTGTGCTCTTTGCCCATGCTTGCCTCGCTATTTAGTCTGCCTATAACTCCAGCCCAAGTGCTGCATTTGCTTGGGTTGAACCGTGGATGGGGAACCATGAACACTACTTTAAGTACCGCCTATAACTACAAGGTGGTCCGCCAATTCGCCATTATGACGGTGGTGTGGGGCATCGTCGGCATGGGGCTCGGGGTTTTTCTCGCCGCCCAATTGGTCTGGCCTGCTCTGAACTTCGATCTGCCGTGGACCAGCTTCGGCCGCCTGCGCCCGCTGCACACCAACGCGGTGATCTTCGCGTTCGGTGGCTGCGCGCTGTTCGCCAGCTCCTTCTACTCGGTGCAACGCACCTGCCAGACCCAGCTGTTCGCGCCGAAAATCGCCGCGTTCTGCTTCTGGGGCTGGCAGTTGGTCATCCTGCTGGCCGCAATCACCTTGCCGCTGGGCTACACCAGCTCCAAGGAATACGCCGAGCTGGAATGGCCGATCGACATTCTCATCACCATCGTCTGGGTGGCCTACGCCATCGTGTTCTTCGGCACGGTGATGAAGCGCAACACCAAGCATATCTATGTCGGTAACTGGTTCTTCGGTGCGTTCATCATCACCGTGGCGATCCTGCATATCGTCAACAACCTGGAAATCCCGGTCAGCCTGACCAAGTCCTACTCCCTCTACGGTGGTGCGACGGATGCCATGGTGCAGTGGTGGTACGGGCACAACGCGGTAGGCTTCTTCCTCACCGCCGGTTTCCTGGGGATGATGTACTACTTCGTGCCGAAACAGGCCGAGCGTCCGGTGTATTCCTATCGCTTGTCCATCGTGCACTTCTGGGCACTGATCACCCTGTACATCTGGGCCGGTCCTCACCACTTGCACTACACCGCGCTGCCGGACTGGGCACAGTCCCTGGGCATGGTGATGTCGCTGGTGCTGCTGGCTCCGAGCTGGGGCGGCATGATCAACGGCATGATGACCTTGTCGGGCGCCTGGCATAAGTTGCGCAGCGACCCGATCCTGCGCTTCCTGGTGGTATCGCTGGCGTTCTACGGCATGTCGACGTTTGAAGGCCCGATGATGGCGATCAAGACCGTGAACGCCCTCTCCCACTACACCGACTGGACCATCGGCCACGTACACGCGGGTGCCCTCGGCTGGGTAGCGATGATCTCCATCGGCGCGCTGTACCACATGATCCCGAAAATCTTCGGCCGCGAGCAGATGTACAGCCTCGGCCTGATCAACGCGCACTTCTGGCTGGCCACCATCGGCACCGTGCTCTACATCGCCTCGATGTGGGTCAACGGCATCGCCCAGGGCCTGATGTGGCGTGCGGTCAACGAAGACGGCACCTTGACCTACTCCTTCGTCGAAACCCTGGTGGCCAGCCACCCAGGCTTCATCGTGCGGTTGGTGGGCGGTGCAGTATTCCTCACCGGCATGTTGCTGATGGCTTACAACACGTGGCGCACCGTGCGTTCGCCACAGCCTGTCGAAGCCGCCACCACTGCGCAGCTGGCCTGAGGAGTCTGTGATGAAACACGAAACGATTGAAAAGAACGTCGGCATCCTGATGCTGCTGATGGTGCTGGCCGTGAGTATCGGCGGCCTGACCCAGATCGTCCCGCTGTTCTTCCAGGACGTCACCAACAAGCCGGTGGAGGGCATGAAGCCCTACACCGCGCTGCAACTGGAAGGCCGTGACATCTACATCCGTGAAGGCTGCGTACAGTGCCACTCGCAGATGATCCGTCCGTTCCGCGCCGAAACCGAACGCTACGGCCACTACTCGGTCGCTGGCGAAAGCGTGTGGGACCACCCGTTCCTGTGGGGCTCCAAGCGTACCGGGCCGGACCTGGCACGTGTCGGCGCGCGCTACTCGGACGACTGGCATCGCGCGCACTTGTACAACCCGCGCAACGTGGTGCCTGAGTCGAAAATGCCGGCCTACCCGTGGTTGGTCACAGCCCCGGTCGACAGCAGCCACACCGAGAAAAAGTTGAGCGTGATGCGCACCCTCGGCGTGCCGTACACCGACGACGACATCAGCGGCGCAGTCGCCAGCCTCAAGGGCAAGACCGAGATGGACGCGCTGGTTTCGTACCTGCAAGTGCTCGGCACTGCCATCAAGAGCAAGAGGTGAGCCATGGGATTTGAATTCGATGCGGGCACCATCCGCGGCCTTGGCACGCTGGTCGTCGCCATCGCCTTTATCGGCCTGTCGCTGTGGGTGTTCAACAACCGGCGCAATGCGGAATTCGAGCAGGCGCGCCTGCTGCCGTTCGCCGATGAACCCTCTCCATCCGACGCTCAAGAAGAGCCTGCAATAAGGAGCACCCGGCCATGACCCTATTTTGGAGTACATGGATCTGCGTACTGACCCTGGGTAGCCTGATCGGCCTGACCTGGCTGTTGATCGGCACCCGCAAGGGCGAGACCAAGGGCAGCGTCGACCAGACCATGGGCCACGCCTTCGACGGGATCGAGGAATACGACAACCCGCTGCCCCAGTGGTGGTTCATGTTGTTCGCCGGCACCCTGGTGTTTGCGGTCGGCTACCTGATCCTCTACCCGGGCCTGGGCAACTGGAAAGGCGTATTGCCAGGCTACGAGGACGGCTGGACCCAGAACAAGGAATGGGACAAGGAAATGGCCAAGGCCGACGCCAAGTTCGGGCCGATCTTCGCCAAATTCGCAGCCATGCCCGTGGAAGAAGTCGCTAAAGACCCGCAAGCGTTGAAAATGGGCGGCCGCCTGTTTGCCTCCAACTGTGCGGTGTGCCACGGCTCGGACGCCAAGGGCGCGTACGGTTTCCCGAACCTGGCGGACAACATCTGGCGCTGGGGCGGTTCGGCCGAGGCGATCAAGACCACCATCCTCAACGGTCGCCACGCGGCGATGCCGGCCTGGGGTGAAATCCTCGGCGAAGACGGTGTGAAAAACGTGGCCGCCTATGTCCGTCACGACCTGGCCAAACTGCCATTGCCGGCCGACAGCACCGCCGACCTGGCCGCCGGCCAAGCCGCGTTCAGCACCACCTGCGTGGCCTGCCACGGCCCGCAAGGCCACGGCATGGAAGCCATGGGTGCGCCGAACCTGACCGAGCCTGCCGGTTTCATCTACGGCACCAGCCTGGCACAGTTGCAGCAGACCATCCGTCACGGCCGACAAGGCCAGATGCCGGCGCAGGATGTGCTGCAAGGCAACGATAAGGTGCACTTGTTGGCGGCGTATGTTTACAGCTTGTCCCATGGGGAGCAGAAGGCTGCGCAGTAAGCAGACTTCGTAAACCCTTGAAGCCCCGTCCGGTGTAAACCGGACGGGGCTTTTTTGTGAGGCTGGCTTGCTGCTCGCACTGGCAAAGTAGTAACGTACCTACATTCACCCTAGCCAGGGAAGTCACCCCATGACCATCACCACTATTTCCAGCCGCGAATTCAATCAAGACACAAGCGGTGCCAAAAAAGCCACGCGCCAAGGCCCGGTTTTCATCACCGACCGCGGCAAACCCGCCCATGTGCTGCTAAGCATTGAGGACTACCAGAAATTGACTGGTCTGAATGCCGACATCGTTGACTTGCTGGTGATGCCGGACGCCGCCGATATCGACTTCGAAACCGAACGCGCCGTGATCACTCATCGCCCTGTGGACCTTTCTTGATGTATCTACTCGACACCAATGTCATTTCCGAACTGCGTAAACCCCAGGCTGACGGGAACGTCGTCGCATGGGCCAGGAGCGTCATCGCACCCCGCATGTTTATCTCTGCGATTACGCTAAAGGAGCTGGAAACCGGGGTGTTGCGCATGGAGCGGCGCGATCCGGCGCAGGGCAAGGTGTTGCGCACCTGGCTCAAGCGCCACGTGATGCCGGCGTTCGATGCGCGGATCCTGCCGGTGGACGCCGCCGTCGCGCTGCGTTGTGCCCACTTGCACGTACCCGACCAGGTCAACGAGAGTGATGCACTGATCGCGGCGACCGCGCTGGTACATGGGTTCACCGTTGTCACGCGCAATGTCAGTGACTTCAAATCCAGTGGCGTGACGGTGATCAACCCCTGGGACGAATAATCGGGCGTTCACTCGCCGCGTCCTCGCGACCTTTTGTCACACCCCCTCCAAAGCACAACTTTCCCCTCCTGCCATTCGGGTCTACGCTTCCCCACAGCGGACCGGTTCTGGCGTACGCGACGACTCCCGTCGCGAACCGAAAAAATTCCTGTCCACTTGATCAGCTTTTGAATTCCGATTTTGTCCTTACGCAAAACAGGGAAAGGGCGCAGAATCTGGCGTGGAACGCCTTGACCCAGGTCAGCGTTGCGTTGCATTGGCCTCTCGCTTTCTACATACTTGCGGCCGATTTTTACCTATAAAAAAACCTAAACCGTGGAACCTTAGAATGAGCACAGCAATCAGTCCGACTGCTTATAACTATAAGGTAGT
Organism: Pseudomonas sp. RP-B7; assembly: GCF_059803535.1. Lineage (NCBI taxonomy): Bacteria > Pseudomonadati > Pseudomonadota > Gammaproteobacteria > Pseudomonadales > Pseudomonadaceae > Pseudomonas > Pseudomonas sp. RP-B7. Next base: position 247,083 of record NZ_JAPFHC010000002.1, read on the forward strand.
CCGCCAGTTCGCCATCATGACGGTGGTCTGGGGGATCCTTGGCATGGGGCTCGGGGTCTTCATCGCCTCGCAACTGGTCTGGCCGGAATTGAACTTCGGCTTGCCCTGGACGACCTTCGGTCGCCTGCGCCCGCTGCACACCAACCTGGTGATCTTCGCCTTCGGTGGATGTGCATTGTTTGCCACCTCCTACTATGTCGTGCAGCGAACCTGCCAGACGCGACTGATCTCCGATGGCCTCGCCGCCTTCACCTTCTGGGGCTGGCAAGCCGTGATCCTCGGCGCCATCGTCACCCTGCCACTGGGCTACACCACCACCAAGGAATACGCCGAGCTGGAATGGCCGATCGCGATCTTGCTCGCCATCGTGTGGGTGACGTATGCCGTGGTGTTCTTCGGCACCATCGTCAAGCGCAAGACCAAGCACATCTATGTGGGCAACTGGTTCTACGGCGCCTTCATCCTGGTCACGGCGATGCTGCACATCGTCAACCACGCCTCCTTGCCGGTCAGCCTGTTCAAGTCCTACTCGGCCTACGCCGGGGCGACGGACGCGATGATCCAGTGGTGGTACGGGCACAACGCGGTCGGTTTTTTCCTGACCACCGGTTTCCTGGGGATGATGTACTACTTCGTGCCGAAACAGGCCGAACGTCCTATTTACTCGTACCGCCTGTCCATCGTGCACTTCTGGGCGCTGATCACCCTGTACATCTGGGCCGGTCCGCACCACTTGCACTACACCGCGCTGCCGGATTGGGCGCAGTCCCTGGGCATGGCGATGTCGATCATCCTGCTGGCACCCAGCTGGGGCGGCATGATCAACGGCATGATGACCCTGTCGGGCGCCTGGCATAAATTGCGCACCGACCCGATCCTGCGTTTCCTCGTGGTGTCGCTGGCGTTCTACGGCATGTCGACCTTCGAAGGCCCGATGATGGCGATCAAGACCGTCAACTCGCTGTCCCACTACACCGACTGGACCATCGGCCACGTGCACGCCGGTGCCCTCGGCTGGGTGGCGATGATTTCCATCGGCGCGCTGTACCACATGATCCCGAAACTGTTCGGCCGTGCGCAGATGCACAGCGTCGGGCTGATCAACGCGCACTTCTGGCTTGCCACCATCGGCACCGTGCTCTACATCGCCTCGATGTGGGTCAACGGCATCACCCAGGGCCTGATGTGGCGTGCGATCAACGATGACGGCACCCTCACCTACTCCTTCGTCGAAGCGCTGCAAGCCAGCCATCCGGGGTTCATCGTGCGCGCCCTGGGCGGTGCATTCTTTGCCTGCGGCATGTTGCTCATGGCCTACAACGTCTGGCGCACCGTGCGTGCCTCCGACCCGGCGCAAGCCGAAGCCGCCGCCAAGATCGCCGTTGTGGGAGCTCACTGATGAAGCACGAAGTAGTCGAGAAGAATATCGGCCTGCTGGCCTTCTTCATGGTCATCGCCGTGAGCATCGGCGGCCTGACCCAGATCGTTCCGCTGTTTTTCCAGGACGTCACCAACAAGCCGGTCGAAGGCATGAAGCCGCGTACCGCCCTTGAACTGGAAGGCCGCGACGTCTACATCGCCAACGGTTGCGTGGGCTGCCACTCGCAGATGATCCGCCCGTTCCGCGCCGAAACCGAACGCTACGGCCACTACTCGGTCGCCGGCGAAAGCGTGTGGGACCACCCGTTCCTGTGGGGCTCCAAGCGCACCGGGCCGGACCTGGCGCGTGTCGGCGGGCGTTACTCCGATGACTGGCAGCGTGCGCACTTGTACAACCCGCGCAACGTGGTGCCTGAATCGAAAATGCCGGCGTACCCGTTCCTCGTGGAAAACAAGCTCGACGGCAAGGACACCGCGAAGAAGATGGAAGTCTTGCGCACCCTGGGCGTGCCCTACACCGACGAAGACATCGCCGGTGCAGCCGCAGCCGTGAAGGGCAAGACCGAAATGGACGCATTGGTGGCCTACCTGCAAGGCCTTGGCACCATCATCAAAAGCAAACGGTGACCTTCATGGATATCGGGATGATTCGAGGCCTGGGCACCGTCGTGGTGATGGTGGCCTTTATCGGTCTGGCGCTGTGGGTGTTCAGCCCCCGCCGCAAGTCGGAGTTTGACGACGCGACCATGCTGCCCTTTGCGGATGATCCCGAAGCCATCAAGCACGTCGAGCAAGCTTCTAGGAGTAACAAAGAATGACTACGTTCTGGAGTCTGTACGTCACAGTCCTCAGCCTGGGAACCATCTTCGCCCTGACCTGGCTGTTGCTGTCGACCCGCAGGGGGCAGCGCGCCGAACAAACCGACGAGACCGTCGGCCACTCGTTCGACGGCATCGAGGAATACGACAACCCACTGCCGAAATGGTGGTTCATGCTGTTCGTCGGCACCATCATCTTCGCCCTCGGTTACCTGGCGCTGTACCCCGGCCTGGGCAACTGGAAAGGCCTGCTGCCGGGCTACGCCTACCTCGACAACGACAAGCAAACCCCCTTCGCCAACGGCCAGGCCGGCTGGACCGGCGTGCATGAATGGGAAAAGGAAATGGCCAAGTCGGACGCCAAGTTCGGGCCGATCTTCGCCAAATTCGCGTCGATGCCGATTGAAGAAGTGGCCAAGGACCCGCAAGCCCTGAAGATGGGTGGCCGCTTGTTCGCCTCCAACTGCTCGGTGTGTCACGGTTCCGATGCCAAGGGCGCCTATGGCTTCCCCAACCTGACCGACGCCGACTGGCGCTGGGGCGGCGAGCCGGCAACGATCAAGGAAACCATCATGAAAGGCCGCCACGCGATCATGCCGGCCTGGGCCGAAGTGATTGGCGAGCAAGGCGTGGCCGACGTGGCCGGTTTTGTACTGACCAACCTCGATGGCCGCAAACTGCCGGAAGGCGCCAAGGCCGACGTGGCCAACGGCGAGAAACTCTTCGCCACCAACTGCGTCGCCTGCCACGGCCCGGCCGGTAAAGGCACCCCAGCCATGGGCGCGCCGGACCTGACTCACCCTGGCGCGTTCATCTACGGTTCGAGCTTCGCCCAACTGCAACAGACCATCCGTTACGGCCGTCAGGGCCAGATGCCTGCGCAGGAACAACTGCAAGGCAACGACAAGGTGCACTTGCTGGCGGCGTATGTTTACAGCCTGTCCCATGGAGACAAGAAGGCTGAGGAGCAGTAACGCCGCTCACCACCTTTGAAAACCCTGAAAAACCGGTGTGGGAGCGGGCTTGCCCGCGAATGCGATAGTCCAGGCACAGAGGTGTCGACTGATACACCGCATTCGCGGGCAAGCCCGCTCCCACATCAGCTTCATCACATCAGATCGCTGGTTTTTGAAGGCCGAGCCCGCCAAAACCGACCATACTTGCCAAGTCAATTGATCCAGATCACGTACACCATCAATTGATTTCCCCCAACGCGACCAAAGGTCGCACCCTTTGCGCACCATCGGGGGCGTATCATTAGGCCACTGCAACACCCTTAATTTGACCCCGGCCGGCACGTACTGACCGAGGCAAATCTCCACCGCCGTGGGATGCAATGATGAGCGACCAGATACCGGTACATGACGTTACCCCCCCTGCCAAAACCGTCGATCTCTACGCCTCGCGAGAGAAAATCTACACCCGCGCCTTCACTGGCCTGTTCCGCAATCTGCGCATGCTCGGCGGCGCCGGATTGTTCCTGCTCTACTTCGGCACCGTGTGGCTGAACTGGGGTGGCCACCAGGCTGTGTGGTGGAACCTGCCGGAACGTAAATTCTTTATTTTTGGCGCCACCTTCTGGCCCCAGGACTTCATCCTGCTTTCGGGCATTCTGATCGTTGCGGCCTTTGGCCTGTTCTTTATCACCGTCTACGCCGGGCGCGTGTGGTGCGGGTATACCTGCCCGCAAAGCGTGTGGACGTGGATTTTCATGTGGTGCGAAAAGGTCACCGAAGGCGACCGCAACCAGCGCATCAAGCTCGACAAGGCACCGATGGGCGCCAACAAGTTCCTGCGCAAATTCAGCAAGCACACGCTGTGGCTGCTGATCGGCTTTGTCACCGGCATGACCTTTGTCGGCTACTTCTCGCCGATCCGCGAGCTGGTGATCGACTTCTTCACCGGCCAGGCCGATGGCTGGTCGTATTTCTGGGTTGGCTTTTTCACCCTCGCCACCTACGGCAACGCCGGCTGGCTGCGCGAGCAGGTGTGCATCTACATGTGTCCGTACGCGCGCTTCCAGAGCGTGATGTTCGATAAAGACACCCTGATCGTTTCCTACGACCCGCGCCGTGGCGAACTACGCGGCCCACGTAAAAAAGGCAGCGACTACAAAGCCCAGGGCCTGGGCGATTGCATCGATTGCACGATGTGCGTGCAGGTGTGCCCGACCGGGATCGACATCCGCGACGGCCTGCAGATCGAATGCATCGGTTGCGCGGCGTGCATCGACGCCTGCGACAACATCATGGACAAGATGGACTACCCGCGCGGCCTGATCAGCTACACCACCGAGCACAATCTGTCCGGGCAGAAGACCCACAAACTGCGCCCCCGCCTGATCGGCTACGCGCTGGTATTGCTGGCAATGATCGGCCTGCTGGTCGCCGCCTTCTTCATGCGTTCGCTGGTCGGTTTCGACGTGAGCAAGGACCGTGTGCTGTACCGCGAAAACGCCGAAGGCCGCATCGAAAACGTCTACAGCCTGAAGATCATGAACAAGGACCAGCGCGACCACACCTACGTGCTCGACGCCGCCGGCCTGCCGGACCTGAAGCTGCAAGGCCGCCGCGAGATCAAGGTGGCTGCGGGCGACATCATCAGCATGCCGGTAGAGCTGTCGAGTGCGCCGGAGCAATTGCCGTCCAGCACCAACGAGGTCAAATTCATCCTCACCGATGCCGACGACCCCGACGTGCGTATTGAAGCCAAGAGCCGATTCATTGGCCCACAAGTCCGTTAAGTTAAATAGAGAGCAGAACAATGCCCGTAGCGACTGCCACAAGCCCTTGGTACAAGCACCTCTGGCCCTGGATCATCATTGCCATCCTGGCCTGCTCGGTGACTTTGACCTTGTCCATGGTGACCATCGCGGTGAACAACCCGGATAACCTGGTCAACGACAACTACTACGAGGCAGGCAAAGGCATCAACCGTTCCCTCGACCGCGAACTGCTGGCCCAGACCCTGCAAATGCGCGCCAAGGTGCACCTGGATGAGCTGACCGGCGAAGTCGACGTGTACCTGACCGGCAACAGCAACCCGGCCAACCTGGAACTCAACCTGATTTCCCCGACCCAACCGGAGAAGGACCGCAAGATCAACCTGGCCCGCAGCGCCAGCGAACCCGGCCGCTATATCGGCCAGGTCACCGACAAGGTCGAAGGCCGCCGTTTCGTCGAACTGCTTGGGGTGGAAGGCGACCGCACCTGGCGCATGTTCGAAGAGGAGCAGGTCAGCCACGACAAGGATTTGCTGTTGGGGGATGAACCGCTGCAAGGTGCCGAAGACCTGAAAAAGTAACAACCGGCGCTTCGCGCATCGCGGGCAAGCCCGCTCCCACAGGGGACCGCGATCTACCTGTGGGAGCGGGCTTGCCCGCGATGCGGCCCTCCCAGCCACTACAGATTCCAAACCATGACCACCCCTTGCTACCACTGCGCCCTGCCCGTCCCCTCCGGCAGCCGGTTCACCGCCGAAATCCTCGGCGAACGCCGCGAACTCTGCTGCCCGGGTTGCCAGGCGGTGGCCGAAGCCATCGTCGCCGGCGGCCTGGAAAGCTACTACCAGCACCGCAGCGAAGCCTCGGCCAACCCCGAGGCGCTGCCGGTGCAACTGGTGGACGAACTGGCGCTGTATGACCGCGCCGACGTGCAAAAACCCTTCGTCCACCACAGTGGCGAGCTCGCCGAAACCACCCTGTTGATGGAAGGCATCAGCTGCGCCGCCTGCGGCTGGCTGATCGAAAAACACCTGCGCAACCTGCCTGCCGTGGCCGAGGCGCGCCTGAACCTGTCCAACCATCGCCTGCACGTGCGCTGGGCCGATGGGCAATTGCCGTTGAGCCAATTGCTCAGCGAGTTGCGCCATATCGGTTACGCCGCCCACCCCTATCAGGCCGACCGTGCCGCCGAGCAACTGGCCAACGAAAACCGCCTGGCCCTGCGCCAGCTCGGCGTCGCTGGATTGCTATGGTTCCAGGCGATGATGGCAACCATGGCCACCTGGCCGGAATTCAATATCGACCTGAGCGCGGAGCTGCACGTTATCCTGCGCTGGGTGGCGATGTTTCTGACAACCCCCATCGTGTTCTACAGCTGCGCTCCATTCTTCAAGGGCGCCCTGCGCGACTTGCGCACCCGCCACCTGACCATGGATGTGTCGGTGTCCCTGGCAATTGGCGGGGCCTATCTGGCGGGGATCTGGACCGCGATCACCGGCGTCGGCGAGCTCTACTTTGATGCCGTGGGCATGTTTGCCCTGTTCCTGCTGGCCGGCCGTTACCTGGAGCGGCGCGCGCGGGAACGCACGGCGGCGGCCACCGCGCAGTTGGTCAACCTGTTGCCCGCCTCGTGCCTGCGCCTCAAGGCCGATGGCCAGAGCGAACGCATCCTGCTGCGTGAATTGGCCGTGGGTGACCGCGTGCTGGTGCATCCCGGCGCGGTGTTGCCGGCGGATGGGGTGATCCTCGACGGTCAATCGAGCATCGACGAGTCCCTGCTCACCGGCGAATACCTGCCACAACCACGCCAGGTCGGCGATGCGGTCACCGCCGGTACGCTGAATGTCGAAGGCGCGCTGAGCGTCGAAGTGCGCGCCCTGGGCCACGACACCCGCCTGTCCGCCATCGTGCGCCTGCTGGAACGGGCCCAGGCCGAGAAGCCGCGCCTGGCCGAAATCGCCGACCGCGCCGCGCAGTGGTTCCTGCTGTGCTCGCTGATTGCCGCTGGCGTGATCGGCCTGGTGTGGTGGCAACTGGATTCGTCGCGGGCGTTCTGGATCGTGCTGGCGATGCTGGTCGCCACCTGCCCGTGCGCCTTGTCGCTGGCCACGCCGACCGCCCTTACCGCCGCCACCGGCACCCTGCACAAACTCGGGCTGCTGCTGACCCGCGGCCATGTGTTGGAAGGCCTGAACCAGATCGACACGGTGATTTTCGACAAGACCGGCACCCTCACCGAAGGGCGCCTGGCACTGCGCGCGATCCGCCCGTTGAGCGCACTGAACAGCGACGACTGCCTGAGCCTCGCCGCCGCCCTCGAAAACCGCTCCGAACACCCGATCGCCCGCGCCTTTGGCCGCGCACCGCTGGCCGCCGACGAAGTGCTCAGCTCCCCCGGCCTTGGCCTGGAAGGCCACGTGGGCGAGCGCCAGTTGCGCATCGGCCAGCCGGCCTTTGTGTGTGCACTGAGCGGCTGTGCGATCCCGACGCCCCCCGATGAAGCCGGCCAATGGCTGCTGTTGGGCGACACCCAGGGTGCCCTCGCCTGGTTCGTCCTCGATGACCGTTTGCGCAGCGACGCCCCGGCGCTTTTGGCGGCGTGCAAGGCCCGCGGCTGGCGTACGCTGCTGCTGTCGGGGGACAGCTCGCCGATGGTCGCCAGCGTCGCCGCCGAGCTGGGCATCGACGAAGCCCACGGCGGCCTGCGCCCCGACGACAAGCTGCACATGCTGCAACAGTTGCACCAGCAGGGCCGCAAGGTGCTGATGCTCGGCGACGGAGTCAACGATGTACCCGTGCTCGCCGCCGCCGACATCAGCGTGGCCATGGGTTCAGCCACCGACCTGGCGAAAACCAGCGCCGATGCAGTGTTGCTGTCCAACCGCCTGGACGCGCTGGTGCACGCCTTTAGCTTGGCGCGGCGCACCCGTCGGGTCATCATTGAAAACCTGTTGTGGGCGGGCTTGTACAATGGCCTTATGCTGCCGTTTGCCGCCCTGGGTTGGATCACACCGATTTGGGCAGCGGTCGGCATGTCCCTCAGTTCATTGACCGTGGTGCTCAACGCCCTGCGCCTGACTCGTCAACCGAGCGCGCCGGCCGCCAACGCCCCTTTAGTCACCCGTCCGCTGCCGGCGTGAGCCGCGCGAACATGGAGTACACATGCCAGCTCTCTACGTGATGATTCCGGCGGCGCTGCTGTTGGTAGGCGTGGCCATCTACATCTTCTTCTGGGCGGTGGACAGCGGCCAGTACGACGACCTCGACGGCCCGGCCCACAGCGTACTGTTCGACGATCAGGACCCCAACCACCTGGCCGCCGTCGACGAAGCCAACCACCCCGAACAACCACCGAAAGACCCGCCCCATGCTTGAACTGGCGCCATTGCTGGTCTCCGCGCTGATCCTCGGCCTGCTGGGCGGCGGCCATTGCCTGGGCATGTGCGGCGGGCTGATGGGCGCGTTGACCCTGGCGATCCCCAAGGAACAACGCAGCCGCCGGTTTCGCCTGCTGCTGGCGTACAACCTGGGGCGCATCCTCAGCTATGCCACCGCCGGTTTGTTGATCGGCCTGGCGGGCTGGGCCGTGGCCAACAGCCCGGCGGCAATGTTCATGCGCGTGCTCGCCGGGCTGCTGCTGATCTGCATGGGTCTGTACCTGGCCGGTTGGTGGAGCGGCCTGACCCGCATCGAGAGCCTCGGGCGCGGCCTGTGGCGGCATATCCAGCCGATTGCCAACCGTTTGCTGCCGGTGTCCAGCCTGCCACGTGCGTTGCTGTTGGGCGCGCTGTGGGGCTGGTTGCCGTGCGGGTTGGTCTACAGCACCTTGCTGTGGGCGGCGAGCCAGGGCAATGCGCTCGACAGCGCAGTGCTGATGCTCGCGTTTGGCCTGGGCACCTGGCCGGTGCTGCTGGCCACCGGGCTCGCGGCGGAGCGGGTGACCGCGTTATTGCGCAAGCGCAGCGTGCGCATGGCGGGTGGCGTGCTGGTCATGCTCTTCGGGATCTGGACGCTGCCCGGCCCGCATCAGCACCTGTTGATGGGCCACTGAATCGCTCTGTGGCATAGCGCCGCTGCCTGTTGATGCAAATCAAGGTGCCCTCCCCGCAACGCCCCTAGACTCGGCCCATTAGCCTATCCGGGGGAACGCCCGCATGCTCGACGCCATTCGTTGGGACACTGATCTGATTCATCGCTACGACTTGGCGGGGCCGCGCTACACGTCCTACCCCACCGCCGTACAATTCGACAGCCAGGTCGGCACCTTCGACCTGCTCCACGCCCTGCGCGACAGCCGCAAGGCCGCGCGACCGCTGTCGCTGTATGTGCACGTGCCATTCTGCGCGAACATTTGCTACTACTGCGCCTGCAACAAGGTCATCACCAAGGATCGCGGGCGCGCCCAAGGCTACTTGCAGCGTCTGGAGCAAGAGATCCAGTTGATGGCCTGCCATCTCGACCCGAAACAGCCAGTGGAGCAACTGCACTTCGGCGGCGGCACCCCGACGTTTCTCAGCCACGATGAACTGCGCCAGGTCATGGCCAGCCTGCGCCGCCACTTCAATTTGCTCGACGACGATTCCGGCGACTACGGCATCGAGATCGACCCACGCGAAGCCGACTGGGCCACCATGGGCCTGCTGCGTGAGCTGGGCTTCAACCGTGTGAGCATCGGCCTGCAAGACCTCGACCCCGAGGTGCAGCGCGCGGTCAATCGCCTGCAAAGCCTGGAAGAAACCCGCGCAGTCATCGATGCCGCGCGCACCCTGCAATTTCGCTCGATCAATATCGACCTGATCTACGGCCTGCCCAAGCAAACGCCGATCAACTTCGCGCGTACCGTGGAAGAAGTGATCAAGCTGCAACCCGATCGCCTGTCGGTGTTCAACTACGCCCACTTGCCGGAACGCTTCATGCCGCAGCGGCGGATCAACACCGACGACCTGCCCTCCCCGGCGGAAAAACTGCTGATGCTGCAAACCACCATCGAGCAACTGACCCAGGCCGGCTATCGCTACATCGGCATGGACCACTTCGCCCTGCCGGATGACGAATTGGCCATCGCCCAGGAAGAAGGCACCCTGCAACGCAACTTCCAGGGCTACACCACCCACGGCCATTGCGACCTGATCGGCCTGGGCGTGTCGGCCATCAGCCAGATCGGCGACCTGTATTGCCAGAACAGCAGCGACCTCAACGCCTACCAGAACACCCTGGCCGGCGCGCAACTGGCCACCAGCCGTGGCTTGGTGTGCACCACGGACGATCGTTTGCGGCGGGAAGTGATCCAGCAGTTGATCTGCAATTTCAGCCTGGCATTCGACAAGGTCGAACAGGCCTTCAATATCGATTTTCGCGGCTATTTCGACGAGATCTGGCCGCAACTCGAAGCCATGGCGGCAGACGGCCTGATCGAACTCGACGCCCAGTGCATCCGGGTGTTGCCAGCCGGGCGGTTGTTGGTGCGGTCGGTGTGCATGGTGTTCGATGCGTACCTGGAGCACCAGAACCGGCAGCGGTTCTCCCGGGTGATCTGATCAACTCGACAACGCGAGGACTTTTCCGACGTCTTCCGAGCTCATGCCTTTCATCGCCTTGGCCAGGGACACCTGGGCGGTGACGAGCCCGGCCTGCAAGGAGCTGATGGCGGTTTGCAGGTTGGCGGTCTTCATCTGCCGTTCCTCTGCCGTCAGGCTTTGGTCCATGGCGATGGCTTGCAGCTCGGCCATCTTTTCCTCGAGCTGCTGCTTGATCTGGCGGATCATCTTCAGGATCTGTTTGACGTTATCGTCCAGGCCGCTGTCGTCGATGTCCGAATCGGGGCTTTTTGCCGCAGCCGCCTTGAATGCATCCGAGGAAATCGTCACCTTGACGCCTTCGGCCGCTGGCAACGCGGCGGTGTCCTTATCCTCGACCGCAGCGGTCGGCTGCGCGTCCGGCACCGTCGGCACGCGGAGCTGGGGGTTATTGACCGCGAAAACAATCATGGGCTGAGCTCCTGCTCGTAAAAACACGTCCTTGTATCGGCCTCGATACAAAAAGCTTTATACCTTTGCCGGTTTTTTGTACAGGCTGGCCTCCTTGCGCCCCAGTGCGTTACCCTTACGTCTTATGTGTGTTTCCCCACAAGGATTTAATAAATGTCCGAGCCAGTAAAACTGCGCGCTCACAGCCAGGCTCATTGCAAGGATTGCAGCCTGGCCCCCCTCTGCTTGCCACTTTCGCTGAATTTGGAAGACATGGATGCGTTGGACGACATCGTAAAACGTGGCCGCCCGCTGAAAAAAGGCGAGTTCCTGTTTCGCCAGGGCGACGGGTTCGATTCCGTTTATGCAGTACGTTCGGGTGCCTTGAAGACGTTCAGCCTGAGCGACAGCGGCGAAGAGCAGATCACCGGTTTCCACCTGCCGAGCGAGTTGGTGGGGCTGTCGGGCATGGACACCGAGATTCACCCGGTGTCGGCCCAGGCGCTGGAGACGACGTCGGTGTGCGAAATTCCCTTCGAACGCCTGGACGAACTGGCCCTGCAACTGCCGCAACTGCGCCGTCAGTTGATGCGTGTAATGAGCCGTGAGATTCGTGACGACCAGCAAATGATGCTGCTGTTGTCGAAGAAAACCGCCGACGAGCGCATCGCCACCTTCCTGGTCAACTTGTCCGCGCGCTTCCGTGCCCGTGGTTTTTCGGCCAACCAGTTCCGCTTGAGCATGTCGCGCAACGAAATCGGCAACTACCTGGGCCTCGCGGTGGAAACCGTGTCCCGCGTGTTCACCCGCTTCCAGCAGAACGAACTGATCGCCGCCGAGGGCAAGGAAGTGCACATTCTCGACCCGATCCAACTGTGCGCACTGGCCGGCGGTTCGCTCGAAGGTTAAGCGAAAGGCTGATCCAGACACCTGTGGCCGCGCCAATCGGCGAGGCCGCAGGTATACTTCGAGTCCGTTTCCAGCCCCAGGACTCTTCGACGATGACCTTCGATTCGTTCGACATCAAATCCCTGATCCGCCCTGTCATCGACTTCCCCAAGCCTGGGGTGATCTTTCGTGACATCACGCCCCTGTTCCAATCGCCCCGCGCCCTGCGCCTGGTGGCCGACAGCTTTGCCCACCGCTACGTCGAAGCCGACTTCAGCCACATCGGCGCCATGGATGCCCGCGGCTTCCTGATTGGCTCGATCATCGCCTACCAACTGAACAAACCGCTGATCCTGTTCCGCAAGCAAGGCAAATTGCCTGCGGACGTGCTGGCCGAGGGTTACCAGACCGAATACGGCGAAGCGTTCCTGGAAGTGCATGCTGACAGCCTGTGCGAAGGCGACTCGGTGCTGATGTTCGATGACCTGATCGCCACTGGCGGTACGCTGATCGCAGCGGCCAACCTGGTGCGGCGCATGGGCGCGAAGATCTTTGAGGCAGCGGCGATTATCGATTTGCCGGAGTTGGGTGGCTCGCAGCGTTTGGAAGATATGGGGATTCCGACGTTTTGTTTGACGCAGTTTTCGCTGAGCGAACAGTAACTTTTTCAGTTGCCTGTGCTGGCCTCTTCGCGAGCAAGCCCGCTCCCACATTCGACCTCATTCCAAAGGATGTACTCGATCAACTGTGGGAGCGGGCTTGCTCGCGAAGAGGCCCTGAAAAACACTGCAAAACTAGAGCCCCATCTGCTTGCTGATGATCTCGTTCATCACCTCCCGCGTCCCCCCACCAATCGACAAGATGCGATTGTCCCGATACAGCCGCTCCACCAGGCTGCCGCGCATATAGCCCTGCCCGCCCAGAATCTGCACCGCGTCATAAGTGACCCGGTCCGCCGTGTCGGTCGCCAGGTTCTTGGCCATGGATATCTCCTTGATCACACTCTTGCCCGCGGCCATCTTCGCCGCCTGGCGATAGGTGAACTCCCGTGAGACTTCCACCGCCGTGGCCATTTCCGCCAGGCGATGCTTGAGCACCTGGAACTTGCCGATGGGCTTGCCAAACGCCTCGCGCTGGGTCGCCCAGTTGAGGCTTTCCTCCAGGGCCAGCTGCGCGGTCATGTTGGCCATCAAGGCCAGGGCCAGGCGTTCACTCTGGAAGTTGCCCATGATGCAGGCAAACCCCATGTTCTCGGCGCCGATCAGATTGCCTACGGGCACATGACAATCGTCGAAGAACAATTCGGCAGTGTCCGACGCCCACCAGCCCATTTTCTTCAGGGGCTGGCCGACGGTGAAACCCGGGGTGTGTTTTTCGATGAGCAGCAGGCTGATGCCGCCAAAGCCCGGCCCGCCGGTGCGCACGGCGACCGTGTAGAAATCGGCGCGCACGCCGCTGGTGATAAAGGTCTTGCTGCCGCTGACCCGGTAGCAATCGCCCTCGCGGATGGCGCGGGTTTGCAGGTTGGCCACGTCGGAGCCGCCGCCCGGTTCGGTGACGGCCAGGGCGATGATTTTGTCGCCCGACAGCACTTGCGGCGCCACACGCTCGCGCACTTCGGGCCGCGCCCATTTGACCACCGGCGGCAAGCCGATATCCAACGAACCGAGCCCGGCCACGACCCCGGCAGAGCCACAGCGCATCAATTCCTCACTGGCCGCGACCTTGGCAAACAGATCACCGGCATGACTGCCGCCGAGGTCTTCCGGGTAGCCAATCCCCAGGATCCCCGCCGCACCGGCCTTGAGGTACAGCTCACGGGGAAAGCTCTCGGCCTCCTCCCACTGCTCGATGCCCGGCAACATCTCGCGCTCGACGAAACGGCGAACGCTGTCGCGGATCAACTGGTGGCTGGGGTCGAAGTAGTCCTGATAGGCAGACATCGGCAAGCTCCACGGTGAGGTGGAGGGAAATTACCAAGCGCTTGCTTGGTTAGCAAGCCGGGCGCAAACCTCACCCTCAACACAAAACCAATGTGGGAGCAGCTCTGTGTGGGAGCGGGCTTGCTCGCGAACGCGGTGAATCAGTCAATAAATCTGGCGACTGACACACTGTATTCGCGAGCAAGCCCGCTCCCACATTTAGTTTTGCAATGTGGCCTAGAGCGCGATCGGCTTGCGACCTGCAAAGGAGTGCGCCAGCGTGCCGCCGTCCACCAACTCCAACTCCCCACCCAGCGGCACGCCATGGGCGATGCGCGAGGTGATCAGGCCTTTGTTGGTCAGCAGTTGCGCGATGTAATGCGCCGTCGCCTCACCTTCCACTGTCGGGTTGGTGGCCAGGATCACCTCGGTAAAGGTGCCCTGCTCTTCAATGCGCGCCACCAGTTGCGGAATGCCGATCGCTTCCGGCCCAAGGCCGTCCAGCGGCGACAGGTGGCCCTTGAGCACAAAGTAGCGCCCGCGATAGCCGGTCTGCTCCACCGCGTACACATCCATCGGCCCTTCCACCACGCACAGCAGCGTGTCGTCGCGGCGCGGGTCGGCGCATTGCGGGCAGAGGTCTTCTTCGGTGAGGGTGCGGCACAGGCGGCAGTGGCCTACGCCGGTCATGGCCTGGCTCAGGGCCTGGGCCAACCGGGTGCCGCCGCTGCGATCACGCTCCAGCAGTTGCAGCGCCATGCGCTGGGCGGTTTTCTGGCCGACGCCGGGCAAGGTGCGCAGGGCGTCGATCAGTTGGCGAATCAGGGGGCTGAAGCTCATGGGCGAAGGGTCCGACAAAACGACGAGACGCGGTTTATACCCGCGCCCCGGATTAGCGTCAAATGCTCAATCCTGTGCGACGCGCACCACCAACTTGCCGAAGTTGCGTCCTTCGAGCAAACCGATAAAAGCTTCAGGCGCATGCTCCAGGCCGTCGACTACGTCTTCGCGGAACTTGATTTTGCCATCACGCACCCACGGCGCCATCGCGCTGAGGAATTCGGGCTGGCGGTCGCCGTAGTCGTCAAACACGATAAAGCCCTGGATACGCACGCGTTTGGTCAGCAAGGTGCGTTGCAGCGCAGGCAAGCGGTCAGGGCCCGTATGCGGCTGATGGGCGTTGTAGCCGGCGATCAACCCGCACAGCGGGATGCGTGCCTTGGGGTTGAGCAGCGGCAGCACCGCATCGAAGACTTTGCCGCCGACGTTTTCGAAGTAAATGTCCACGCCTTTGAAGCAGGCTTGCGCCAGTTCATCGGCGAACGCCTCGCTTTTGTGGTCGATGCACGCATCAAAACCCAGCTCATCCACCACATAACGGCATTTGTCGGCGCCACCGGCAATCCCGACCACACGCAAGCCCTTGAGCTTGGCCACCTGCCCCACCACCGAACCCACCGCACCGGACGCGGCCGCCACCACCAGGGTTTCGCCGGCCTTGGGCTGGCCGATGTCCATCAGGCCCATGTACGCGGTCATGCCCGGCATGCCGAGGACCCCCAAGGCCATGGACGGGCTGGGAAGCCCATTGGGCACCGGGATCAGATTGCGCCCGTCGGAAATGCCATGGCTCTGCCAGCCCGTGGCACCGACCACCAGATCACCCACCTCGAATTTCGGGTTGCGCGACTGTTCGATACGGCTGACAGCACCACCGGTCATCACTTCGTCGATTTCCACCGGCGCGGCGTAGGACGGCGCGTCGCTCATACGTCCGCGCATGTAGGGGTCGAGGGACAGGTACAGCGTCTTCAGCAAGACTTGGCCGTCTGCCAGCTCCGGCAAGGCCACGCGCTCCATGCGGAAGTTTTCCGGGGTCGGCGCGCCCACGGGGCGTGAGACCAGCACAATGCGCTGGTTCAGAATGGGTTGTTGTGGCATCTGGGGCTCCTTTCGCGAATCCATCGGTATAGGGTGCAGACCGTATTGGGGGTGCCTGGGTTCGATCGGATCGACACAAACAAAAATGCCAGGCACAAGGCCTGGCATTGGAGTCTAGCCAACGATCGCCGATCAGAACGGCAGCTTCATGCCCGGTGGCAGTTGCATGCCAGCGGTCACACCGCCCATTTTTTCCTGGCTGTTGGCTTCGATCTTGCGCACGGCGTCGTTGACGGCCGCGGCGAACAGCGCTTCGAGCATTTCCAGGTCGTCTTCGCCGACACCTGGCAATACGCTCGGGTCGATGCTCACGCGCTTGATGTCGTGACGACCGGTCATCACCACGCTGACCATATCGCCACCGGCTTTACCGGTGACTTCGGCGTTGGCCAGTTCTTCCTGCATCTTGGCCATTTTTTCCTGCATCTGCTGCGCCTGCTTCATCAGGCCGGCCATGCCACCTTTCATCATGGGAATCACCTCAAAAGTACGTGGATCAATTAGTAGCCCGGTTTCATGACGCTTGGGGCACCGGGGCTTCGACAGGCTCAATAGTATCGTGACGGACGACCGCCCCGAACTGTTGCATCATTTGCTGGATGAGCGGATCGCCGTGGATCGAGTCCTCGGCCTCACGCTGGCGGTTGATTCGCCGACGGGTCGCGGCCTGGGCCGGGGTTTCCTGCTCGGGCTTGATCAGCTCGATGGCGATGGTCAGCGTGCGCTCATGGTACTGGTTCAGTGCGTCATTCAGGCGACGTTGCTGGGTGGCGTTGAACAGGGCGCTGTGGGCCGGGTCCAGGTGCAACAGCCAGTGGTCGCCTTCGATGGAGATCAATGTGCAGTTGGCGGCGATGCTGCCGGTCATGCCAGAGATCGGCAGTTTCGGGAACAATTCCAGCCATTGCAAGGCCAGGCCGGTGGCCGGCGCCGCAGCCGGTTCAGCCTCGGGCTCGGGGGCCGGCTCGGCGGTGTGTTCGCTGGCCAGATCGTCCAGGTAGCTGTAGGCCGAATCCATGTCCGGCTCGATGTAGTCTTCGTCCAGCGGCGGCTCGTCGTCGAGGTCGATGCCGGGAACGGACGCCTCCACCTGGGCGACGGTGGGCTCGGGCACCGGCGCGGACACCCACTCCGGAGCGTCCAACACAACGCTGTCCGGGGTCGGCGTAGGCATCGGCGTCAGCTCGGGCTGCTCGCCGGTGGTTTCCAGCACGGGCTCCACGACGGGTTGCTGCTCGACTTCGGCCTCGGCGTCTACCGGGTCGTTCCACGGCAGGTCGACGACAGCTTGCGGCTCGACAACGGGTGCAGGCTCGGGCTCGGGCTCGGGCTCGGGCTCGGGCTCGGGCTCGGGCTCTGCCACAGGCACCGGTTCAGGCGCTGGCGCGGGAACCGGCGCAGCAGCCACTGGCGCAACCACCGCCGCGCCAGCCACTGGTTTGGCGGAATCAACTGTGGCCTGGCTGATCCCCACTGGCTTTAGCGGCTGTCTCGGCGCATCGGTCGAATCAGCAGGCCGGAAGGCCAGCATGCGCAGCAGGACCATCTCGAAGCCGCCACGCGGGTCCGGTGCCAGGGGCAAATCCCGGCGGCCGATCAGGCCCATCTGGTAGTAGAACTGCACGTCTTCGGCCGGCAACGCCTGGGCCAGGGCCAGCACGCGGTCGCGGTCGCCATGGCCGTTGTCGACCCCCTCGGGCAGGGCCTGGGCGATGGCGACGCGATGCAGCACGTTGAGGATTTCCGAAAGCACGCCGTTCCAGTCCGGGCCTTGCTCCGACAGATGACGCACGGCTTCGAGCAGCGCCTTGGCATCGCCTTCGATCAATGCGTGCAGCACGTCGAAGACCTGGCCATGGTCGAGGGTGCCGAGCATGGCGCGCACATCGGCGGCCATGACCTTGCCTTCACCAAAGGCAATGGCCTGGTCGGTGAGGCTCATGGCATCCCGCATCGAGCCATCGGCGGCGCGGCCGAGCAACCACAGTGCGTCGTCTTCGAACGGCACGTTCTCGACACCCAGCACGTGGGTCAAATGCTCGACCACCCGCTCGGGGGTCATGTTTTTCAGGGAGAACTGCAGGCACCGCGACAGAATCGTTGCAGGAAGTTTCTGCGGATCGGTAGTGGCCAGGATGAATTTGACGTAGGGCGGCGGCTCTTCCAGGGTCTTCAACAAGGCGTTGAAGGAGTGGCTGGACAGCATGTGCACTTCGTCGATCAGGTAGACCTTGAAGCGGCCACGGCTCGGCGCGTACTGCACGTTGTCGAGCAGCTCGCGGGTGTCTTCGACCTTGGTGCGGCTCGCGGCGTCGATCTCGATCAGGTCGACGAAACGCCCTTCGTCGATTTCCCGGCACACCGAGCAGGTGCCGCAGGGCGTCGAAGTGATACCGGTTTCACAGTTCAGGCATTTGGCGATGATGCGCGCGATGGTGGTCTTGCCCACCCCACGGGTGCCGGTGAACAGGTAGGCGTGGTGCAGCCGCTGGCTGTCCAAGGCATTGATCAGAGCCTTGAGCACATGGGTCTGGCCGACCATTTCGCGGAACGAGCGCGGACGCCATTTACGTGCAAGAACCTGATAACTCATCGAAAACCGTCGCAACTGGGAAACAGAAGCCGGTAATGCTAGCGGAGCAAGGGGGAAATTGCATCCGGCACGCTTGCCTAATCTGACTAAGCTCTTGTGACTGGCCCCATAAAGGCCTGAACCCGGAGAGCATATGCGCGCAGTCCTGGGCATTTTATGGATGATTGCCACGGCCAGCCTTGCAGCGCCTGCACCGCTGCGCTTCTCGGTTTCCGACAGTTGGGCGATGCCCATGGTGCAACTGGAGGATGGCCGTCCCACGCAGGGTATTTTGTATGACCTGATGTCGAGCCTGGCCACCCAGGTCGGGCAGCCGGCGCAGTTCCACGTACTGGCGCGGGCGCGCATCGCCCCCGCCATGGAGCATGGCGAGATAGACGTGCGCTGTTATGTCGCCCAGGCTTGGGTCGACGATATGCCCGGCGACTACCTCTGGAGCGTTCCGCTGTTTGTGCAGCGCAACCTGCTGGTCAGCGCCCATGTACCCGCGCAGACGGTGCAACTGGACAAACTGGCCCCGCAGTTGATCGGCACAGTGCTGAGCTACCGCTACACCACCCTCGACCCGCTGTTTGCCAGCGGCCAACTCATGCGTGACGACGCCCGCAGCGAAGAACAGGTGCTGCACAAGCTGGTGGCCGGTCGCTTCAAATATGCGGTCATCAATGAGTGGATACTCGAACGCTTCAACCAGAAGCTGGCACCCGGCCAGCGCTTGCATAAAGTCGCGGTGATCGAGGAGCAGAGCCTGGGGTGCACGGTGCGCAATGACCCGAACGTGCCGGTGCAACAAATTTTGCGCACCTTGCTGCGGATGAAAATGTCCGGCGAAATCGATGACATCATCCAGCTGTACACCGGGGAGCGCGCACCCAACGCCCCTCAAGACTGATCGCCGCCACACTGGCCAACACGATCACCCCGCCCAGCACCACTGGCAGGGCAATCCGTTCGCCAAGCAGCGTCGCGGCCATCAGCATGGCCACGGGTGGAATCAAGTACATCGCCACCGACGCCCGGCTGACCTCGACGTGTTTCAACACATACGCCCAGGCCAGGTACGCCAGGGCGCTGGGGAAAATCCCCAACACCAGCACCGCGAGGTTTTCCGCCAATGGCGCCTGCACCACCGCAGCCGGCAGGCCGGGCAGGTTGCTACACAACATCAGAGTGCCCGCCCACACCATGTAGCACGCCATGGTCAGCGGGCTGTAGCGGTGGGCAAAGTGCTTCTGGATGGCGAAGTACACACTCCACGACAGCGCCGCCACCAGGATCAACAAGCCACGCGGGTCGATGTCACCCACCCCCTGATCCCCCCAGACCACCACCAGCACGCCCGCCAGCCCCAGCAGCACGCACCCCCAACGCCAAGCGCTGACGCCCTCCTTCAGGCAGAAAAACGCGATCAATACACTGAACAACGGCGCCGACTGCGCCAGCACGCTGGACGCCGCCGCCGTGACGAATTGCTGCCCATAGTTGAGGCTGGTGTGATGCAGGAACACGCCGAAAAAACCCAGCACCAGCAACCACGGCAAATCGCACAGGCGCGGCCGGCCGATGCCCATTACCAGTGCCACGCCGCCCATGAACACTGACGCAATCAGAAACCGCAGCAAGGCCAATTGCCCGGGGCTGTAGCTGTGCAGCCCCATGTGCACGCCAATTGGCGAATAGGCCCAACAGAGGATGACGCTGGCAACCACTAGCGTAAGCTTGACGGGTGACGGGGAATTCATCGAAGGCATCCAGAAACAGAGAAGGAATGCCGTCAGTCTTGGCCCCGGTAATCCGTAGGACAATTAAGCGTTTCTGACTTCTGAAATCACTGGAACTGAGCAATGGAACTGGCCCAACTGAAAATGGTGCGAGCCGTCGCGCAAACCGGCAGCGTGGCCCAGGCTGCCGTGCAGTTGCATTGCGTGCCGTCCAACATCACCACGCGCATCAAGCAACTGGAAAGCGAGTTGGGCACGCCGCTATTTATCCGTGCCGGGCGCGGGCTGGTCATCAGCGCCGCCGGGGAGATTTTCCTGGAGTACTGCGAGCGCATCCTGGCCTTGGTGGACGAATCCAAACGCGCCGTGGACGCCAACGCCATCCCCCGTGGCACCCTGCGCATCGGCGCGGTGGAGTCCAGTGCCAGCGGGCGTCTGCCACCATTGCTCGCGGAATATCACCGACGCTACCCGCAGGTCTGCCTGGAACTGGTAACCGGCGCCTGGGGCCAGTTGCTCGACGACCTGCAACACCACCGCCTGGATGTGGCGCTGGTGGCCAGTGGCGGCAAGCGCGCCAAGCTCGAACACTGCGTGGTCTACAGCGAGCGCCTGGTGTTGATCGCCAGCGCGGCAAGCGCACCGATCCACAGCGCCGCCGACCTGGCTGGGCGCACCTTGCTGGTGTGGCCGCCCGGCTGCCCCTACCGTGCAGCGCTGGAAAACTGGGTCAAGCCCCAGGATTTCAGACCGAACATTGCCAGCTATGCCAGTTGGGGCACGATCATTGGTTGCGTGAGCGCGGGGATTGGCGTGGCATTGGCGCCGGAAGGCATCCTGGCGCGGTATGAGCAGGCCGATCAGCTGGCGTCGTATCGATTTGACGAGTGGCAGACGGTGGACAATCTATTGTTCTGGAACAAGGACACCCAGCGGCATCTGGCCAGGGATGCGTTTGCCGGGTTACTTCGCGAGACCTTTGGCTGACACATGCCCCTGTCGGAGCGGGCTTGTGTGGGAGCGGGCGTGCTCCCACATTTTTGCGGCGTGTTGTTGAGATCAGCTTTTCGGAGGCGCCAGGCGCGCGTACTGATCCATGCTGATCCAGCCAATAAACGAACGATTCTGGGCATTGATGAACTCAACCTGGGCCCAGCCATCCTTGAAGGCCAGCACGCCAACCACATCATCCTTGACGATATACGGACGCTTGGCCACCTTGGCGCCCGGAGTTTTCAGCAGGTAGGCCTTGTCGGCGGACACCGTCACCAGGCCAATCCACTGCTTGTTGGCGGTCTGGGTCAGGTCCAGGCCAGTGGCAATCTCTGGCATCAACACGCTCATGCAGCCGGGGTGCTGGCGACCCTGCTCAACGGTCAGGGTCACGCCGTCGGAGGACGGACTCACGCTGCCTGGGTAGGCATCGTCGAGCCAGGTGGTCAGTGCATTCGCCTTGCCCTGCAAGTAAAAGGCGCAACTGCGGGTCACACCCTCGCCCAGTTCTTCGGCGTAGAAGCCCTCTACCTGATGCTCTGGCGTCACCGCCAGCATCAAGCCTTCGTACTTGCCCGAATGCAACGCGGGGGCGCCGGCAAACGCAGGCGCCACGACACACAACGACAACACACTCATCGCCAGAAAACGGGTCATCTTATTTCTTCCCTTCAAGTGCGTTGTAGGCTTTCTCAATAAGCTGGTCATAGATGCCGTAATCCTTGCCGTTATAGTTGCGCGCCATACCGGCGAAATCCTTGTCTTTCATGGCTTTCATCAACGCCGGGCTCTGGCTGCAAAAACCCAGGAACGCCTTTAGTTGGCTGCCGGCATTAATCTTTAATGCCGCAGCAAATTCAAACACAGTCTTGTAACCACACGCCGCAAAGTTGAACCCCATCACCTGAAACATGCCCCAGGATGCGGACATCAGTGCCGCTTCCTGATCCAGGGCAAAGGCGGTGGCCATGGTTTCCCAGGCCTTGACCTGATCCTTGTTATTGACCTGCCACTGCGGCCCGGCCTTTCTCACATAGGGGTATGACAGCAGCGGGTGCGCCTGGTCGTAGATGTGCTTGGTGTACTTGCGAAACAGGTGCCCTTCAAAGGCGATCACCGGCAACTTGGCCGGGCCAAAGCCCGAGCGCCCGCCGGATTCAACCGTGGCGAAAGCCTTGATGATATTCACCGAAATACCGTTACCCAACTGGGTGGCGGCGTTCTTGAAATCCGTTTCGCTGAGGGTCATGCCCCCGTCGCACGTGGCCTGGAGCATCAACTGACGGTTGCGCCGCTCAGCCTCGATCATCGCCCGCATGCGATCCAGGTACACATTGACCGTGGCCTGCACTGCATCGCCCTGGTTGTTGCCGAACACGTTGAGAAAGCTCGGGATGCGCAGGGTTGGATAGGCTTTGACCGGCACCTTCACTGCTTCCTCGATCAGGCTGTTGAACGTACGGCCGGTAGGGTCGATCACTCCATCGGGATGGGCATACTTGAGATGACGGAACTGATACTGGCTGATGCACTGCACCAACTGGCCGTCGCACTTGCCGTTCTCGGCCAGCGGAAAACCCAGTTTGGGGATGATCAGATTGAATAAATACTGGATGCACTGCACATCGGCGGGCAAGTTACGGGCTTTACCGGGAGCGCCTACCGAAGCACTGATAAGACGGGGCAACCCTTGCAGGCTTTTCATCACAGACATCCTTGTTAGTTAAAGAAGTGATAGCACTTCAATATCAAATTCGCGCCATTGTCATATTCTGAAACAAGTCGCCGGCGGAAACTAACAAGGTGGTTTTGGCTTGTAAAGTGGGGGTATTGAAAGTTGTGAAACAGCCGTCATGTGCTGCGCAATAAACCTGGCAGATGACTGAATAAAAGAATTTTGATTTGAAGCAGAAGAGGTACTGCGGGGAAGAGCGTTATGGAGGCAACCCCACCAGCCACACCCCGGCACACAATGTTCCCGCTGTGGCTGCTGCCTTCCGGCTCTGACCAGGTTCACGGGTAATCGTTGCGGGGGGACCGATGGGGTCACCATAACGACGCCTGCCTCTCGGCAAGCGGGGCCATTGTACCGATCTCATCGGAAGTTACAACCGTTGGTGCTGGAATAAAAACATCTGGCGGTTCAAGCACTTGCCCACGGCCTCAGCCAGTACATCGCCCCCTGTGGGAGCTGGCTTGCCTGCGATGCAGGCACCTCGGTGTATCAGTTGGACCTAGGTGATGCTATCGCAGGCAAGCCAGCTCCCACAGAAAAGCCATTTCACTGGGCCTGTAGGACCTCATCCGCCCGGCCGCCCTCCTCCTGGATCACCAAGTGAATGAAGTGCAGCTTGGCGATCACCGCCGGTGGCAGCACAAACGGATAGAAATCCGGCTGGCCCATGCTGCGCGACAGCTCGTTGAGCATGCCGGCCAGTTCGATCCACGCGTTGACGAACGACAGGAACGCCGGGCCGCCCGGGTGCTCGGGATCGTAGAGGGTGCTGAGGGGGAACGGCTGGTAATCCAGGTCCATCTCGCGCGCGCTCATGCCGAAGCCCAGGGCGGTGTCGACGGCGTCCATCATGTGCAGGTAATGCGCCCAGGTTTCGGCCCAGTCTTCCCAGGGGTGCATGGTCGCGTAGGCGCTGACGCAGGCCTGCTGCCAGTCGGGACGTGGGCCCTGCTGATAGTGCTGATCGAGGGCATCGGCATAACTGGCGCGTTCGTCGCCGAACAGTCGGCGAAACGGCTCGATCCAGTGGGTGTCGGCAATCAGCCGGTCCCAGTAGTAATGCCCCACCTCATGGCGAAAATGTCCGAGCAAGGTGCGGTAAGGCTCGCGCATCTGCACGCGAACTTTCTCACGATGGGCGTCGTCGGCTTCCTTGATGTCCAGGGTGATCAGGCCGCTGGCATGGCCGGTCATGGGCGCGTTGCCTTCCAGGTCGATGCCGATGAAATCGAAGGCCAGGCCGGTGTCTTCGTCGACGCTTTTGGGTACGACCTGCAAACCCAGGCTGATGAGTTGCGCCACCAGGCGACGCTTGGCGGTCTCCACTTTGCGCCAGCGTTCGGGGTTTTCCGGGATCGACAGGTCGGGAATGGTGCGATTGAGGCTGCACGCCACGCACAGCGCCGCAGTGCTGTGGGCCGGGATCAGCCAGTTGCAGGCGGCCGGGGTGTCGAGGTTGGCGCAACGACGAAAGGCGCCCGCTTCCAGGTTGCCGTCCTGCTGCCAGGTGCCTTCGACAGGACCGGGCTGCAGGGAGGCCAAGCGACCTTGCTGGGGCTGATAACCCAACAGCGCCTGGCAGGCCAGGCACTGGCTGTTGCGAAAGAACAAGGATTGGCCGCAGCGGCACTGCCATACCTTGGCGTTGCGCGTGGTATCGGCCACGAACGGTGCGGCAATGCGCGAACTGAGTTGTTCGAAGTAGCGGAACATGGCGTCTCTCCCTGGGTGACAGAGACTAGATCATTTCCCCCTAGAGTTCGTTCCACATCGTTGTAGTGAGCGGGCTTGCCCCGCGCTGGGTGGCGAAGCCGCCCCAAATCCAGGCACCGCGTTCTTCCTGAAACACCGCGGCGTACCGTTTGGGGCGGCTGCGCCCCCTAGCGCGGGGCAAGCCCGCTCACTACAAAAGACCTTTATCAGAGCGTGATGTGATGCTTGGCCAGGAAGGCAACAAAGGCCTCTTCATCCAGCACCTTCAGGCCCAGCTCGCTGGCCTTGGCCAGTTTTGAACCGGCGCCCGGGCCGGCGACCACGCAATGGGTTTTCGCCGAAACGGAACCCGCCACCTTGGCGCCGAGGCTTTCCAGCTTGTCCTTGGCGACGTCACGGCTCATCAGCTCCAGGGAACCGGTGAGTACCCAGGTGTGACCGGCTTCGGGCAAGCCTTCGACGACTTTCTTTTCGCTGTCCCAGTGCATGCCAAAGTCCTTGAGCTGCTGCTCAATGGCCAGGGCACGGCGGGCGTTGTCGGGGTTATCAAAAAACTCGCGCACCGCCTTGGCCTGCTTCTCGGGCAGCGCCTGGCGCATGTCCAGCCAATCGGCGTTGATCACGCCTTGCAGGCTGCCGAACTTGTCTGCCAGTTTCTGCGCAGCACCCGGGCCGACACTGGGCACGTGCAGCTTGTCGAGCAAACCGCCCAAGGTCGTGCTGGCGGCGAACTCGGCGCTCAGGTCGCCTTGATCCTGCAGTTGCAGGCCGCACTCGTCCGGCGACAGCAACGCGCCGATTACGTCCTGGTTATGGCTGTCTTCAAAGAAGCTGTGGATCTCGTGCGCCACTTCCAACCCCACATCGGGCAAGTACGTCAGCACTTCCGGCAAGGCCTTCTGCACCCGCTCCAGGGAAGCCAGGGAGCGCGCCAGCACCTTGGCGGTCTCCTCGCCCACGTCCGGAATCCCCAGGGCATAGATAAAGCGCGCCAGGGTCGGAGTCTTGCTGTTTTCGATGGCGGTGATCAGCTTCTTGCTGGAAATGTCGGCGAAGCCTTCCAGGTCGATGATCTGCTCGTACTTGAGCTTGTAGAGGTCAGCCGGCGAGCCGATAAGCTTTTCATCCACCAGTTGCTCGATGGTCTTGTCGCCCAGGCCGTCGATGTCCATGGCCCGGCGCGAGACAAAATGGATAATCGCTTGCTTGAGCTGCGCCCCACACGCCAAGCGGCCGACGCAGCGGTACACCGCGCCTTCACTGACAGTTTCCTTGCCCTTGCTGCGCTTGACCAACTGGGTACGCTCCACATGGGAACCGCACACCGGGCAGCTCTCGGGGATCGGCACCGCACGGGCGTGTTCCGGACGACGCTCGAGCACCACGGAGACGACCTGTGGGATCACATCACCGGCGCGGCGGATGATCACCGTGTCGCCGATCATGACGCCCAGGCGTGCCACTTCATCCATGTTGTGCAAGGTGGCGTTGGACACGGTGACACCCGCGACCTTGACCGGCTTCAAGCGCGCCACCGGGGTAACGGCGCCCGTGCGGCCGACCTGGAATTCCACGTCGAGCAGTTCAGTCAGCTCTTCCGTGGCCGGGAATTTATGCGCGATGGCCCAGCGCGGTTCGCGGGCGCGAAAGCCCAGTTCACGCTGGTAGGCAATGCTGTTGACCTTGAACACCACGCCGTCGATTTCATACGGCAGGCTGCTGCGCCGCTCGCCGATGTCGCGGTAATACTCCAGGCAGTCCTGGATGCCCTTGGCCAGTTTCAGCTCATGGCTGATGGGCATGCCCCACTTCTGCAACTGTTGCAGGTTGCCGATGTGGGTATCGCTGAGATCGGTGGTCACGCCGTAGCAGCAGAACTCCAACGGGCGGCTCGCGGTGATCTTCGAATCCAACTGGCGCAGGCTGCCGGCGGCGGCGTTGCGCGGGTTGGCGAAGGTCTTGCCGCCGATTTCCAGTTGCGCGGCGTTGAGCCTTTCGAAACCGGCCTTGGACATGAACACTTCGCCGCGCACTTCGAGGGTCGCCGGCCAACCGCTGCCGTGCAGCTTCAGCGGGATATTGCGCACGGTGCGCACGTTCACGCTGATGTCTTCGCCGGTAGTGCCGTCGCCACGGGTGGCGCCGCGCACCAGTTCGCCATCCTGATACAGCAGGCTGACCGCCAGGCCATCGAGCTTGGGCTCACAGCTGTATTCCACCGCGGCACCACCGCCAAACAGATCGCCGGTGGGCAAGTCGAGCCCTTCGGTCACGCGGCGATCGAACTCGAGCATGGTGGTTTCATCGAATGCGTTGCCGAGACTGAGCATCGGCACGTCATGCTTGACCTGGGTGAACGCCGACAACGCCGCACTGCCCACCCGCTGTGTCGGCGAATCCCGCGTGACCAACTCCGGGTGCTCGGCCTCCAGGGCCTTGAGCTCGTGGAACAAGCGATCGTACTCGGCGTCCGGAATGCTCGGCTCGTCGAGGACGTGGTAGCGGTAGTTGTGCTGATCCAGTTCAGCGCGCAGTTCGAGGATGCGGGTGTGGGCGGCGGTCATCGGTGTTCTCTCATAAAGCAAAAGAGCAGCCGTAGCTGCTCAAATGTTGGTGCGCTTATTCTACTCAGCGTTTTTGTGTCAGGGCGCGACGCTCGAACTCGACGATGCGCTGACGGTAGTGTTCGATCGTCTGGGCGGTCAGGACGCTGCGTTGATCATCCTTCAGTTCGCCGTTCAGTTCCTGGGACAGCTTGCGCGCCGCAGCCACCATGACGTCGAACGCTTGTTTCGGGTGACGCGGGCCTGGCAGGCCGAGGAAGAAACTCACCGCCGGGGTGCTGAACAGGTCGATGTCGTCCAGATCGAAGGTGCCGGGCTTGACCGCGTTGGCCATGGAGAACAGCACTTCGCCGTTACCGGCCATGCTTTCGTGACGGTGGAAAATATCCATCTCGCCAAACCGCAGGCCGCTTTCGAGGATGTTCTGCAACAGCGCCGGGCCTTTGAAACCTGCAGCGTCGCGGCAGATCACGCTGATCACCAAGACTTCTTCGGCAGCCGGCTGGTCGTTGACCGATTGGCGCGTGGCAGTCTTGCCGACATTCTCATCGGGGAAATCATCATCGCGGCTGCTGAAGCTCGGGCCTTCATCGACGTCGAGGTTCAGGTCGCCCTGATGCGGCTCGGCCACGGCGGCGCTGGCACGCTTGCCACGCTTGGGCGACGGCTCGCGGGCTTCACGCAGCGGCGCGCTCATCGACGGCAGGTCATGCTCGTCCAGTTGCGGTTCTTTATGGGTATCCAGCACACGGGGCGGCCCCAGCAGCTCGGCGCCGCCGTCGTCGTCAGGCAAGTTGGACAGGTTGCGGTCCAGACGGAACTTGAGCTTGCCCTTGCCACCGCGCATGCGGCGCCAGCCATCAAAAAGAATACCGGCAATGACAATAATGCCGATGACGATCAGCCACTCGCGCAGACCGATTTCCATGTAATCCCGTGCCTCTAATAAAAAATGCTGAAAAATAAGGGGTTTAGCACCGTGCAAACCGCTTTAAAACGTGGCGCCAACTCTATGTTCTGACTGACGTTTTGCCCACGCACACGAAAAATTGACATTAAACTAGCACGACCAAAGATAACTTTACACCGTCTGTCAAAATGCCTTGGACAATTATGTCGTTAGGCCATCTTTGCCGGACGGTTAAATCACCTCACATCCTGCTGTAAATTCTCTTTCGAAGCGTGGGTCAGGATTCCACCATCGCCATCGCTTCTTCCACATCCACCGCAACCAGTCGCGAACACCCAGGCTCGTGCATCGTCACACCCATCAATTGATCCGCCATTTCCATGGCGATCTTGTTGTGGGTGATATAGATGAACTGCACGGTCTGGGACATCTCTTTAACCAGTCGCGCGTAACGCCCAACGTTAGCGTCATCCAATGGCGCGTCAACTTCGTCGAGCATGCAGAACGGCGCCGGGTTCAACTTGAAGATGGCAAATACCAGGGCCAATGCGGTCAGGGCTTTTTCGCCGCCGGACAACAAATGGATGGTGCTGTTCTTCTTGCCCGGAGGCCGCGCCATGATCGTTACCCCTGTATCGAGTAGATCTTCGCCCGTCAGTTCCAAGTAAGCGCTGCCACCGCCGAAAACTTTCGGAAATAACGCCTGTAAACCGCTATTAATCTGATCAAAGGTATCTTTGAAGCGGTTGCGGGTTTCCTTGTCGATCTTGCGGATCACGTTTTCCAGGGTGTCCAGGGCCTCGACCAAGTCGGCGTCCTGCGCGTCCAGATAACGTTTACGCTCGGATTGTTGCTGGTATTCGTCGATGGCCGCGAGGTTGATCGCGCCAAGGCGCTGGATACGCGCGGCAATCCGCTCCAGTTCTTCCTCGGCGTCTTTCTCGTTGGCCTGGGTGGTCAACGTGTTGAGCACGCCGTGCAGGTCGTAGCCATCTTCAAGCAGCTGGTCTTGCAGGGTCTTGCGGCGCACGGTCAGGGCTTGCCATTCCATGCGCTGTTGTTCGAGTTGGCCACGGATCAACTGGGATTGCTGCTCGGCCTGGGTGCGGCGCTTTTCAGCGTCGCGCAGTTCGCGGTCGGCGTCTTCCAGGGCGATCTGCGCGGTCTTGAGTTCTTCGTCGACGGTCATGCGCTTGTCGAGCAGTTCTTCGAGCTTGAGGCGCAACTCTTCCAGCGGCGCCTCGCCCTCTTCCAGGTTGAGACTCAGTTGCTCGCGCTTTTCGGTGAGGCGTTCGGATTGCATCTCCAGACGCTCAAGGGCCTGGGCGGTGGACGCGTGCTGAGCTTTGAGCGAGCCCAACCGTACCGCCAGCTGGTGCGCATGATCCTTGTGCTGGCGGGCCTCCTGACGCACACGGTCGAGGCGTTCGCGCAGGCTGTCACGCTGGGCCAGCAGCAGTTCGCGCTGCTCGGTGTCGAGGGCCATGCTGTCGAGGGCTTCCTGCAACTGCAGGCGCGCTTCGCCGATCTGTTCATGTTCCAGGGCGCGCTGCTCGCCCATTTCCGCAACTTCTTCGTCGAGGCGGGTGCGGCGCAGGGTCAGTTGCTCGACCTTGGCTTTGCTCGCGGACAGCTGGGCTTTCAGCTCGCCTTGCTGGCGCGCTTCGTCCTGCAACAGACGGCGCAGGTGTTCGCGGCCGGTCTCTTGCTGGCGCTGGGTGGCGCGCAGGGTTTGCAGTTGGGTTTCCAGGCTTTCCAGGGTGGCTTCGCGCTCTTCACGCTCGGCGATCAGGTTGACGATTTCCTGGCCACGGGCCAATACGCCGCTTTCCGCTTCACTGGCGCGGCGCACCCGCAGGAAGTGCCGGCCGACCCAGTAGCCGTCACGGCTGATCAGGCTTTCGCCGGCCGCCAGTTGACCACGCTGGGCCAGGGCCTGCTCCAGGGAATCCACCGGCTTGACCTGGCCCAGCCAGGGTGAGAGATCAATCGCCGCTTCAACTTTGTCCAACAGACTGCCCGGCACCCGCGCGCCATCCGCCGCCGGGCTGAGCAAACGCAGATCGCCCTGGGCAAACCCGGCCAAGTCAAAGCCGCCAAAATCATCCACCAGCACCGCTTGCAGGTCGGCGCCGAGTACGGTTTCCACCGCCAGCTCCCAGCCCGCTTCCACTTTCAGGCCTTCCGCCAGGCGCGGGCGTTCGGCCAGATGCTGATCGCGCAGCCATTCGGCGGTGCCGGTGCCCGGGTCCAAGGCGGCTTGCTGCAAGGCTTCAAGGGACGCCAAGCGCCCATTGAGCCGCTGCAAATCGCCCTGGGCCTGCTGTTGCGCCTGGGTCGCCTGTTGCAACTGCTGGCGCAACTGCTCCAGGCGCTCCACTTGTTGTTCTTCGCTGGCCTCCAGCTCTTCCAGGGTCATTTCGCTTTCGGCCAGTTGCTCGCTCAGCTCCATGATCGCCGCGTCTTCCGGGTCGGCCGACAGCAACGCACGCTCTTCCTGCATCCGGCGCTGGCGTTCGGCCAGGCGTTCCATGCTGGTTTCCAGTTGCTGGATGCGCGACTGCTGCACCTCGGCCTGGCGGCGTGGTTCGGCGGATTGCAGGTTGAACGTGTCCCACTGCTCCTGCCAGCCATGCATGGTGCTTTCGGATTCTTCCAGGGCGGCAGCGGCCTCTTCGGCGGCGGCGTTGGTGACTTCCTGCTCGGGGGTGAGCATGTCCAGCTCTTCGCCGAGGGTCAGCAGCAAGGTGCGGTCGTGGCCCAGGTGGGACTCGGTCTCCAGGCGCGCGCGTTCGGCTTCCTTGAGATCATCCTGCAACTGGCGCAAACGCTGCTGGCCGTGCTGGATGCTCTGCTCGACGCGGGCAATATCGCCGCCCACCGAATAGAAGCGGCCCTGCACCAGATTGAAGCGCTCGGACAAATCATGGTGCCCGTCGCGCAGGCGCTCGATGCTGGCGTCGGCGTTGCGCTGCTCGGCCACCAGGGCTTCAAAGCTGATTTCCTGGGTGCCGATGATGGCTTCGCGCTGGCCGACCTGCTCGTTCAACGCCTGCCAGCGCAGGGCCGACAGTTGCGCCTTGAGCTGGCGCTCCTCGCCCTTGTATTCCTGATACTTCTCGGCGGCCTGGGCCTGGCGGTGCAGGCGCTCCAACTGGCGCTCCAGCTCTTCACGCAGGTCGGTGAGACGGGCGAGGTTCTCGTGGGTACGGCGGATACGGTTTTCGGTCTCGCGGCGGCGCTCCTTGTACTTGGAGATGCCGGCCGCTTCCTCGATAAAGTTGCGCAGGTCTTCGGGCTTGGCTTCGATCAGCTTGGAGATCATGCCCTGCTCGATGATCGAGTAGCTGCGCGGCCCCAGGCCGGTGCCAAGGAAAATATCGGTGATGTCCCGACGGCGACACTTGGTGCCGTTGAGGAAATAACTGTTCTGGCTGTCGCGGGTCACTTTGCGGCGGATCGAGATTTCGGCGTAGGCCGCGTACTCGCCAATCAACGTACCATCGGAGTTGTCGAACACCAGTTCGATACTGGCCTGGCTCACGGGCTTGCGGCTGGTGGAGCCGTTGAAGATGACGTCGGTCATCGACTCGCCGCGCAGGTTCTTGGCCGAGCTCTCGCCCATCACCCAGCGGACGGCGTCGATAATGTTCGACTTGCCGCAACCATTGGGCCCGACCACCGCCGCCATGTTACTGGGGAAGTTCACCGTGGTCGGGTCGACGAAGGATTTGAACCCCGCCAGCTTGATGCACTTGAGCCGCACGTTTAGGCGTCCGCCAACGCAGCGATGACCAGCGAGCAACTGCGCTCGCCGTAGGCCGACAACACCAGGCGGATCTGCGCCAGGTCACGGGCGAGTACGGCGGCGAGCAGTTGCTCGAACAGCACCAGGTATTCGCTCATGGACGCCTTGCGTTGATCCAGCGCCAGGTAATACGCGCGGTTCATCGCCGGTTGCAGGTTCTCGACGGTTTCCTGCAGGTACGGGTTGTTGGCGAAGGGGTACGCGGCGCGCATCACGTTGAAGCTTTCTTCGACGAAGGCGCGGATGTCCTGGCGCTCGAAATTGGTCACCAGGCGCTGCTGGATCTGCACAAACGGCGCCATGTCGGCCTGGGTCTGCCAGCCTTGGGCGACCGCATTGCCGAGCAGGATGTACAACTCGCCCATCAGCGTGCACAAGCTCTGCACCTTGTGCGCGGTGAGTTCGGTGACGTGGGCGCCACGGCGCGGCAGGATCGCGATGAGGTGGCGGCGTTCGAGGATCAACAAGGCTTCGCGCACGGAACCACGGCTGACATTGAGGGCCAGCGTGACCTTTTGCTCCTGGATGCGCTCCCCAGGCTTGAGTTCGCCGCGAATGATGCGTTCGGCGAGGTGGTGAGCGATTTGCTCGGCGAGACTGTCCGGCGCCTTGAACGTCATGTTTTCCCTTCAAAATCTTCTATCGATACAAGCGCGGCAGTGTAGCGCATTGGCCCGCTGATGGCGCTACGCCCACCGTGGCGAATTTGGCACGGAATAAGCAAAGCTGAAAACTCAAAAGCCCCTGAAAACGCCGGTTCCAGAAGACTGGACCATAATTGAAAGTGTTGCGATCGCATTTTCTTGACCTCCTGGTCAGAAATTCGTTGACCGAAAAGTCAGAGATGACTAGATTCGGCGCAAAGCGGTTAACAACAATAATGAGTCTGCGAGGCCTTCCGTGATCCAGTTTTTACTCAACCAGGAACTCCGTAGCGAGCACGCCCTGGACCCCAATCTCACCGTGCTCAACTATCTGCGCGAGCATCTGGGCAAGCCCGGCACCAAGGAAGGCTGCGCCAGCGGCGACTGCGGTGCATGCACCGTGGTGGTCGGCGAACTGCACACCGACGCCCAGGGCGCCGAGCAGATCCGTTATCGCAGCCTCAACTCGTGCCTGACCTTCGTGTCGTCGCTGCACGGCAAACAACTGATCAGCGTCGAAGACCTCAAGCACCAGGGCCAACTGCACAGCGTGCAGCAGGCGATGGTCGAGTGCCACGGCTCGCAGTGCGGCTTTTGCACCCCCGGTTTCGTGATGTCGCTGTTCGCCCTGCAAAAGAACAGCGACGCCCCCGACAGCCAAAAAGCCCATGAGGCCCTGGCCGGCAACCTGTGCCGCTGCACCGGCTATCGCCCGATCCTCGCCGCTGCCGAACAGGCCTGCTGCAACAAACCCCAGGATCAGTTCGACAGCCGAGAAGCCCAGACCATCGCGCGCCTCAAAGCCATCGCGCCGACCCAGACCGGCGAACTCAACAGCGGCGACAAACGCTGCCTGGTGCCACTGACCGTCGCCGACCTGGCCGACCTCTACGATTCCTACCCGCAAGCGCGTCTGTTGGCTGGCGGCACCGACCTGGCGCTGGAAGTCACGCAGTTTCACCGCACCCTGCCAGTGATGATCTACGTCGGCAACATCGAAGAGATGAAGCGCATCGAAGACTTTGACGACCGCCTGGAAATCGGCGCCGCCACTGCCCTCTCCGATTGCTACACCGCGCTGCACCAGGCCTACCCGGACTTCGGTGAACTGCTGCAGCGCTTTGCCTCCTTGCAGATCCGCAACCAGGGCACCCTCGGTGGCAACATTGGCAACGCCTCGCCGATTGGCGATTCGCCGCCGCTGCTGATCGCCCTCGGCGCGCAGATCGTGCTGTGCAAGGGCAACACCCGTCGCACCCTGGCGCTGGAAGACTATTTCATCGACTACCGCGTCACCGCCCGCCAGGACAGCGAATTCATCGAAAAAATCATCGTACCCAAGGGCCATGCACTGTTTCGCGCCTACAAGGTGTCCAAGCGCCTGGACGATGATATTTCCGCGGTCTGCGCCGCGTTCAACCTGAAGATCGACAATGGTGTGGTGCGCGAAGCCCGCGTGGCATTCGGTGGCATGGCCGCCACGCCCAAACGCGCCAAAAGCTGCGAGGCCGCGTTGCTCGGCGCCACCTGGAACAGCGCCACCGTCGAGAACGCCTGCGCCGCCCTGGCCGAGGATTTCACCCCGCTGTCGGACTTCCGCGCCAGTAAGGAATACCGCCTGCTCAGCGCACAGAACCTGCTGCGCAAATACTTCATCGAGCTGCAAACACCGCACATCGAGACTCGGGTGACCGCTTATGTCTAACCATCACGCCGTCGTTAAAACCCAGGCCGAACTGGCCGAGTTGTTCGCCCAGGACCTCACCACCGGAGTCGGCCGCAGCGTCAAGCATGACAGCGCCGCCAAGCATGTCAGCGGCGAAGCGCAGTACATCGATGACCGCCTGGAATTCCCCAACCAGTTGCACCTGTATGCGCGCATGTCCGACCGCGCCCACGCGAAAATCCTCAGCATCGACACCGCCCCCTGCTACGCCTTCGAAGGCGTGCGTATCGTCATCACCAACGAACACGTGCCAGGCCTGAAAGACATCGGCCCACTGCTGCCCGGCGACCCGTTGCTGGCCATCGACACGGTGCAGTTCGTCGGCCAGGTCGTACTCGCCGTCGCCGCGCGTGATCTGGAAACCGCGCGCAAAGCCGCGATGGCTGCGGTGATCGAATACGAAGACCTGGAGCCGGTGCTGGATGTGGTCGAGGCCTTCCGCAACAAGCACTTTGTGCTCGACAGCCACACCCACCAACGGGGTGATTCGGCAGGCGCGCTGGCGTCGGCCAAAAACCGTATCCAGGGCACCCTGCACATCGGCGGCCAGGAACACTTCTACCTGGAGACGCAAATCTCCTCGGTAATGCCCACCGAAGACGGCGGCATGATCGTCTACTGCTCCACGCAGAACCCCACCGAAGTGCAGAAACTGGTGGCCGAAGTGCTGGACGTGTCGATGAACAAAATCGTGGTCGACATGCGCCGCATGGGCGGTGGTTTCGGCGGCAAGGAAACCCAGGCCGCCAGCCCCGCGTGCCTGTGTGCGGTGGTCGCGCGCCTCACCGGCCAGCCGACCAAGATGCGCCTGCCGCGTGTCGAAGACATGCTGATGACCGGCAAGCGCCACCCCTTCTATATCGAATACGACGTGGGCTTTGACGACAGCGGCCGCTTGCACGGGATCAACCTGGACCTGGCCGGCAACTGCGGCTGCTCGCCGGACTTGTCCAACTCGATTGTCGACCGTGCGATGTTCCACGCCGACAACGCCTATTACCTGGGCGACGCCACCGTCAACGGCCATCGCTGCAAGACCAACACCGCGTCCAACACCGCGTATCGCGGCTTCGGCGGCCCGCAAGGCATGGTCGCCATCGAGGAAGTGATGGACGCCATCGCGCGCCATCTAGCCCTCGATCCGCTGGCGGTGCGCAAGGCCAACTACTACGGCAAGACCGAGCGCAACGTCACCCACTACTACCAGACCGTCGAACACAACCTGCTCGAAGAGATGACCGCCGAACTGGAGGCCAGCAGCCAATACGCCGAGCGCCGCGAAGCGATCCGCCTGTACAACGCCCATAGCCCGATCCTGAAAAAAGGCCTGGCGTTGACCCCGGTGAAGTTCGGCATTTCGTTTACCGCCAGTTTCCTCAACCAGGCCGGTGCGCTGATCCATATCTACACGGACGGCAGCATCCACCTGAACCACGGCGGCACCGAAATGGGCCAGGGCTTGAACACCAAGGTCGCGCAGGTGGTGGCCGAGGTGTTCCAGGTGGAAATCGACCGCGTGCAGATCACCGCCACCAACACCGACAAAGTGCCCAACACCTCGCCGACTGCCGCCTCCAGCGGTGCCGACCTGAACGGCAAGGCCGCGCAGAACGCCGCCGAAACCATCAAGCAACGCCTGGTGGAGTTTGCTGCGCGCAAGTACGACGTCAGTGAGGCCGACGTGGCGTTCCACAACGGCCATGTGCGCGTGCGCGAGCAGATCCTGACCTTCGAAGCGCTGATCCAGCAGGCGTATTTCGCCCAGGTGTCGCTGTCGAGTACGGGCTTCTACAAAACCCCGAAAATCTTCTACGACCGCAGCCAGTCACGCGGCCGGCCGTTCTACTACTTCGCCTTCGGCGCGGCGTGCTGCGAAGTGATCGTCGATACCCTGACCGGCGAATACAAGATGCTACGCACCGACATCCTCCACGACGTGGGCGCCTCGCTGAACCCGGCCATCGACATCGGCCAGGTGGAAGGCGGGTTCATCCAGGGCATGGGCTGGCTGACCATGGAAGAGTTGGTGTGGAACAACAAGGGCAAGCTGATGACCAACGGCCCGGCCAGTTACAAGATCCCGGCGGTGGCGGACATGCCGCTGGACCTGCGGGTCAAGCTGGTGGAAAACCGCAAGAACCCGGAGGACACGGTGTTCCATTCCAAGGCTGTGGGCGAACCGCCGTTCATGCTCGGGATTGCCTCGTGGTGCGCGATCAAGGATGCGGTGGCGAGCCTGGCGGATTACCGGCATCAGCCAAAGATCGATGCACCGGCGACGCCGGAACGGGTGCTGTGGGGCTGTGAGCAGATGCGCCAGTTGACGGCGGCGAAGGTGGTTGAGGCTGATACCGAGATGGCTTCGCTCTAGACCGAGGCGCTGCCTTCGCAGGCAAGCCAGCTCCCACATTTTGATCTGTGAACACCGTCAAATGTGGGAGCTGGCTTGCCTGCGATAGCGGCCTGACTGACAACAGAAATGTTGAGGTAGACATGAATAACTGGATCAGCGCCCTCGCCCACCTGCAAACCAGCGGCGAACCCTGCGTGCTTGTGACCATCATCGAAGAACTCGGCTCCACACCACGCAATGCCGGTTCCAAGATGGTGATCAGCGCCGCCCAGACCTTCGACACCATCGGCGGCGGGCACCTGGAATACAAGGCGATGCAGATCGCCCGGGACATGCTCGTGCGTGGCCAGCAGAACACCCATCTGGAGCGCTTCAGCCTCGGCGCCAGCCTGGGCCAGTGCTGCGGCGGCGTGACGGTGCTGCTGTTCGAACCTATGGGCCAGGTGCAGGCACAGATCGCGGTGTTTGGCGCCGGCCACGTCGGCCGCGCGCTGGTGCCGTTGCTGGCGAGCCTGCCGTGCCGGGTGCGCTGGATCGATTCGCGTGAACAGGAGTTTCCGGAACATATCCCCCAGGGCGTGCGTAAAATCGTCAGCGAAGAGCCGGTCGACGAAATTGCCGACCTACCAGCGGGCAGTTACTGCATCGTCATGACCCACAATCACGCGCTGGACCTGGAACTCACCGCCGCCCTGCTCAAACGCAACGACTTCGCCTACTTCGGCCTGATCGGCTCGAAGACCAAACGCGTCAAGTTCGAACACCGTCTGCGTGATCGCGGCTTCGACGCCGCGCAATTGCAACGCATGCGCTGCCCCATGGGCCTCAGCGAGGTAAAGGGCAAATTGCCGGTAGAGATCGCCATCTCCATCGCCGGCGAGATCATCGCCACCTATAACGCCAATTTCGGCCAGCACACCGCCAGCGCCGAACCGATTGCCAAACTGCTGCCGGCTTCACGCCGCAGCCAAGCCATTTGAATTGAGATAACCATGCCTTTGACTCGCAAAGCCTACCGTGCCGCCATTCTGCACAGCATCGCCGACCCCGCCGAAGTTGGCATCGAAGCCTCCTACGAGTATTTCGAAGATGGCCTACTGGTGATTGAGAACGGTCAGATCAGCGCTGTCGGCCATGCGCAGGACCTGCTGCCGACCCTGCCTACCGACATCGACATCACCCACTACCAGGACGCGCTGATCACACCCGGCCTGATCGACACCCACATCCACCTGCCGCAAACCGGCATGGTCGGCGCCTACGGCGAGCAGTTGCTGGACTGGCTCAACACCTACACCTTCCCGTGTGAAAGCCAATTCGCCGACAAGGCCCACGCCGAGGAAGTCGCCGACATCTTCATCAAGGAACTCCTACGCAACGGCACCACCACTGCGCTGGTGTTCGGCAGCGTGCATCCGCAGTCGGTGAATGCGTTCTTTGAAGCAGCGGAAAAACTCGACCTGCGCATGATCGCCGGCAAGGTGATGATGGACCGCAATGCCCCGGACTACCTGACCGACACCGCCGAAACCGGCTACCAGCAAAGCAAGGCGCTGATCGAGCGCTGGCACGGCAAGGGCCGCCTGCACTACGCCGTGACGCCACGCTTCGCACCGACCAGCACGCCGGAACAACTGGCGCTGGCCGGGCAACTGCTGGGGGAATACCCGGACCTGTACATGCAGACTCACATCAGTGAGAACAAGCAGGAAATCGAGTGGGTAAAAGAGCTGTTCCCCGAGCGAAACGGCTACCTGGATGTGTACGACCATTACCAACTGCTCGGCGAGCGCTCGGTGTTTGCCCACGGTGTGCACCTGTGTGATGACGAGTGCGCGCGGTTGGCGGAGACCGGTTCGGCGGTGGCGTTCTGCCCGACGTCGAACCTGTTCCTCGGCAGTGGTTTGTTCAACCTGCCGATGGCGGAAAAACACAAATTGAATGTAGGACTGGGCACGGACGTGGGCGGCGGCACCAGCTTCTCGTTGCTGCAAACCTTGAACGAAGCCTACAAGGTCATGCAGTTGCAGGGCGCGCGATTGAGCCCGTTCAAGTCGCTGTATCTCGCCACATTGGGCGGCGCACGGGCGCTGCGCCTGGAAGACAAGATCGGTACGTTGCAGCCGGGCACGGATGCGGATTTCCTGGTGCTGGACTACAACGCCACGCCGCTGCTGAGCTATCGCTTGAAACAGGCCAATGACATTGCCGAGACGTTGTTTGTGCTGATGACGCTTGGGGATGATCGGACGGTGTTGCAGACCTATGCGGCCGGGCAATTGGTACACCAACGCTAATTTCAGCAACACCACAAAACCAATGTGGGAGCGGGCTTGCTCGCGAAAGCGGTGGATCAGTCAACACATCTGTCGACTGATACACCGCATTCGCGAGCAAGCCCGCTCCCACATTTTTTGTCCCCGGTGATTCAGGGAAATTACAGTTTTACTGAAGAGCGCCCCGGCTTCTTGGTCTGCAACAAATGCGAAAACACCGCATGCAAATCATCCGACGCACTTTCCTCATCGAGGTTGAGCTTGCTGTCGATGTGATCCATGTGATGCATCATCAGGTCCACGGCCAACGCCGCGTCCCGCGCTTCGATCGCATCGATCAACTGGGTGTGTTCATCGTAGGAGCAGTGCGAGCGGTTGCCGCTTTCGTACTGGGCGATGATCAATGACGTCTGGGACACCAGGCTGCGCTGGAAGCTGATCAGCGGCGCGTTTTTCGCCGCCTCGGCCAGCTTGAGGTGGAATTCGCCGGAGAGACGGATACCCGCCCCACGGTCGCCACGGGAAAAGCTGTCGCGCTCGTCGTTGACCATCTGGCGCAGTTCGGCCAATTGTTCGGCAGTGGCGTGCTGGACCGCCAGCTCGGTAATCGCGCGTTCTACCAGGCGCCGCGCCATAAATACCTGGCGGGCCTCTTCCACACTCGGGCTGGCAACCACTGCACCGCGGTTGGGCCGCAGCAGCACCACGCCTTCATGGGCCAGGCGCGACAGGGCGCGACGAATGATAGTGCGGCTGACCCCGAAGATTTCGCCCAGTGCCTCTTCGCTCAATTTGGTGCCGGGTGCCAGGCGTTGTTCGAGGATCGCCTCGAAGATATGCGCGTAGACAATATCGTCCTGGGTTCCGCTGCGACCGGCCTTGCCAGCTCGCGGTTGTTTCTTGAGAGGTTGCAACTGTTCGTTCATGGGCACTCGGGTCGGGAGAACGGCGGCGAAATAACGGTAATACGGCAACAACGTGTTGCTGGCAAGTATCACCTAAAAACAGCGCACATTGTACACAACCGATTGCGCCAACACACTGTACGGCTGTTTGCGGTCTCGGCTGTATTGCAATGAGTGGTTACGTTTGAGTTTAGGCTTGAATCAGCAATTTCTCTGGTTAAAGGAACACCTTTCTATGTCCGAAGCCGCCCAAGCGCCGCTGCGCCCGCTGGCCGACACCTCTGCATCGGCGATCGTCGCCGGTTTCATCGCCATGATGACCGGCTATACCAGCTCCCTGGTGCTGATGTTCCAGGCCGGCCAGGCCGCCGGTTTGACCACGGCGCAGATTTCCTCGTGGATCTGGGCGATTTCCATCGGCATGGCGGTGTGCAGCATCGGCCTGTCCTTGCGCTATCGCACGCCGATCACCATTGCCTGGTCGACACCCGGCGCCGCGTTGCTGATCACCAGCCTGGGCGGCGTGAGTTACGGCGAGGCCATCGGCGCCTATATCACCTGCGCGGTGCTGGTGACGATCTGCGGGTTGACCGGCAGTTTTGAAAGGCTCGTCAAGCGCATCCCGGCGTCGCTGGCTGCGGCCTTGCTGGCGGGGATTCTGTTCAAGATCGGCAGCGAGATCTTCGTCGCCGCGCAACATCGCACCGGCCTGGTACTGGGGATGTTTTTCACCTACCTGATCATCAAGCGCCTGTCGCCGCGTTATGCGGTGCTGGCGGCGCTGGTGCTCGGCACGCTGCTGTCGGGGTGGTTGGGCCTGTTGGATTTCAGCGGCTTCCACCTGGAAGTGGCGACGCCGGTATGGACCACCCCGCACTTCTCCCTGGCGGCGACCATCAGCATCGGCATCCCGCTGTTCGTGGTGGCGATGACCTCGCAAAACATGCCCGGCGTGGCGGTCTTGCGCGCAGATGGCTACAACGTTCCAGCCTCGCCGCTGATCACCGCCACGGGCCTCGCATCCCTGGTACTGTCGCCCTTCGGCTCCCATGGCATCAACCTGGCGGCGATCAGCGCGGCGATCTGCACCGGGCCTCA
Source organism: Pseudomonas sp. RP-B7 (assembly GCF_059803535.1). Lineage (NCBI taxonomy): Bacteria > Pseudomonadati > Pseudomonadota > Gammaproteobacteria > Pseudomonadales > Pseudomonadaceae > Pseudomonas > Pseudomonas sp. RP-B7. The sequence continues at coordinate 287,759 of NZ_JAPFHC010000002.1, forward strand.
CGCCCATGAAGACCGTAACAAGCGCTACACGGCGGCGGTCTGGTGCGGGGTGTTCTACGGGATTGCCGGGGTGTTTGGCGCGACGCTGGCGGCACTGTTCGCCGCATTGCCCAAGGAACTGGTGCTGTCGATCGCGGCGTTGGCATTGTTTGGCTCGATCATCAATGGCCTGAGCATCGCCATGAATGAGCCGAAGGAGCGGGAAGCGGCGTTGATCACCTTTATGGTCACTGCGTCAGGCTTGACGCTGTTTTCCATCGGGTCGGCGTTCTGGGGGATTGTCGCGGGGGTGTTGACGCTGTTGATCCTGAACTGGCGCAAGGCATAAAAAAACGGCGACCCTCGGGTCGCCGTTTTTTTCAGTATCACTTAGCCGCGTTGATCGGCTTTTCCGGATACCACACGTCCAGCAACGGGCTGACTTCAGCCTTGGTCAGCTCGGAACGGGTTTTCAGCCAGGCTTCAACGGCAGCACGTTGCTCTTCGGAGACCGAGCCACGCTTCTGCAGGCAAACCAGACCGAAGTCATCGCCGCCGACATAGCCCAGACCGTTGGCTTCCATGGCTTCTTTGATGAATGCTTCGAGGAAAGCGTCGATAGCTTCTTCACTCAGGCCTTCGTTGAAGTCCAGGTTCAGTTCGAAACCCAGCTCTTGAAATTCATCAACGCACAGTTTTTTGCGCAGACGCTGGGAACGGTTAGTCGCCATTGGAACAATCCTCTTAAGTAATAACGGGCGGCACTTTAGCAGTTTAAGACGGCGATTGCCCGACTCTCTGGGACGGGCGGCAAATTGCCTGCAAAAAAACGCCGATTTCCAGCTATCGTTCAGCTACAACAGGCCCCACCTTGGGGCATAATGCCGACACTTTCGTGACCAATGAGGGATTTTTCTTATTTGCCCCTCGCCTTTTTCACCCTCCTCAGCAGTAGGGTTTTATTCTTTATGATCAAATCTTTGCGTCCATTGCTCCTTGCCGGTCTTCTTCTGCCACTGGCCTTCTCTGCTACCGCCGCCACCGTCACCAACACCCTGCCACCCAACGTCCAGCAGGCACTGGCAAAAGCCAAGCTGCAAAACAACGCGCTGTCCCTGGTGATGATCCCCCTGAATGGCCCGGGCACGCCGACCATCTTCAACGCCGACGTCTCGGTCAACCCAGCCTCCACCATGAAGCTGGTCACCACCTACGCCGCCCTGGAAATGCTGGGGCCCAACCACCAGTGGAAAACCGAGTTCTACACCGACGGCACCCTCAGCGGTGGCGTGTTGCACGGCAACCTGTACCTCAAGGGCGGTGGCGACCCCAAGCTGAACATGGAAAAACTCTGGCTGCTGATGCGCGACCTGCGCGCCAATGGTGTGCAGCAAGTCACCGGCGACCTGGTGCTGGACCGTGCCTTCTTCAAACAGCCGCTCTTGCCCGAGTTCAATGACGATGGCAACGACGAGAACAAGCCGTTCCTGGTCAAGCCCGACGCCCTGCTGGTCAACCTCAAGGCCCTGCGTTTTGTGACCCGCAATGATTCGGGGCGGGTGATCGTCTCGGTCGAGCCGCCAATTGCCAGCATCCGCATCGACAATCAGGTCAAGGTGTCCAACGCCAAGCAATGCACCGGCGACGTGCGCTACAACCCGGTAACGGCTGCCGATGGCAGCGTGACGGTGACCGTCAGCGGCCAGTTGGCCGACGGTTGCAGTTCGCAGACCTATCTGTCGCTGCTCGACCACGCCACCTACACCGCCGGCGCCGTGCGCGCGATCTGGCAGGAGCTGGGCGGTTCCATCCAGGGCCGCGACATCCAGGCACCAGTGCCCAAGGATGCCAAGGTACTGGCTCGCGCGTTCTCGCCGGACCTGGCGGAAATCATCCGCGACATCAACAAATACAGTAACAACACCATGGCCCAACAGTTGTTCCTGAGCCTGGGCGCGCAGTTTCGCAACGATGCCGACGGTGACGACGCCAAGGCCGGCCAGCGTGTCGTGCGCCAATGGTTGGCGAAGAAGGGCATCACCGCGCCGCACCTGGTGATGGAGAACGGCTCCGGCCTGTCCCGTGCCGAGCGCGTCAGCGCCCGCGAGATGGCCGCCATGCTGCAAGCGGCATGGAAAAGCCCCTACGCGGCGGAGTACATCAGCTCACTGCCGATTGCCGGCACCGACGGCACCATGCGTAAACGCCTGAAGACCACCGCGATGCGCGGCGAAGCCCACGTCAAGACCGGCACCTTGAACACCGTGCGCGCCATCGCCGGATTCAGCCGCGATAACAACGGCAATACCTGGGCGGTGGTGGCAATCCTCAACGATCCCAAGCCGTGGGGGGCATCGTCGGTGCTGGATCAGGTGTTGCTGGACCTGTACCGCCAGCCGAAGGCGGTGGCGGCCGCGCCAGTCCTTTAATCTGTGGGAGCGGGCTTGCGGCGGTCTCACGTACGCAAGCCTTCAACCTCCACCCGGTCCCTGCCCGCCTGCTTGGCGACATACACCGCCGAGTCCGCCCGCAACAGCAAGCCATCGATGCCTTCATCCACCCGCCAACTGGCCACACCAAAGCTGGCAGTGACAATGCCCACCGGCTCCATCGGCGCATTGCGCAACGACTGCCACAATTCCATCGCCAGGCTGTAGGCCTGCTTGCCGTCGGTGTTGGGGCACAGCACCATGAACTCTTCACCGCCCAGGCGGCAGAACACGTCGGTACGCCGCAGGCGCACGCTGATGCGCCTGCACAGCTCCTGCAACACCCCATCGCCCACGCCGTGGCCATGCTGGTCGTTGATCCGCTTGAAGTGGTCAATATCCAGCATGATCAACGACAGCGAACCCGAGACGCGGTTGAGTCGTAACATCTCGGCCTTGAGGCGGTCCTGGAAATAGCGGCGGTTGTGGATGCCAGTCAGAGAGTCGGTGATGGAGAGCGCGCGCAACTCTTCCTCGACCCGTTTCAGATCGGAAATATCCGACACGTAGCCATGCCACAAGGTGCCGCCTCCCGGTAATTCTTCCGGCGTGGCTTCGCCGCGAATCCAGCGCAGGCCGCGTTGCGGCAACTGCACACGGTACTCTTCACGCCAATGGCTCAACTGCAAAGCAGATAGACGAATCGATGCCCGCACCCGCTCCACATCCAGGGGATGAATGCGCTCAAGCACCCGGCTGGCGTCCTGTTGCAACGTGCCAGGCTCGATTTCATAAATATCGCGCATGCCATCGCTGGCGTAGATGAAACGCCACTTTTCGTGGGCTTCGAGGGTGAACTGGAAGATCCCGCCGGGCACGTGGGCACTGAGTTTCTTGAGCAGGCGGTCCCGCGCGGCCAGGGCCTCGTAGGCGCGCTTTTGCTCGGTGATGTCGAGGTAGATCGCCAAGTGCCCGACCCACAAGCCATGGTCATCGAGCAATACGGTGGCCAGCATATTCACGGTCAGTTGGCTGCCGTCCCGGCGCTTGAGGGTCCACTCCCGAGCCTCGTGCTGGTGGTCGGGACGCTCCACCAGCATCGCCTGGCTTGGCGGAATCCGCTTGCCCATGGCCATGCTCAGCGTGGCGGCGCGGGCATCGAGCTCCGATTCCAGGTGCAGGCTCTCCAGGGTCAAGCGCCCCAACACATCCTCGGACTTGAACCCCAGCATCTGCTCGGCCCCCGCATTGAAGGTGTTGATCACGCCGCGCAGGTCAGTAGCAATTATTGCGACTTGGGTCGCCGCATTCAGCACGCTGCGCAGTTGCCCATGGGCGCCGCGCAACTCCAGCTCTCGCACACGCAACTGCTCGGTGCGTTGCTCGACCAGTTTCAGCGCGCGCTGGCGCTGGCTGACCAACACATACAGCAACGCGCTGAGCAACAGACTAAGCAGCCCGCCCATGGTCAGGATCGTACTCATCGAGGAATGGTTGGCCTGGTCGAACACCTGGCTCGGACGCAGGTTCAAGGCATACACATGATCCCCCAAGCTCAGCCGGCGTGCGGCCACCAGGTCGCTGCCGCCCGGCGCATTGCTGGACTCATACAGTGCGCGCTTGTGGATGTCGGACGTGTCGATGATCTGCATGACCAGGTTGTCACGGTTCGGCTTGGGCAAACCGTCGGCCACCAATTGCCGCATGCTGATCACCGCCATCACATAGCCGTAGGGCTCAGCCTGGGATTGTTGGGTTTCGGGCAGCTTACTCACGGGGGCCACCAGCAAGACCCCGGCGGCGTAGGCCGGTTCGACGCCGACCAGTTGCATGGGTTGCGACACGGCCAGCTTGCCCGTCTTCAACGCACGCTCAAGAACTGAACGCCGCAGCGGCTGGGCCAGCAAGTCAAAGCCCAGGGGCGAGCCGAGCAGGCTCTGGGTCTGGCTGTAGAGCACCGGCACGTATTCATCGCGCTCGGGCGCCGACGCCAGCTCCCCTTGGGCATTCAACTCACGAATGCTGAACGGCTCACCGCGCTGGCGCGACACGTCCTCTTCAAACGCACTGCGCTGGTCGCGAAACACCCGTGGCGCCCAGGCATAAGCACGGGTCCGCAACAGCAGGGGCTGGGCAAAACCATCGAACTCTTCGCGGGAAACCTCGCCGGAGTTGACGAAAAAACGCCGCAGGCTGCCCAGGCGTTGCTCCTGGTCCTCGAAGCGCTCTTGCAGGCGGGTGTAGCGTTCATTGACCAGCAGTTGGAAGCGTTGGCGCACCTGCTGCTCGTACAGGTCGGAGGCGGCCCAGGCGATGATCAACGTCAGCGCGCCACCGGCCAGGAACACCATCAACGCCACCAGCCAAGCCGATGCCTGCTCACTGATAAAACCAAGGATTTTCGGGCGAACGGCTTGCAACGGCATAGGCAACACTCACAACGCCAGCGTGCGGGGGGTGTCACTTTGGCTAGGCATTTAGTTATAGCCATCGGCCCTGTATTTGACCAGCGCAAAAAAGCCGCAAGCCCGGAAAAATCCAGGCTTGCGGCTTTTTTTAAGAGCGATCAGCGTGCAGTGATTTTCCACGCCCGGTGAATCTTCGCGTTGCGCGCGAAATCCGGGTCGATGGTCTTGTCACTGATCTCTTCGACCGCATAGCGCTCGCTGAGGTTGTCCTCCAGCGCGAACTTGCGGAAGTTGTTCGAGAAATACAGCACGCCACCCGGTGCCAGGCGGGCCATGGCCAGGTCGAGCAACTGCACGTGGTCACGCTGCACGTCGAAGATGCCTTCCATGCGCTTGGAGTTGGAGAAGGTCGGCGGGTCGATGAAGATCAGGTCGAATTCATCACGGCTGGCTTCCAGCCACGCCATCACATCGCCCTGCTCCAGACGGTTCTTGTCGGAGAAACCGTTGAGGGAGAAGTTGCGACGCGCCCAGTCCAGGTAAGTCTTGGACAAATCGACACTGGTGGTGCTGCGTGCGCCGCCCTTGGCTGCGTGCACACTTGCGGTAGCGGTATAGCAATACAGGTTGAGGAAACGCTTGCCGGCCGCTTCTTTCTGGATACGCATGCGCATCGGACGGTGGTCGAGGAACAGGCCGGTGTCGAGGTAGTCGGTGAGGTTGACCAGCAACTTCACGCCGCCTTCGCTGACCTCAGTGAACTTGCCCTGGGCGCTCTGGCGCTCGTACTGCTTGGTGCCACTCTGGCGCTCGCGGCGCTTGACGACGACGCGGCTCTTGTCGATGTTCAGCGCCTGGGGAATCGCGGCCAGGGCATCAAACATGCGGGCGGAGGCTTTTTCCGGGTCGATGGACTTCGGTGCGGCGTATTCCTGCACATGCACCCAATCGTGGTACAGGTCGATGGCCATGGAATATTCCGGCATGTCGGCGTCGTACACGCGGTAGCAATCCACGCCTTCGCGCTTGGCCCACTTGCCCAGCAGCTTGAGGTTCTTTTGCAGGCGATTGGCGAACATCTGCCCGCCTTCACTCAGGCGTGCCTGTTCAACCACCGGAGCCGGGGCAGGCTTGATCGGGTTGCCGTTCTTGTTGTACTGGCGCTCTTGCGGCTCGACCGGGGCTTGATCGTAAGCGGCTTGCTCACGTTCCGCCTGGCGTTGCTCTGGCGTGCGACGCTCGCCGGTGACGAACTGGTCGGGGTTGACCTTGATCAGCAGCAATTTGCACGGCAACGCACCGTTCCAGAACGAATACTGCTTGTGGCTGCGGATGCCCATGCGCTTGCCCAGGTCCGGCGCGCCGGTGAACACTGCCGCTTCCCAGCCCATGCACGCCTGGCGCAGGCGCTCGCCGAGGTTCTGGTAGAGGTACAACAGGCTGGCTTCGTCACCCAGACGCTCGCCGTACGGCGGGTTGCAGATGACCAGGCCTTTCTGGTTCTGGTCCGGGCGCGGCTCGAACGTGCCGACTTCGCCCTGGTACACCTTGATCCAATGGCTCAGGCCCGCGCGTTCGATGTTGTTGCGCGCAGGTTGGATCAGGCGCGGGTCGGCTTCATAGCCACGAATCCACAACGGCGGTTTGTTCATGCCGATAGCGGCACGTTCCGACGCTTCGGCGTGAAGTTTCTTCCACAAGGCCGGGACGTGACCGAGCCAGGTGGTGAAGCCCCACAACTCACGGTTCAGGTTCGGTGCCATGTCGGCGGCGATCATCGCGCCTTCCACCAGGAAGGTACCCACGCCGCACATCGGGTCAGTCAGCGCGCCGCCTTCGGCAGCGATGCGCGGCCAGCCGGCACGGATCAGCACGGCTGCCGCGAGGTTTTCCTTCAACGGTGCTGCACCCTGCTGCAAACGGTAGCCGCGCTGGTGCAGGCTGTGGCCGGAGAGGTCGAGGGACAGAATGGCTTCGCCACGGTCCAGGCGCAGGTGGATGCGCAGGTCCGGGTTGATCTTATCGATGGACGGACGTTCGCCGGTCGGGGTGCGCAGCTTGTCGACAATCGCATCCTTGACCTTCAGCGCGCCGAAGTGGGTGTTGTCGATGCCCGAGCCATGGCCGCTGAATTCCACGGCCAAAGTGCCGTCCGGCACCATGTGGTCGGCCCATTCGATGTCCAGCACGCCGTGGTAGAGGTCTTCGGCGTCCTTCATCGGGAAGCGCTTGAGCACCAACAACACGCGGTTGGCCAGGCGCGACCAGAGGCACAGGCGGTAGGCGGTTTCCATGTCGGCCATGCCGCGCACGGCCGAGGTGTGCTCGCGGGCTTCCTCAAGGCCAAGCCCGATGGCTTCCTCGATCAGCAGGCCTTCGAGGCCCTTGGGGCAAGTGAGGAAGAGTTCAAAACGGTCCGACATGGGGCATTCCAGGCTTTTCAGCAATAAATGAACGGGCGACGCATCGCCGGCTCGGTTTTCAATCAAGCACTTTTCTTGAAGAGTGCTCGCGTGGCACGAATGTGCCGTCCCACCCCGCCTGCAGGCCCTTTGGGCGTTGAGTGACGGGGCAGATCGATAAAGTGCAGCAACAAAAGGAAATATTCCGACCCTTCGTCGAATAATAACCGACTGCAACGGGCGGGCATTCTCACTAAAGGATTAAACCCATCCTCTTTGCAGGGTGCATCATAGCTGGGTTTGCCAGACAAATGGGGCGAAAAGCCAGCCCAGCTTATGGCTATAGCATCGTTATCGTTACGTGCTTATGACAAAACGATCATTGAATCCATGTGACCTATTGGTTAGAACTCAACACAGGTTGGCGCCGTAACGACGCCGACACATAGGCTCGCCACGCCGGCAGCGAGCCCACCAACGGCAGAAAAACTCTGCCCGGCTCCCGACGGGGCCGAAGGATATCAAGACAGTCAACAAGTGAGGGAAACACCCTATGAGAAGACTTAAGCGTGATCCGTTGGAAAGAGCGTTTTTACGCGGATATCAATATGGCGTTCATGGCAAATCCCGTGAGCTTTGCCCATTTACTCTACCGTCGGTACGCCAAGCCTGGATCAACGGCTGGCGAGAAGGACGCGGCGACAACTGGGACGGTATGACTGGCACTGCGGGAATCCACAGACTCAACGAACTTCACGCCGTCGGCTAATAAGGGCATTCAATTCCGACACACACTGTTGAAGCGATAACGACTTAACCACGCACGTCCTATCCGGGCGGCGGGCTTCGGCCCAGGGGGCTCCTTTATGGAGCCCTTTTTAATGGGCGCTTGTCAGGCCTTTGGCAGTGCGGCGATGGCATCCACCGCCTGGCGGATCAGCGCCGGGCCCTTGTAGATGAACCCGGAGTACAACTGCACCAGGCTGGCGCCGGCAGCGATCTTCTCGGCCGCATGCTTGCCTTCGGTGATACCGCCTGCGGCGATGATCGGCAAGCGCCCGGCCAGTTCGGCGGCCAGCACCTTGACGATATGGGTGCTCTGCTCACGCACCGGCGCACCTGACAGGCCACCCGCTTCGTCGCCATGGGCAAGGCCTTCGACACCGACACGACTGAGGGTGGTGTTGGTGGCAATCACTGCATCCATACCCGAATCCACCAGGGCCTGGGCCACCAGTACGGTTTCTTCGTCGCTCATGTCCGGGGCAATCTTGATCGCCAACGGCACACGCTTGCCATGGCGTACGGCCAGGTCTTCCTGGCGCTGGCGCAGGGCTTCAAGCAATTGCTTGAGGGAGTCACCGAACTGCAGGCTGCGCAGGCCCGGGGTGTTGGGCGAACTGACGTTGACCGTGACGTAGCTGGCGTGGGCGTAGACCTTGTCCAGGCAGATCAGGTAGTCATCCACCGCACGTTCCACCGGCGTGTCGAAGTTCTTGCCGATATTGATGCCGAGGATGCCCTTGTACTTCGCCGCCTGAACCCGCGACAGCAGGTTATCGACCCCCAGGTTGTTGAACCCCATGCGGTTGATGATCGCCTCGGCTTCCGGCAAGCGGAAGATGCGCGGCTTGGGGTTGCCCGGCTGCGGACGCGGGGTCACGGTGCCGATTTCGACAAAACCGAAACCCAGCTGCGCGAAGCCGTCGATGGCCGCGCCGTTCTTGTCCAGGCCAGCCGCCAGCCCGACCGGGTTGGGGAAATCCAGCCCCATTACCGACACCGGCATCTTTGCCGGCGCCTTGCATACCAGGCCATTGAGCCCCAGGCGGCCACCGGCACCGATCAGGTCCAGGGACAGATCGTGGGAAGTTTCCGGAGAGAGTTTGAACAACAGCTGGCGGGCCAGGGTATACATGGGCGGGCTAGACTCGGATGGCGGCGAAAGGTGACGGCGATTATAGCCGCGGTGGCGCGCCGCATGCGAGGCGTGCCGCCCAATCATCAGCTGCGATTGGCGACCAGTTCCTCATAACGCGCCCAGATCTTCTGCGCATACTGCATCCGTAGCGCATCACGCTTGGGGCCGGAGCCTACACCGACGTTATAGGAACCCACGGCGGTCCAGTTGTAGCCAAAGCGCTGAATGAACTCGGAAAGAATCGAAGCCGCTACCTCTACCGACAGACACGGCTCGCTCAACAGCCTCTCTTCGGTAATGCCCTGGTTGAGCAATCGCGGCAAATGAATGCTGTTGATCTGCATCAGGCCGATGTCTCGCGTGCCATTGCGATTGGCGGTGTTGATCGCGCTGGCGCGGTAGCCTGACTCTACTGCCGCGATGGCCTGCAGCAACTCCGGCTCAATATCATAACGGCTGGCCACTTCGTCCCAGCAGTACGCCAGTGCCGGGGTGCTGCCCATCAATAGGCTCAGCAACAACCCTTTGCTCCACACCTTAACCATTGCTCACCTGCCCACACACCGAACACACATACGCGACCGGCGCGGGATCATCCGCCCCGGTCCGCACCTCGCAGGTAAAGCGATAGCCCCTGCCATAGATCGTCTTGATAAAGCCCTTGTCGCCCTTCAAGTGCTTGCGCAGCGAGTAGATGCAACGCGTCAGTGATTCCTCGGCCACCTCGCCACGAGGCCAGGCCAGCTCCAGCAAACGATCCTTGGTCATCAGCGTGCCGGCCGAGGCCAGCAGCAACCGCAGGACCTGCCCCTCTTTGGGCGGCAACTGAATATCCACCTCCCCGCTGGTCAAACGGCCATCGCCATGCAAGGTCCAGCGGGCAAAGACGAGGGGCGCCGTCGATTCATCAATCACGACAGCCATACGTACCTCTGCATCCAACTACTGACATTGAGTTCCCTATTTTCCTGTACCGACTCACCCGCCAACCGCATGACTATAAAAAAACGTCCTACACCTCGCGCCAGGACAAAACCCATTCATCCCGCGATTTTCGGAAGCGTGCCTTAGGACAATTCCTTGCGCGGCCCTACCGACCTAGCCACTCCTGGTAGATCTCATGCAGCTCAACCCCTAACCGATCCTCCAACTGCACCAGCTCGCCCAACGCCATTAAATGGCCGTTAACCCGAACTTCGACGCAGCGGGTGACGCCCGGTGCCAAGGGCAACACCTTCCCCACGTCGAACGCAGCCAGGCGCTTGCGACTGATCAGTTGCTCCTGCAGAAGTATTTCCAGGTGCATGGGAAAACGCCTATTCATTGAGAGATTTCGCGACCCGGCCGCATAAATGCACGTTGCACACGCTTGGACTGCTCGGCACTCAGCAGCGGTGGCACAGCATTGTCGGCCTGCCACAACGCGGCATCATCCGGCGGTTTGAAGACATCCAACTCCGCCACCCACTTCTTGATCAGTGTCACCTGGGCGGGCTTGCCCTTGATCAGCAAGCTGTTGGTATCGGGGTAGGCAATCAGCGCAAGACGGGCGTCAGCCGGCGCGCCCTTGCGCTCCTTGGCGAGGCGGGCCTCGATCAGCGAAACCATCCCCGGCACCGTAATCGTGTTTGCGCCCGCCCCGTAACGGCGATCCGCCACGTCACGGTTGAACACCTGCACCACACCAAACGCCGCTGCGGGCTCGGCTGGTTTGCGGTCCATCAGTTGTGCCAGGCGCAGTACCCGGTCCACATAGCTTGGCGGGCCCGACACGTAGAACGTACGCGCTCCGCTTGCACGCAGCGGATAACGCGATTCATCAAGGCCGGTACGCCCCATCAGGCTGCGCAGCCGGGCGACGGAAATGTAGCGGAGCGCCACCGCCGAGCTGCGCGCTTCACCAGCGTCATAGAGGTACACCACGCGCCCGTGGCTGTACCAGATCAACCCTTCGCGCTCGGCCAGCAATTCCAGGACCTGTTGCGGGGTCTCGAAATCGAATACGCCACTGACCTGCCGACGAGCGGCTTGAGGACTGACCACCACCGGCAAGCCCAGGGGCACGGAAAGCGCAGTAAAAAACCTGCGCAGGCTTTGATCCTGCGCCAGATAGGGCTCACCCCGGGCAAACGAGGAGCCCAGTAACAACGCAACGCACAACAACCAGTTGCACAGCCGGTGGCGGGTCATGCTTGCACGGGAATCAGTCTGCACCTTGGGGTTTCCTGGGCGGCCGGGCGTAAAGAAACGGCCATACTGAAAGGCACTCAGCTTTCAATCTTGACGGAAAGCTGACGGCAAGTGACCTCCATCGCCCCGTGGCATGTGCATTGCTTTGCACTGTGCATCAGAGCGCGCGCCAACGAAGGCGCAGGCTTACGGACAAAGGCGTCGTTACCTTGCAAGGGCCTCTATCGCCACCCGAGGGAACGACGCTTTTTTTTGAGAGAAAAGGCAGGTGTTGATGAACGAACCGTCAGACTACAGCCCGACCCGCAATGCGCTGGCCTGGGTCAATGGCAGTGACGCCCCGGAAAGAAGCAGCCTGGACCTCGGCTTCATGGCCTTGAGCGATTGCGCCTCGCTGGTCGTCGCCGCCACCCAGGGCTTCGCCCAACCTTATGGCCTGACACTCAACCTCAAGCGCCAGGCGTCCTGGGCCAACCTGCGCGACAAACTGGTCAGCGGTGAACTGGACGCCGCCCACAGCTTGTACGGGCTGATCTACGCGGTGCACCTGGGCATCGGCGGTGTAGCGCCGACCGACATGGCGGTGCTGATGGGCCTGAACCAGAATGGCCAGAGCATCAACCTGTCCCACGGCCTGCAACAGCAAGGAGTGGTCACTCCTGAGGCGCTGGATCGCCACGTGCACCAAAGCCGCACAAAACTGACCTTTGCCCAGACGTTTCCCACAGGCACCCACGCCATGTGGCTGTATTACTGGCTGGCGAGCCAGGGCATTCATCCGCTACGGGATGTCGATAGCGTGGTGGTCCCACCGCCGCAAATGGTCGCGCATCTGCAAGCCGGGCGTATCGACGGTTTCTGTGTCGGCGAACCCTGGTCCGCCAGCGCGGTGAAGCAGAACCAGGGCTTTACGATGGCGACCACCCAGGCGATCTGGCCGGATCATCCGGAAAAAGTCCTTGGCTGCACCCAGGCGTTCGTCGACCAATACCCCAACACCGCCCGCGTACTGGTGATGGCGATCCTTGAAGCCAGCCGCTTTATTGAACAAAGCCAGGAAAACCGTCGCTCCACCGCGCAATTGCTCAGTGCCCGCGACTACCTCGACGCGCCGCTCGACTGCATCGAACCGCGCCTGCTCGGCACCTACGACGACGGCCTCGGCAACCACTGGCAAGACCCCCATGCCCTGCGTTTTTTTGCCGAAGGCGCGGTGAACCTGCCGTATCTCTCCGACGGCATGTGGTTCATGACTCAATTCCGTCGCTGGGGCCTGTTGCGCGACGACCCGGACTATCTGGATGTTGCCCGCCAGGTCCAGCAACTAGCGCTCTATCGCGACGCCGCCAGCGCCGTTGGCCTCAGCACGACAGCCGCAGACATGCGCAGCAGCCAACTGATCGACGGCAAGATCTGGGACGGCCATGACCCCGCCGCCTACGCGCGCAGTTTCCGCCTGCACGCAATGACCGATCCCACAAGCCGCCAGGCCTTGCGCTGACAGGAAGAACGATATGCTGCGAATCCTGTTGATCAACGACACCCCGCGTAAGGTCGGCCGACTCAAGGCCGCGCTGATCGAGGCCGGTTTCGAGGTGATCGATGAGTCAGGCCTGACCATCGACCTACCCGCGCGCGTCGAAACGGTGCGTCCGGACGTGATCCTGATCGATACCGAGTCACCCGGGCGCGATGTGATGGAACAAGTGGTGCTGGTCAGCCGCGACCAGCCCCGGCCCATTGTGATGTTTACCGACGAACATGACCCAGATGTGATGCGCCAGGCGATCAAATCCGGCGTCAGCGCCTACATCGTCGAAGGCATCCAGGCCCAACGCCTGCAACCGATCCTCGACGTGGCCATGGCGCGCTTCGAGAGTGACCAGGCCCTGCGCGCCCAGCTGCAGGCCCGCGACCAGCAGTTGGCCGAGCGCAAGCGCATCGAACTGGCCAAGGGCATGCTGATGAAAATGAAGGCCTGCAATGAGGAAGAGGCCTACACCCTGATGCGCCGCCAGGCCATGAGTCGCCAGCAGAAACTGATCCAGGTGGCGGAGCAGATTATCGCCATGAGCGAGTTGCTCGGCTGATCTGGCGCAGCTCTTGCTAAAGGATCTTCACAGGTAGCCAACGGCGGTTGCCCCTCCACGACAAAGACGTCGCACATCCGGTTTGCCCCTCGCGAACCCGGTGGCGGCGTTTTTGCGTTTTGGCCCCAGTGCATGGGGCCGGTGGGGCGGCCTTAGCCGGCTGTTCCATCACCAGGCCTTCTTACAAGACTTCCAACCGTTGAGGTGCGTGATGAAATCAAGCTTCTGGAAATCCGGGCACACCCCGACCCTGTTTGCCGCATTCCTGTATTTCGATTTGAGCTTCATGGTCTGGTATCTGTTGGGCCCGCTGGCGATTCAGATTGCCGCCGACCTGCACCTGACCACTCAACAACGTGGCCTGATGGTCGCAACGCCGATCCTCGCCGGCGCGGTGCTGCGCTTTTTGATGGGCATGCTGGCCGACAAACTATCACCCAAAACCGCCGGGCTGATCGGCCAGGTGATCGTGATCGCGGCGTTATTAGGCGCCTGGAAACTCGGTATCCACAGCTACGAGCAAGCCCTGTTGCTGGGTGTGTTCCTCGGCATGGCCGGCGCATCCTTTGCGGTCGCACTGCCATTGGCATCCCAGTGGTATCCCGCCGAACATCAAGGCAAAGCCATGGGCATTGCGGGCGCAGGCAACTCCGGCACCGTGTTTGCGGCGTTGCTGGCGCCAGTGCTGGCAGCCGCGTTTGGCTGGAGCAATGTGTTCGGTTTTGCGCTGATCCCATTGACCCTGACCCTGATCGTGTTCGCCTGGCTTGCCCGCAATGCTCCCGAACGGCCGAAAGCCAAATCCATGGCCGACTACTTCAAGGCCCTGGGCGACCGTGACAGTTGGTGGTTCATGTTTTTCTACAGCGTGACCTTCGGCGGCTTTATCGGCCTGGCCAGTGCCCTGCCCGGCTATTTCAACGACCAGTACGGCCTGAGCCCGGTGACCGCTGGCTACTACACCGCCGCCTGCGTGTTCGGCGGCAGCCTGATGCGCCCGCTGGGCGGCGCCCTGGCCGACCGTTTCGGCGGGATTCGTACCCTGCTCGGCATGTACGGCGTGGCGGCGGTGTGCATCGCGGCGGTGGGTTTCAACCTGCCGAGTTCCTACGCGGCACTGGCACTTTTCGTCTGCACTATGCTCGGTCTTGGTGCCGGTAATGGCGCGGTATTCCAGTTGGTGCCGCAACGTTTTCGCCGTGAAATCGGCGTGATGACCGGCCTGATCGGCATGGCCGGCGGCATCGGCGGCTTTGCCCTGGCGGCAGGAATGGGCGCGATCAAACAGAGCACCGGCAGCTATCAATTGGCCTTGTGGCTGTTCGCTAGCCTGGGCGTGCTGGCCTGGTTCGGCCTGCACGGCGTGAAACGTCGCTGGCGCACCACCTGGGGCTCGGCCGCCGTGACGGCCGCGCGCGTCTGATGAGCCTGCAACTGAGCATCGCCCACGCCAGCGCCATCGGCCCACGCCCGGAAAACCAGGACGCGCTGCGGGTGGTCACGCCCGTGGCCGAACTGGCCGCAAGCAAAGGTTACCTGTGCGCCCTGGCCGACGGCGTCAGCCAATGCGCCGACGGCGGCCTGGCGGCGCGCTCGACCTTGCAGGCACTGGCCCTGGACTATTACGCCACGCCGCAAACCTGGGGCGTGGCCCAGGCGCTCGAACGCTTGCTGCTCGCGCAGAACCGCTGGCTGCAAGCCAATGGCGGCGGCCAGCCACTGCTGACCACCCTCAGCGCCCTGGTGTTTCGCGGCCAGCGTTTCACCCTGGCGCATGTCGGCGATTGCCGGGTGTATCGCTGGCTGGATGGCGAGTTGCAACGCATCAGCGACGACCATGTGTGGGAGCAACCGGGCATGCAGCATGTGCTCAAGCGCGCCCTCGGCCTGGATCAACACCTGGTGTTGGACTTTCTCGACGGCGAATTGCGCCAAGGCGAGTGCTTCCTGCTGCTCAGCGACGGCGTGTGGGCCACCCTTGCCGAGCACAGCATCAGCGCGATCCTGCGTAAGCAAACCGACCTCGAACTGGCGGTCAACACCCTGGTCAATGCCGCACACCTGGCCGGCAGCCAGGACAACGCCAGTGCCCTGCTGGTGCGTATCGACACGCTCGGCGCCGCGACCCTCGGCGACGCGCTGGTGCAGTTGCAGCAATGGCCGCTGCCGCCGCCACTGAAAACCGGGCAATCCTTCGAGGGCTGGCAGGTAGAAGGTGTGCTGGCACACAGTCGACAGTCATTGCTGTACCGGGTACGCGATGCCCAGCAGCAGCCATGGCTGCTGAAAACCCTGCCCCTCAACCGCGACGACGACAGCGACGCCGGGCAGGCCTTGCTGTCGGAGGAATGGTTCCTGCGCCGGGTAGCCGGGCGCGCGTTTCCTGAAGTCCACGCCGCCAGCGCGCGTCAGCATTTGTACTATGTGATGCGCGAATATCCGGGGAGAACCCTGGCACACCTGTTCCAGCAACAAGGCCCATTGCCCCTGGCGCAATGGCTGTCCATCGCCGAGCGGTTGGTACGCGCGGTGGGCATGCTGCATCGGCGGCAGATCCTGCACCGCGACATAAAACCGGAGAACCTGTTGCAGGGGGACGACGGCGAGTTGCGCGTGCTGGATTTCGGCCTGGCCTACTGCCCGGGGCTCTCCGAAGACCGCGCGCACCTGCTGCCCGGCACCCCGAGTTTTATCGCGCCCGAGGCTTTCAGTGGAGAACGTCCTACGGCCCAACAGGATTTGTACAGTGTCGGCGTGACGCTGTATTACCTGCTGACCGGGCACTATCCCTACGGAGAAATCGAAGCGTTCCAACGGCCGCGCTTCACCCAACCCGTCAGCGCCAGCCGGTATCGCCCCGACCTGCCGGAGTGGCTGCCCCTGAGCCTGGGACGGGCGGTGGCCTCGCAACCCACACAACGTTATGAAACCGCTGAAGAGTGGCTGCGCGACCTGGAACAGGCCGACCGCCGCGAATTGAGCGTGCAGCCAAGGCCGCTGCTGGAGCGCGAACCGCTCAAGGTCTGGCAAACCCTGGCCGCCATGTCTTTGCTGCTCAATCTGGTGCTGCTGTACTGGCTGCTGCACCACTAGAGGGCAAATAGCTCTGCGACATCGAGCCCAAGCCCAATAAATCCGGGCATCTGCCAACTTGGCACAACCGCTGCATTAGCTCTTTCAACAACAGACATATAGCCGCCCCTTCAACGACGAAGGGTCGCGCTTCCCGAGAGAACGGGACCAGGACAAAGGCGTCCTCGCTAGGTAACTAGCGGGGACGCCTTTTTTTGTTTGCGCGTGATTTGTCGAGCCATTGCGGAGAACGACATGAAAAAACTCAAATTAGTGATGATCGGCAACGGCATGGCCGGGGTTCGCACCCTTGAAGAATTGCTCAAGCTGAGCAGCGACCTGTACGACATCACCGTGTTCGGCGCCGAGCCGCACACCAACTACAACCGCATCCTGCTGTCGCCGGTGCTGGCCGGTGAACAGACCTTTGAAGAGATCGTGCTCAACGACCTCAGCTGGTATCTGGACAACAACATCAAGTTGCTGCTGAACCGCAAAGTGGTGCAGATCGACCGCGTCAAACGCATCGTCATCGCCGAAGACGGCAGCGAAGCCGAATACGATCGCCTGCTGATCGCCACCGGCTCTACCCCGTTTATCCTGCCGATCCCCGGCAATACCTTGCAGGGCGTGATCGGCTACCGCGACATCGCCGACACCCAGGCCATGATCGACACCGCCAAGACTCATAAGCACGCGGTGGTCATCGGCGGCGGCCTGCTCGGCCTGGAAGCCGCCAACGGCCTGATGCTGCGCGGTATGCACGTGACCGTTGTGCATATCGGCGAGTGGCTGCTGGAGCGACAACTGGACAAGACCAGTGGCCAACTGCTGCAAACCGAACTGGAAAGCCGAGGCCTGGTGTTTCGCCTGTGTGAACAGACCCAGGCGCTGCATGATGCCGGCAATGGTCGCGTCGGCTCGGTGCAGTTCAAGAACGGCGACATAATCCCCGCGGATTTGGTGGTGATGGCTGCCGGCATTCGCCCCAACACCGAACTCGCGGAAAAATCCGGTATCCCGTGCAACCGTGGGATTCTGGTCAACGACACCCTGCAAACCTACGACCCACGCATCTACGCGATCGGCGAATGCGCCAGCCATCGCGGGATCGCCTACGGCCTGGTGGCGCCCTTGTTCGAACAGGCCAAAGTCTGTGCCAACCATTTGGCCCAACTGGGTTTTGCCACCTACAAAGGCTCGGTGACTTCGACCAAGTTGAAAGTGACCGGTATCGACCTGTTTTCGGCCGGGGACTTCATGGGCGGCGAAGGCACCGAGACCATCACCCTCTCCGACCCGATTGGCGGCGTGTACAAGAAGCTGGTGATCAAGGACGACATCCTGGTCGGCGCCTGCCTGTACGGCGACACCGCCGACGGTGGTTGGTATTTCCGCCAGATCCGTGAGAACCACGCCATCGGCGAGATCCGCGACCACCTGATGTTCGGCGAAAACGCCTTGGGTGACGTAGGCCATCAAGGCCAGGACAAGGCCATGAGCATGGCCGACAACGCCGAGGTCTGCGGCTGCAACGGCGTGTGCAAGGGCACCATCATCAAGGCGATCCAGGAACAGGGCTTGTTCAGTGTCGATGAAGTGAAAAAACACACCAAGGCCGCCAGTTCTTGCGGTTCCTGCGTCGGCTTGGTCGAGCAGATCCTGATCAACACCGTGGGCGGTGCGGCCGATGTCAAACCGAAAAGCGAAAAAGCCATCTGCGGTTGCAGCGACCTCAACCACGGACAAATCCGCCAGGCCATCCGCGACCAGCACTTGCTGACCATCGCCGGCACCATGAACTACCTCAACTGGCGCACGCCCAACGGCTGCGCCACCTGCCGCCCGGCGCTGAACTACTACCTGATTTCCACCTGGCCCGGCGAGGCCAAGGACGATCCGCAATCGCGCCTGATCAACGAACGCGCCCACGCCAACATTCAGAAAGACGGCACCTACTCCGTAGTCCCCCGGATGTGGGGCGGTGTGACCAATCCTGGGGAACTGCGCCGCATCGCCGATGTGGCCGACAAATACAACGTGCCAATGGTCAAGGTCACCGGCGGTCAGCGCATCGACCTGCTCGGTATCAAGAAGCAGGACCTGCCGGGGGTGTGGAAAGACCTCGACATGCCATCCGGCCATGCCTACGGCAAGTCCATCCGCACTGTAAAAACCTGCGTGGGCAGCGAGTTCTGCCGCTTCGGCACGCAAAACTCCACGCAACTGGGCATCGAGCTTGAGCACGACCTGTTCAATATGTGGTCGCCGCACAAGGTCAAGCTGGCGGTGTCCGGCTGCCCACGCAATTGCTCGGAAGCCGGCATCAAGGACGTGGGAATCATCGGCGTCGATTCCGGCTGGGAGATGTACATCGGCGGCAATGGTGGGATCAAGACCGAGGTGGCGGAGTTCTTCGTCAAGCTGAAAACCGCTGAAGAAGTGCGTGAGTACAACGGCGCCTTCCTACAGCTGTACCGCGAAGAAGCCTTCTACCTTGAGCGCACCGTGCACTACCTGCAACGGGTCGGCATGGAGCACATCAAGAAAGCCGTACTCGAAGACCCCGCCCGCCGCCAAGCCCTCAACGAGCGCCTGCAGTTCTCGCTGTCGTTCGAACAAGATCCGTGGAAAGAGCGCCTGGAACAGCCGCTGCTGAAAAAAGAATTTGATGTGATCCCCGTCCAACAACTGGAGGTGCCGGCATGAACTGGCTGAATATCTGCGCCCTCGACGAGATCAACGTGCTGGGCTCGCGCATCATCCAAGGCCCAAAGGGCGATATCGCGATTTTTCGTACCAGTGATGACGAAGTCTTCGCCCTTGACGACCGCTGCCCACACAAGGGCGGCCCGTTGTCCCAAGGCTTGATCTACGGCAAGCGCGTGGCCTGCCCGCTGCACAACTGGCAGATCGACCTGGCGTCCGGCGAAGCCCAGGCACCAGACGTCGGTTGCGCCCACCATCACCCGGCCCGTGTGGAAAACGGCCGGGTGCTGCTGGCCCTGCGGGACGCCGTGTGATGAACCGTCAGACCACCGCGTCCACCTGCTGCTATTGCGGGGTGGGGTGCGGCGTGTTGATCGAACATGACGGCGCGCAAATCCTGGGGGTGACGGGCGACCCGAGCCACCCGGCCAACTTCGGCAAATTGTGCAGCAAGGGCTCCAGCCTGCACCTGACCGGCGACATATCCGCCCGCGCCTTGTACCCGGAGCTGCGCCTGGGCAAAGGCCTGGCGCGCTCGCGCACCGACTGGGATACCGCGCTGGAACACGCCGCCAACGTGTTCGCCGACACCCTCGCCGAACACGGGCCGGACAGCGTGGCCTTCTACATCTCCGGGCAACTGCTGACCGAGGACTACTACAGTTTCAACAAACTCGCCCGCGCCCTGGTGGGTACCAACAACATCGATAGCAACTCGCGGCTGTGCATGTCCTCGGCGGTGGTCGGCTACAAGCGCAGCCTGGGTGCCGATGCGCCGCCTTGCAGTTATGAGGACCTGGAAAACAGCGACTGCGTGATGATCGTTGGCAGCAATATGGCCTACGCCCACCCGGTATTGTTCCGACGTCTTGAAGAGGCCAAGGCACGCCGCCCCCAAATGAAAGTGCTGGTGATCGATCCACGCCGTACGGACACCTGCGACTTGGCTGACCTGCACCTGGCCATTCTGCCGGGCACCGATGTGGCGTTGCTCCATGGGATCTTGCATTTGCTGCTGTGGGAAGACTGGATCGACCGCGCGTTTATCCAGGCGCATACCGAGGGCTTGGCCGAGCTCAAGCGCTTGGTGCACGACTACACGCCGCAGATGGTCACGCAGCTGTGCGGGATCAGCGTCGAGCAACTGCGCTTGTGTGCCGAGTGGGTGGGCACCTCCAGCAGTTTCCTGTCGCTGTGGTGCATGGGGCTTAACCAGTCCACCGCCGGCAGCGCAAAAAACAGCGCGCTGATCAATCTGCACCTGGCCACCGGCACCATCGGCCGACCAGGCTGTGGGCCATTTTCCCTGACCGGTCAGCCGAATGCCATGGGCGGGCGCGAAACCGGCAGTTTGTCGAATTTGCTGCCGGGGCACCGTGAGGCAGCGAACCCAGAGCATCGCGCACAGGTTGCGGCGTATTGGGGGGTTGAGTCGTTGCCGGCGGCTACCGGGCTGACCGCTGTCGAACTGTTCGAGCAGATGCAGGCCGGCAAGATCAAGGCGGTGTGGATCGCCTGCACCAACCCGGCGCAATCGCTGCCGGACCAGAACAGCGTGCGCGCGGCGTTGGCGGCTTGTCCCTTTGTGGTGTTGCAAGAGGCGTTTCGGACGACGGAAACCGCAGCCTTTGCCGACCTGTTGTTGCCCGCCGCCAGTTGGGGGGAGAAGGAAGGCACGGTGACCAACTCCGAACGACGCATTTCCCACGTCCGCCGAGCTATCGCCCCACCGGGAGAAGCGCGGCCGGATTGGGCAATTACCGTAGATTTCGCACAGCGCCTGGAACGTCGTTTGCGTCCAGGGCGCGACAGTTTGTTTGCGTTCGAGCAGCCTGCGCAGGTTTTTGACGAATACAAACTGCTGACCCAGGAGCGTGACCTCGACCTGTCAGGCATCAGCCACGCCCTGCTCGACAAGATCGGACCACAACAATGGCCGTTTCCCAAAGGGGCACAGGCCGGCACGCCACGCCTGTATAGCGATGGCCGCTTCCCCACCGCCAGCGGGCGCGCGCAGTTTGTCGCCGACCCGTATCGCGCAGCCAAGGAACAGCGCGATGCACGCTTCCCTCTGACCCTGATCACCGGCCGCCTGCGCGACCAGTGGCACGGCATGAGCCGCACCGGCACTGCCGCGCAGTTGTTCGGGCACGTCAGCGAGGCATTGCTGAGCCTGCATCCGGACGAAATGCGCCGTCATCGCGTGAAAGACGGTGATCTGGTCAACCTGAAAAGCCGTCGCGGGCAAGTGATCGTGGCCGTCAGTGCGGACGACAGTGTGCGCCCGGGCCAGGCGTTCCTGCCGATGCATTGGGGGGATCGTTTTCTCAAGGGCGGCGTGAACGCACTCACCCAGCCGGCATTCGATCCGTTGTCGAAACAGCCGGAACTCAAGCACAGCGGGGTGCGCCTGGAGACCGTGCACCTGCCTTGGCAGCTGTTCGCCCTGATCGAGGGCGATGTGCAGCAACACTTTGAAGCCTTGCGCCCGCTGTGCGAGGGCTTTGCCTACGTGAGCCTGAGCCTGGCCGGGCGCGAGCGCCCTGCCCTGCTGGTGCGTGCAGCACACAGCGAGGCGCCCGACCTGCAACTGCTGACGCGTATCGACCAATTGCTGGGCCTGAATGACGGGCCGGTGATGGCCTATGACGACCCGCGCCGCTCGATTGGCAAGCGGGTGAAAATCGAAAAAGGCCGTATCACGGCGCTGCGCCTCGCCGGGGAAACCTTGGCGCGGCACTGGCTGCAAAGCCTGTGGCTGGAGGGGCGTACAGACGATCAACTGCGCCGCTGGTTGTTGGCGCCCCTCAGCGCCCCGCCGGGGGGCGCGGCGGCCAGCAGCAAGATCCTGTGCAACTGCAAAAACGTCAGCGAGAACGCTGTGTACAGCGCCATTGGCCGGGGCCTGGATCTGGATGGGTTGAAGCGGGAGTTGGGTTGCGGCACGCAATGCGGCTCCTGTGTCCCGGAAATCAAACGTTTATTGGCGAGCAACCCGCAGCCAATCGCAATCAGTGTGTGAGGGCAACGACATGAGCGCAAAAGTCTGGCTGGTGGGCGCAGGCCCCGGTGATCCGGAACTGCTGACCCTCAAGGCGGTAAGGGCCCTGCATGAGGCCGATGTGGTACTGATTGATGACTTGGTCAATCCGGCGGTGCTGGAACACTGCGCGAGTGCGCGGGTGATCACGGTAGGAAAACGCGGTGGATGTCGCTCGACGCCGCAGGATTTCATCCACCGCCTGATGTTGCGTTATGCGCGCCAGGGTAAGTGCGTGGTACGGCTCAAGGGCGGCGATCCGTGCATTTTCGGGCGGGGCGGCGAAGAAGCCCTGTGGCTGCATGAGCGCGGGATCGAGGTGGAGTTGGTCAACGGAATTACCGCGGGTCTGGCGGGGGCGACGAATTGCGCGATCCCCCTGACGTTGCGCGGTGTCAGCCGTGGTGTAACCCTGGTCACGGCGCATACCCAGGACGACAGCAGCCTGAATTGGCGTGCATTGGCCGAAAGCGGGACGACGTTGGTGGTGTACATGGGGGTGGCCAAGCTGGAGGAGATTCGCCAGCAACTGCTGGAGGGCGGCATGGCGGCGGATATGCCGGTGGCGATGATCGAAAACGCTTCGTTGCCTCACCAGCGCGAATGCCGCAGTGCGCTGTCGCGGATGCATGAGGACGCCCAGGCGTTTGCCTTGAAGAGCCCGGCCATCCTGGTGATTGGCAAGGTCGCGGCCAGTGGGCAAGCCGCTTATGTAGCGGCAGCGGCCAGCGCCTGAGGCAAATTGCAGGCGAAAAAAAGCCCGGCCTGAGCCGGGCTTTTTTCTACCACTCAGTAATTACTGAGCTTGGGCTTCAACCGACGCTTCTACGCGACGGTTAACAGCACGACCAGCTTCAGTTGCGTTGTCAGCAACTGGGCGGGATTCGCCGTAACCTACGGAAGTTACGCGGTTGGCAGCAACGCCGTCTTTAACCAGGACTTGCTTAACAGCGTCAGCACGACGCTGGGACAGCTTCTGGTTGTAAGCGTCTGGACCTACGGAGTCAGTGTGACCAGCCACTTCTACGTGGGTAGCTGGGTACTGCTTCATGAAGTCAGCCAGGTTTTTCACGTCGCCGTAGCTGTTAGGCTTAACAACGGCCTTGTCGAAGTCGAACTTAACGTCCAGCTCAACACGAACAACCTGAGCAACTGGAGCTTCTGGCTCTGGAGTTGGCTCTGGAGCTGGTGCTGGGGTAGGAGCTGGAGCTACTGCGCCAGCGTTGCCGCCGAAGTTCACACCCAGGCCAACCAATGCGGAGTAATCCCACTTGCCGTTGTCCAGAGCGTAGTCAGCTTCAACACCAGCACGAGCGTACAGGTTGTCGGTGAAGTAGTACTTCACGCCAGTACCAACGATAGCCAGGGTCGACTGATCGCGACCGCTGTGGCCGTCAGCTTTGACGTTGCCACGGCTCTGGTGACCGAAACCACCTTCTACGTATGGACGCAGGCTGTCTACGCCAGCTTGACCGAAGTGATACTGGGCAACCAGGCTGCCGGTATCGCCTTTGATTTTCTGGTTACCAGTACCGTCGTTCGAACGGGTGTGGTTGGTTTTGTCGTAGGACAGGTTCAACGACAGGTCGTCGGTCAGGAAGTAACCAATGCGAGCGCCTGGGTTGAAGCCGTCTTCGATGTGCTTAACGCTATCGTTGAATTGCTTCTTGTAGAACAGCTCGCCTTCAACTGCGCCTTGGCCTTGTGCCAGTGCGCCGAAAGAAGAAGCGGCAATAAGAGTACCAATGGCCAAGCCCAAGGTGTTTTTCAGTTTCATCCGTTAAATCCCCATCTGGTGATTGTAAAGCAGTCCCACAAACCGGGGGACAACTCGGCGACAAGTCTAACAGAACTTGCCTACACGTAAGAGATATTTGCCACGCACTAAGTTTCAGTCTCGCCCGCAAATTTCTCACGTAATTTATCTAGAGCACGTTTGTAACGCATTTTTGTAGCACTCAAACCCATGTGCATGATGTCAGCGATTTCCTGAAACTCGAGCTCTGCGACAAATCGTAGCACCAGAATTTCCCGGTCAATCGGGTTCACATACACCAACCAACGATCGAGTCCGCCCTTCTCCTCGGGTGCCGGCGTCTTCTCTTCAGACGCTTCCTCAAGGGGGTCCAGACTCAACGCGTCCATCAAGCGACGCTTTCGTCGTTCCTTGCGATACTGCGTGATGCACTCGTTGTACGTGATGCTATAGAGCCATGTCTTGAACTTCGATTTCCCCTCGAAGTTCTTCAAGCCGTACAGCACCTTGAGCATCACTTCCTGACAGACATCATCCGCATCTCTATCGTTCCCTAAATACCTTGAACAAACGTTGAACAGAGTGCGTTGATATCTGCGCATCAATTCTTCGTACGCGCGAGTTACGTGAAACAGCTCCGTGTGCGAGCGCGCGACCAACTCCTCATCAGAGAGCTCACGGGGGTCATAGCGCGTGGACAGCGTTTGGGCTTTATTCAAAACAAGTCGTGCCGACAGTCAGGTCAATGTCCGCTACAGCCCGGTCACCCGGGTTTGCGGCGGCGTACATTAGCAGGGTTTGCCGGATTAGCGGCTACTGACCTGCTGCTCCAGGAGAATCCGATTGGACAACGACACGAGGTCGCCGTCGTCGGTCAGCACTGTCGTCTTGACTGTACCGATCTCCTCGATTTGCCCTTCGACCTCGCCCACACGCACCTGTTGCCCCACCTGATACAGCTCACGCACATAGATTCCCGCAAGAATCTGGCCGGCAATTTCCCGGCTTCCGAGGCCCATGGCCAGTGCAACGGCCAGACCAACGGTAATCAAAACGATCACAATCACGTGGTTGAGCAGGTCAGTCTTGACCTCCAACTGGCTGATCGCGACCGAAATACTGATGATGATCACCAGCCCCTGGGCAATTCGCCCGAGGCCTGCGGCATAGTCCAGCCCCACGCCTTCCGCGGCGCCGCGCACCAGGCCATTGGCCAATTGCGCCAGCAGAACGCCTACCAGCAGCACCAACGCGCCGCCGAAAACCTTCGGCAAATACAGCGCCAGCATGTCGAGCGTAGCTGAAACTCGCTCAAGTCCAAGGGATTGAGCCGCAGAAACCAGAAAAATCAGCAATACGAACCAGTAGACGATCTTGCCGATCAGCGTGGAGATCGGCACTTGCAGCCCGGCACGCCCCAGCAACTTGGTCAGGCCGGTGCCAGCCATCAGGCGATCAAGGCCCAGTTTGGCGAGCAATTTGGACAGCAGGGTGTCGAGCAGCTTGGCCACGACAAAGCCCAGCAACACCAGTACCAGAGCACCAAACAGGTTGGGAATGAAGTTCGCCACCTTGGTCCACAACGCGGTCATCGCGGTGACCAGGCTCTGGGTCCAGAGATCAAGTTCCATATTCAATCAGCCTTATCAGCAGTGCGAGCAAGAGATCTACGACGGGAAACCGGCGATACGTGGGCCGAACCATTGTTCAGGGCCATCATCAACGCCGGCAGCCAACGACCGAGCAGACCGAACAAATCACCCGCCCCTACCTGACGGTTGGCGGTTTTCAGCACGCGACCCAGGCAGGCATCGTCATCCCGGTTGGATGGCGAAGCATTGAGCATGTCACGCAAAGACTGTTCGAACGGATCGTGCATAAAGACCTCTCGCAAGTGTTTTAAAAGACGAGGGTAAAATTCTTGGGGTCACATAGGACCCTTCCTACGTTCAGCTCATATTCAGCTCAAACCCAGCGCAATCGTCGAAATAGCCACCATTGTCCCAGCGCAACCGCCACCATCATTAGGCAGGCAATCACGAATCCGTAGGGGCTGGCGGAGAACGGAATCCCGCCCACATTGATACCCAGCAAACCGGTGAGAAAGCTCATCGGCAGGAAGATCCCGGTGATGATACCGAAGCGGTACATGGTGCGGTTCATGCGCACGCTCAAACGCCGGTCTTCGGCCTCCAGCACAAGCCCCACGCGCTCCCGAGCCAATTCGAGCTCTTCCAGGTAACGCGTCAGACTGTTGTTCAATTCGTTCCAGTAATCGGCATCGTCGTCACAGAACCACGGCAATTTGATCCGCGTCAGCTGGGCAAAAATGTCGCGCTGCGGGGCGAGGAATCGCTTGAGCCCGGCCGCTCGCCGACGGATCTGCAAAACGCTGCCATGTTCCGGGGTATACCGTTCGTCGGTATCGAGTTTTTCTTCCTCGGTATCGACGATTTCAGACAGGTCGGTGACCAGATCCTGCACTTTATTGGTCAGATACTGCGCCATATAAAGGATAAGTTCTGACGCCGTTTTAGGACCTTTGCCATCCGCCAACTGCACCAACAGCTCATCGGTGGCACGCAACGGTCGCAGGCGCAGGGAAATCACCCGGTTGGCCGCAGCAAAGATACGTACCGAGACCATGTCCTCCGGCTCGGCGCCGGGGTTCAGGTTGACCCCGCGCAGGAACAGCAACAGCTGCGCATCCGGCAGTGGCAACAGGCGCGGGCGGGTGTTTTCCTCCAGCAGCAGGTCGCAGGCGAATTCACTCAGGCCACTGGATTTGCGCAGCCAGGTCTGCGTTTGGGGATGACTGCGATCCCAGTGCAGCCATAGGCTTTCCTGGGGCTGCAGTTGCAAATCGTCAAGCTCAGTCCGGGCAATCGAACGCGCACCGCCTTTACCGTCCAGCACCAGGGCATGCACCAGCCCCCATTGCGCGTTTTCTTCCTCGAACATCCTCACCCCTGTCGGCTATTGCAGTTTATTCAGGCATTTTCAGCGGGCTTGGCGAGACAATCACGCCATTGTTGTCGGCGTAGATGTACTCACCCGGACGGAACGTCACCCCGGCAAACGTCACCACCACGTTCAGGTCGCCGATCCCGCGCTTGTCGGTCTTCATCGGATGGCTGGCCAGGGCCTGCACCCCCAGGTCGGTCTGCGCGATGACATCGACATCACGGATGCAACCGTAGATCACCAGGCCTTCCCAACCGTTTTTCGCGGCTTTCTCGGCGATCATGTCGCCCAGCAAGGCGCGGCGCAGGGAACCACCACCGTCAACCACCAACACCTTGCCAGCGCCCGGCTGGTCGGCTTGTTCCTTGACCAGCGAGTTGTCCTCGAAGCACTTGATGGTGACGATCTCACCGCCAAAGGAATCTCGGCCACCGAAGTTGCTGAACATCGGCTCGACGACCTGCACCAGGTCCGGGTAGGCATCGCACAGGTCGGGGGTCACGTAATGGTTCATCGAAAAAATTCCTTTCTGCCAAAGAAGTGTCTTTCAAGGAAGTACCGGTCGAAACAGGCGCAGAACATCCCACTCGCTTCGCCGCAACGCAATAGCCACTGCGCGACTGAATATGACCAGAAGCGTTCAGCGCGTCATATCTTAGCCGCAACCGCAAAGGAGCGAAACGCCCGTGGCTGAGCGCTCCATCAAACCTTAGTCGCAGGCTCGACCGAGGCACCGGGCAAAGGTGTGAGCGGATCCTTCAGCCATTGCGTCATCAACGGCCACACTTCAGCCTGCGCCGCCTTGCTGACCAGCATCTCTACGTGCCCGAAATCCCCGCTGAAACCCTGCTGGCGTCCCAGGCACAGGTACTGGCGATGCTCAGAACCCACCTGTTCGAACAGCTTGCGGCAGGCCCAGTCCGGGTCTTGATGATCGCCGGCGGCGCTCACCGCCAACAGCGGCACATCGACCTCGGCCAAACCTTTCCACCAATCATTCTTACCCTCGCCAAAACGGCCAAACAGGCCATTCCAGCGCATGGCTTCGATCAGCACGCCCGCCGGCTCATCCTCTGGGCCGCGCTTGTAGCGTGAGCCGGAAATCCCGCCGATGCGTTTCAACAGCAAGCGCCCAGTCCACTCCACCGGCGGCAGCTTCAACGGCCAATGCGTGCGACTGACCTGACAGCCAAACAATGCCGCAGAAGCCACCGCCGGTGCCCCCAGATACTCGCCTCCCAGGGCCGCAGCCAAGGTCGTGGCGCCCAGGGAATGGCCGATCCAGTGCGGAACCTGCGCACTTTGCTCACGTACAAACGCGCCAATGGCCGGCAAATCGTAACGCGCATAGTCGGCGACGCGGTTGCGCGTGTAGTCATGGTTGCGCTTGGACAAACCATGACCGCGCATTTCCGGGATCCATACATCAAACCCTTGGCGCGCCAGGTAGGCCCCCAGGCCGAGCCCCTTGGGCGAATACCAGAAGCGTCGGTTGGAAAAACTGCCATGCAATAAAATAACGGGAATGCCCCGGTTTTCCGGGACATCCGCCAGGCCCAAACGGGTAACCGCGAGCTCGACGGTGCCGTCGGGACTGTTACCGGGTTTGAGTCGGTAGACATCTTCACTCAGGTCGCCACGACGTTCAGCGCTGATCAGGGCGACAGGAAACAGGTTGCTACTGCTTTGCATAATGCTCTTGCACAAAAAAGGGCGGCGTCCGCGGGGATTGCCGCCCTGTACAGATAAGAATGCCGGTCACCCGCGACAGGTGACCGGCACTTTTGACGTATCGACCTTAGGCGGACGCTTGGCCTTCCGCCAGGAAGAACCAGGTTTCCAGCACGGAATCGGGGTTCAGCGAGACGCTTTCGATGCCCTGCTCCATCAGCCAGCGGGCCAGATCCGGATGGTCGGAAGGGCCTTGGCCGCAGATGCCAATGTACTTGCCAGCCTTGTTACAGGCCTGGATGGCGTTGGACAGCAGCTTCTTGACCGCAGGATTTCGCTCGTCGAACAGGTGCGCGATGATCCCGGAGTCGCGGTCCAGGCCCAGGGTCAGCTGGGTCAGGTCGTTGGAACCGATGGAGAAGCCGTCGAAGTACTCCAGGAACTCTTCGGCCAGGATGGCGTTGGACGGCAGTTCGCACATCATGATCACGCGCAGGCCGTTTTCGCCACGGGACAGGCCGTTTTCAGCCAGCAGGTCAACAACCTGGCTCGCTTCGCCCAGGGTACGCACGAACGGCACCATGATCTCGACGTTGGTCAGGCCCATCTCGTTGCGCACACGCTTGAGGGCGCGGCATTCGAGCTCGAAGCAGTCACGGAACGCTTCGCTGATGTAACGCGAGGCGCCACGGAAACCCAGCATCGGGTTTTCTTCTTCCGGCTCGTAGAGCTTGCCACCGATAAGGTTGGCGTATTCGTTGGACTTGAAGTCCGACAGGCGCACGATGACCTTTTTCGGGTAGAACGCCGCCGCCAGGGTGCTGATGCCTTCCACCAGTTTCTCGACGTAGAAGCCCACCGGGTCGTTGTAGCCGGCGATGCGCTTGTCGACGCTTTCCTTGATGTCCAGCGGCAGGCCGTCGTAGTTCAACAGGGCCTTGGGGTGCACGCCGATCATGCGGTTGATGATGAACTCCAGGCGGGCCAGGCCCACACCGGCGTTCGGCAGTTGCGCGAAATCGAAGGCACGGTCCGGGTTGCCGACGTTCATCATGATCTTGAACGGCAGGTCTGGCATGGCATCGATGGAGTTTTGCTTGATGTCGAAGCCCAGCTCACCTTCAAAGATGAAACCGGTATCGCCTTCGGCGCAGGAAACCGTCACGCCCTGGCCGTCTTTCAACAGCTGGGTAGCGTTACCGCAACCCACCACCGCAGGAATCCCCAGCTCACGGGCGATGATCGCCGCGTGGCAAGTCCGCCCGCCACGGTTGGTGACGATCGCGCTGGCGCGCTTCATCACCGGTTCCCAATCCGGGTCGGTCATGTCGGAGACCAGTACGTCACCTGGCTGGACTTTATCCATTTCGGACACGTCCTTGATGATCCGCACCTTGCCGGCGCCGATGCGCTGGCCGATGGCACGGCCTTCCACCAGCACGGTGCCGGTTTCTTTCAGCAGGTAGCGTTCCATGACGTTGGCCGAAGTGCGGCTCTTCACGGTTTCCGGACGGGCCTGCACGATGTACAGCTTGCCGTCGTCGCCGTCTTTGGCCCACTCGATGTCCATCGGGCACTTGTAGTGCTTTTCGATGATCATCGCTTGTTTGGCCAATTCGCTGACTTCAGCGTCGGTCAGGCAGAAACGCGCGCGCTCGGCCTTGTCGACATCAACGGTCTTGACCGAGCGACCGGCCTTGGCCTCGTCGCCGTAGATCATCTTGATGGCCTTGCTGCCCAGGTTACGGCGCAGGATGGCCGGGCGACCCGCTTCGAGGGTGCCCTTGTGTACGTAGAATTCGTCCGGGTTTACCGCGCCTTGTACGACGGTTTCGCCCAGGCCGTAGGCGCCGGTGATAAACACCACGTCACGGAAGCCGGATTCGGTGTCCAAGGTGAACATTACGCCGGCGGTGCCGGTTTCCGAACGCACCATGCGCTGCACACCGGCAGACAGGGCCACCAGCTTGTGGTCGAAACCTTGGTGTACGCGGTAGGAAATGGCGCGGTCGTTGAACAGCGAGGCGAAGACTTCCTTGGCCGCGCGGATCACGTTTTCCACGCCGCGGATGTTCAGAAAGGTTTCCTGCTGACCGGCGAAGGAGGCGTCCGGCAAGTCTTCGGCAGTGGCCGAGGAGCGCACGGCGACGGCCATGTCCGGGTTGCCCGCCGACAGGGCGGCGAAGGCGGTGCGGATTTCCGCGTTGAGCTTCTCGGGGAACTCGGCTTCCATGATCCACTGGCGGATCTGGCTGCCGGTCTTGGCCAGGGCGTTGACGTCGTCGACGTCCAGTGCGTCCAGCGCGGCGTGGATCTGAGCATTGAGGCCGCTCAGTTCGAGGAAATCGCGGTAAGCCTGGGCCGTGGTGGCAAAACCACCGGGCACCGATACACCAGCGCCTGCAAGATTACTGATCATCTCGCCGAGGGATGCGTTCTTGCCCCCTACGTGCTCTACATCATGGACGCCGAGCTTATCGAGGGAAACTACGTACTCTACCAAGGTGATCTCTCCACTAACTGTGTTGGAAAAGCTCAGGACGCGGGCTGCTCAGTAGGAGCTTTCGCCGGCGTTTGTGGCCTGGACCTGGAAAATAAGTGAGAATGC
Source organism: Pseudomonas sp. RP-B7 (assembly GCF_059803535.1). Lineage (NCBI taxonomy): Bacteria > Pseudomonadati > Pseudomonadota > Gammaproteobacteria > Pseudomonadales > Pseudomonadaceae > Pseudomonas > Pseudomonas sp. RP-B7. Next base: position 318,998 of record NZ_JAPFHC010000002.1, read on the forward strand.
GGCCCACTGTGGGACGGCAAAATCGCGCCTATCATATCCAAGATTCGTCATCAGCTTAAGGCCCAGGGCTCAAATGAAACGATCTGCTTTCTTTATCTCCGACGGCACCGGCATCACAGCCGAAACATTGGGTCAAAGCCTGCTCGCGCAGTTCGAAAACATTACCTTCGCCAAATTCACGCGGCCTTACATCGACAGCGTGGAAAAAGCGCGGGCCATGGTACAACAAATCAATCTGGCGGCTGAAAAAGACGGCTTTCGGCCGATCATTTTCGACACGATCGTCAATCAAGACATCCGTGAGATTCTCGCAACGTCGAATGGTTTCATGATCGACATCTTCTCGACCTTCCTGGCGCCCCTGGAACAAGAGCTGAGTGAACACTCCTCGTATTCCGTAGGAAAGTCCCATTCCATTGGCCATAACTCCAACTATATGGAGCGTATCGAGGCGGTGAACTTCGCCCTCGACAATGACGACGGTGCCCGCACGCACTACTACGACAAGGCCGACCTGATCCTGGTGGGCGTATCGCGCTGCGGCAAGACCCCGACCTGCCTGTACATGGCCATGCAATTCGGTATCCGCGCGGCCAACTATCCGCTGACCGAGGACGACATGGAACACCTGACGCTGCCTGCGGCCTTGCGTTCGCACCGGCACAAGCTGTTCGGCCTGACCATCGACCCGGACCGCCTTACCTCGATCCGCAACGAGCGCAAGCCCAATAGCCGTTATTCCAGCTATGCGCAGTGCGAATTCGAGGTGCGTGAAGTGGAAAATCTGTTCCGCCGCGAGAATATTGCGCACATCAATTCCACGCATTTCTCGGTGGAAGAGATTTCCGCGAAGATTCTGGTCGAAAAAGGCGTAGAGCGCCGCTTCAAGTAACCCCGAAGCCTGTAGTGAGCGGGCTTGCCCCGCGCTGGGCGGCGCAGCCGCCCCAAATCCAGGCGGCCGCGGTCTTTCTGAAACACCGCGGCGGCCTTATTGGGGCGGCTTCGCCGCCCAGCGCGGGTGTAGAACCGTAGACATCCTTTACATCTGAAACCGGGGACATCGTTTACACATTTTAGGCTTGGAC